>NZUQ01000099.1 GCA_002697225.1 Candidatus Poribacteria bacterium
GTTTTAAGTTAGTTAAGGTAAAGAGGCTTGTTGCTCAAACAGGTCTCTTTTTTTTATTCTAGCGGGAACGGGAAGCAGATCAGATGCTCTCGTACTTAACAAGCCAGCCTATCTATTCGCTATGGACGCATCATTTGCACAAAATGGCACTTTCTTGTTTGTTTTTACCATTATAGGTTTTGATATTGCACAATATCAGATCATTTAGAAAGTAAAGATGTTTAGAAGTTATGTGCAATTTGGTGGAAGGCTATTAAACCTTAGGAGAATTCGATCTCTGGACGCCCACCAATAATCAGGGATTCAGATTATTGGATCAGTTGCAGGATATTCTGGGAAACGCCACCAGCCTGTGCCATGACAGAAGAGCTGGTTTGGGTCACAATTTGCTCTCGGGTCACCTCAATGGTTTCAGTTGCAAACTCCATGTTTTCAATAGTGACACGTGACCTTTCAGCACTTTGAGAAGGTGTAGACAGGTCGGTAACAGTAAACTGGATTTGACTTTGCATCGAGCCCAAGTAACTTCGTTCGCGGTTGACCAGCCCCACCGCAATATCTAACCGATTGAGGGTTTGGCGTGAGCTCTCCGGTGTTTGCAGGTTAGCTTCGTCTGGAAACGCAGCTGGTGCGCCGCCTTCACCAATACCGCCATCGAGGTCGACGGTGTCTCCTTTGAAAGTCAGCCCTTCGGTCTGGGTTAATCCGAGACCAACGATATCGGCATTCATCAGAGTAAGTGACAGATCTTCTTCAGTGCCAATAGGTAAGATCTGTTGACCGAACATTCCGTTAATTAGCGGTTGACCTCGTTGCACGGTTTGGTTGGCCACCTCCCGAATCTCAGTTCGCATGTCACCAAATTGCTGATCAAGCGCAGTGAGTTCGGCGGTCTCCAGTTCTTCATTCAGCGCCTGCTGAGAAACTTCACGCATCTGAGTAAGAATACCCTCTATTCGGCCCAACCCATCATCAGCAGTTCGCATCAAGTCACTGGCTTCCTGAGCAATCCGATTAGCATGCTTCATTTCCTGAATACGAGTTTGCTCTGGGTCACGTATGGGACGAGACAAATCGACCGCATCGTCGCTGGCAACCGTCACAGCCGGCCGCTTCAGCTGCTGCAAATCGGCATTGGCTTCCAAGACTGCCTGTGACCGCTTGAAGTCGATGTACGGCTGGGCAGCCGCCGGATTATTTCTGGCTTGTAACGCATTCATTTCGATTTCACCTGATGTTTACAACTGAGGTAAACTTTTTCCTGATTTCGATCAACAAAACCAGANACACANAACTTGGCCTGAATATCTAAGCAAGCTNAATAGGAGCAAAATCCACGCCAAACAGCTTAATTCTACACCAAAACAGAGGGAAAAAGCAACTTTNACGCCTTGCCTTGGGCATTTTTTTGTGTTTTTTGCTTTTTTGTGAGCCTCTTGATTATTCTATAAACCCCAAATACGGTGATTCAGATTGTCCCCCNTCNGCATTGNAANGCGGAAGATCTTACCNCTTTGAACGGAAAACCATCACCAANATCAACAGTTTCTANTCTTACCAAATCCTTAAAAGCCGAATAATCAACAAACACAGATAATCTANCTATTTCACCAAGCTNTTTTGATGACGTAACGTACAAACCAAGTTAGATAATCAATTCATTGCTGATCGGCAAGAATTGATCGGCCGAACGAATCAAATCCATTGAGGTATTGTGGGAAAAAGCGGCCACTTCAATCCGTTTTTTACGGCGTTTAACCAACTCNGCTAGNTCGCAAAAATCACCGTCGCCGCTAGCCANGGCNACCACATCCAGNCTATCCAACATCATAGCGATGTCAACCGCAATACCAACATCCCAATCCCCCTTGGCCGATCCATCACCACGCAACCGGAGATCTTTGGTNCGGATNGTGTAGCCGTTATGTTCCAANAGGGAGACGAAACTGGATTGATCGATTTCCGGTATTTGCACAATATAGGCATAAGCGNCAGTCAGTTGTCGNGNACCGACCATCAGATCAAGTAGTTTNATGTAATCTAGCCGACCNGCATACCGATCCTTAGCGGCATAAAACATGTTCTGCACATCAACGAATATNCCCACCCGTGGCAGT
The DNA here is from genome assembly GCA_002697225.1 of Candidatus Poribacteria bacterium. The sequence goes on from NZUQ01000099.1 coordinate 2,118, forward strand.
TTTGATGTGTGACTGATAACTTTCTGTTGTCTACTATCATCCAAGGTGGAAATTCGTTGCTGAATCCNGTNCAGATTAGCNNTTGACNCCTGATTGATCTGCTCCAGNGAATCCANATGTCCTTCAAAGTCTGCACGAAGTCGATCAAACANCNNCTGTGCCTGACCAGCCGACTTCTCCAAAGATTGCAGACTAGCCGTCAATTCAGCCTTATCACGTTCCATGTGGAGTGACAANTGTTTTTCCATTTTACTGCTTACCTCAGCCAAGTCTAATTGAAGAATTCGCTTCTCTTCCACCAATTGTTCTATCACTGGCTCATGTGATTCGTGACGCAAGATCTTTTCCTTTAGAACCTGATTTTCCTCTTTCAGGAGCTGGTTTTCCTTAACCTGTTCTTGTACCTGTTGCTGTAAATCTTGACATTGGNAGGTAAGATCCAATACCTGTTGATTTAAGCGGGAGCTTTGGTTNTCTAACCAATCAGTTCCGTTTTGGCGAAGAATAGATCGTGAACAACTGCTATCTCTATTTTGCCGCCCAGATTTCAGTAAAACTGGCAAATTGGTATCAAGCTCCAAATCAATTTGATCAATCGGTTCGTTGCCCAGAGAATAGCTATCTTCCTTCTCTATTTCAAGCGTCTTTTTCTCCGATCCATGAGTTAGCTCCAACGCATTCAACTCCGTTAAAAGGCTATANGCGTAATCTTGGACTTGCTGGCGTGAATCCACCAACATNGACCAGAGAATTTGACCTAGTTCGTCATCACTTTGCAGGTAATTNGGATTGCCGAAAAAGAGGAAAATTTCGNCCATTTCCATATACTTAATGCGACGAATNACGTCCTTGGACTTTTTTCCTAAAACCTGCGCAATTTTTTTGAGGGAANCACTTTGATCGAAGAAATTCTGGCAAATGGAAGGAACAATCCGGTTTTTTATTTCCAAATTAGGAAACGAAGAATGAGAATGTATTCCGCAAAGGTTCGCGAGACTAACGATCTCTTGATTATCTAAACACCGATAGAGAATCAACGCCAATTGCTGTTTGGTAATCCGCTGTTTAATCTTATGGGCAGTTTGAGGCATCTCCGTCCCTATGAAGACATCCACATAATATTTGCTATAAAATTCCCGAACACCGCCGCTNCGCAACTCATAATAACAATATTATTAGGGTAACGACAATATGAATAGTGTTGCCTGATAAAGATTTNCAAACACACGGTTCGGTTGAGAGTCTTGNGCCACATTTAGCGGAGATTCACAACCACTNCCGGACCAAATCAGGTACGAACGACATCCAACACTTTTGCCAGCCAAAATGTCAGTTGGAGAATCACCAATTAGGTAACTCTGCGAAATATCTATATTGTGTTCGGTCACGGCTTGTAAAAGCATACCCGGTTTCGGTTTTCGGTATTCGGAATTCTCATCTGGCCGGTGCGGGGAATAATAGATATCACAAATTTTACCTTCNGCATGCTCTATTTCNTCAATCATCCTTCGATGAATTTCCGACAACTGAGCATGCGAAATGATTCCCTTATTAATACAAGCTTGATTAGTAANAACAATCAACGGGAACTCAGCCCTAGTCAGCATAGAAATAGCCTCCAAGGATTGCGGCAAAAACTCGAACTCATCCCAGCATTTAACATAATCGTGATCCAGTTTGCGATTAATCACACCATCACGATCAAGAAAAACCGCCTTCACCCAGCATTCTCCTCTACAATTTCCATCAATTGATCCGGCGTCACCGCCACGCATCCAATTTCACCNACCACAATACCTCCNGCATAATTNGCCAGTTTCGCAGCTGTTAGAAAATCGGTCCCAGTTGCTAGAGCAAGCGTGTAAACTGACACNACCGTATCCCCNGCACCTGTCACGTCAAAAACTTCACGCGGNTGTGTAGGAATGTGATCGNCAGANATTTNGCTGTCAGNNTCCTGATGAAANAGGGTCATACCATCTTCACCCCGCGTGATTAGCAAACTACTAAGCTCCAANCGGTCAACTATNTCACACCCAACGGAAATCAGGCTTTCGTCGTCGGTAATCGGGCGATTTACTGCTGTTGAAGCCTCTTTGAGATTTGGAGTAATCGCGGTNACTCCTTTATANTCCCAGAAATTNTCTACTTTAGGNTCAACTACCACCGGTTGAGGATGGGAGGGTAATTTTTTGAGTACCTGATGAACGAAATCGATACTCACTACGCCTTTGTCATAATCCTCGAAGATAATAGCATCCGAATCAGCCATGCTGGACAAAGCTGACTCAACCAAGACAGTAGAAGCACGTTCTGCTAATGGCGCTTTAGATTCACGNTCAATACGCACAATCTGNTGGCGGTTTGCCATCAAGCGGCTTTTAGTGCTGGTCGGACGGTCNGGATCAATGAAGATTCCATTTGTACCAATACCAGATTGATCAAACATCCGCATCAGCGTTTCGCCGTTCTGGTCATCACCAACCACACCGATCACCTCAACCAATCCACCCAAACTTGATATGTTATATGCTACATTGGCCGCACCACCGAAACGTACAGTNTCATGCGTTACNTCTACCACGGGAACCGGGGCTTCTGGGGATATTCGATCAGCCTTGCCTTCAATATACTTGTCTAGAATCAGGTCACCGATAACAATAACCTGTTTTGACTGAATTTGGTTAAGAATCCCCTGAAAATCCACGCGCAACTTATNCTAATTTATTTTCCNCAAACTGGATTGATTCTATCANACCAATTGACTAAGAANCAATAATCAATTNGACTTCAAAATAAAATTAAGTCTAANAAAATACAATAGACCGTAATTCAGGNTATCAAGAAAATTNCAGTCAAAAAACAGATTTATGGGAAAGANAANGCAGACAAAAGNANAATCAAAAAATGGTTTGAGTTGCAAATAAGCCGGGTTCTGTTCCTCAAGNTGTTTGCACNTCTCAAGGTGATGATCATTCTTCTNCGATCAACGTTACCGNNNACCTGTAGCGACTCTACCCAAGGACTAGGCGGGCGCACCTTATCCTTCTATTCGGTCTTGCTCCAGATGGGGTTTACCTAGCTCCCGACGTCACCGTCGAGACTGGTGCGCTTTTACCGCACCGTTTCACCTGTACAATGCAATTGCATTGTAGTCTACTCTCTGTTGCACTTTCCATAGCGTCACCACTCCTGGATGTTATCCAGCACCCCGCCCTATGGAGCCCGGACTTTCCTCATCCCTATCGGGACGCGACCATCTATGCAACTCAAACCCAAAAAGTTTTAACATAGATCTNTAGCAACCGTCAAGGAGGAGAAATTAATCTCTAATTGACTGCAGTAATAACTTATCCAACAAAGCAGAATTCCATTCAGTCTTTTTGTAGCTGAAATTTTGATAGCAATTCTCAGCTACAAAACCAACAGACTGAAATAAAATTTGTAATTGCTGCGTAGAATCATAAGCCAATTGATTAAGAGATCGTAAGGCACAGAGAGAAAGGAACAGATTGGAATCTGNCTGATGNGCAACAGACAGTACTGCCTTCCAAATAAGATCCGTCTGAGTACCATCTTTAATGGCTTTGAAGGTACCATCGAGAGCCGTTTCAAAACCAGATTTTGTCAGGATATCTACCAAATTTTCGCAGTCCCGCACATCACCCAAAAAATTTAATTGCCAATCTTCTCTAACATCATAAACCAAATTCTCACTTTCAATAAAGCAATCGCTATTAATAGGAAGTTGGCAAAGGAAACGTGCTAGAGAACGGAGAACGGGTAGTGAGTACTCCCAACCGATAATCTGAACCAACTTCCAAATCTGGATAGCTGTAACCACTTTTCGACCATAGTGATTAAAATCTTGAATAGCCAAATTGAAAAGCATACCGAAAAGTTCAAACGCGGATGAGGTTCGATACATCTTGGTAACAGCATCGTCAGCGCCTTCAGCATCACCATAATACATCGAACCGCGCAACTGTCGGAAGGATTTCTCGGTTGCGTCGTGTGCCCCTAATTGTGCTTCCCGAAGTCGAAATGGGTTTTGGCATTGCGCCTTCTGCTCCTTTTTGAACTGATCGATGCACTGCCGAATAGAGCTGAAATCACCGCGGTACAATACACACAGGAGATTGATGGACTCAGATCCTGGTTGAAGCGAACGAACTGCAGCCAGACTAACAATCCTGAAAACATCCAGTGGGTTTCGTTTTTCATTGTTAACCCAGTCTCTCTGTATCAAGTTCCAGAGGTTTGGACCTGGCATTTCTACAATTAGACTAACATCAAAATCGTTTTCTTCCGAAAATCGGGCAGATGGCGTCATGATTTGATTTCCTGAGTTTCTAGAATGTCTTTGATAATCTCGTCGTTGCTAATCTGTTCGCTCTGCCCCTCAAAATTGATAAGCAAGCGGTGGCGTAAAGCAGGTAAAGTTACTGTCCGAATGTCTTCAATCGCTACATTATAACGCCCATCAAGTAATGCCTTAATCTTCGCCGTCAGAACCAAGGCCTGTAGACCGCGAACACTAGCACCCAACTCAACGTAGTTCTTTGCCATTTCTGAAGCGTTCGGCTGATCGGCGTGTGTCGCAGTAACAATCAGAGATGCGTATTCAGCTACATGATCCGCAACTGGAACACCACGGATCAACCGCTGCATCTGCAAAATTGAATCCGCTTCGCAAACAGACTCAATTTCCGTTTGGTGATCGGAAGTGGTTTGCTGCATGATTTGGATCAGATCAGTTCGATCGGGAAATTCAATTTTCAGTTTGAAGAGAAAACGGTCAAGTTGCGCTTCTGGTAATGGGTAAGTACCATCCATTTCAATTGGGTTCTGGGTAGCAAAGACACAAAACGGAGCCCCCAGTTTGTGAGTGGTGCGAGCAATGCTAACTGTACGCTCCTGCATCGCTTCCAGAAGAGCCGATTGGGTACGAGGAGTTGCGCGGTTAATTTCATCTGCTAGAATCACCTGAGAAAAGATAGGACCAGACTGAAACTCAAACCGTTTTCGTCCCTGTTGATCTTCAACCAGAATTGTTGTCCCGGTAATATCAGACGGCATCATATCTGGTGTGAATTGAATACGCTTAAAGGATAAATCCAACACTTCGCTCAATGTCTGAATCATCNGTGTCTTCCCCAATCCCGGNACACCTTCAATTAGGGCATGCCCATTGGCAAAAAGACAGATCAAGATATCTTCAACAACGCTATCTTGTCCAATAATCCTTTTTTGCACTTCAACCTTAATCCGGTGAAATTTCTTTCGGAATTGCTGAACCTGATCTTCAACGCTCATTTAGAAAGGAATCTGAGGGACTAACGGGNCTGAATCGGTATCCGGTATTGCTTCTGAATCCTGATCAGGTAGCAACTCCAAACTCTGGTCAATTCGTTCAACTAGGGAGCCTATTTGAGAATCAAGGTGAATCCGATCTTTCCTAGCCTGTTGTGCCAACCTAAGCGATACCAATATAGCGGTGCTGGCTTGATCATAACCTTTGCCGCTAACTTGTCGCATCATCTGATCAACTTGACCGGCAACTTCTCGAATGTCAGCTTCAGTTAGATCTTCAGGAATTCTCACAGTATACTGCGCATTAAAAATCTCAATCTTAATTGATGCTGTTTCTTTATTTTCCATAATCTGAACCTATATTTTTTTTTGGTATAGGGCCTGTTCTAAGGCGATACGCATCGTCTCAACATTAGGTACAATGCCAATCCATTTTTCAAAGGCAATCGCACCTTGATGTACCAACATTCCAATTCCACCAATTGTTTGACATCCTTTCTCCCTAGCAACTCGGAGTAACGGTGTCTCTGGCGGAGTATACACAATTTCATAGACAATAGTTCCGGGATTAAGCGAGTCCGGATCAATCAATAACTGATCAGTTTCCTGCATACCAACTGAAGTCGTATTTACCAACAGATCGGCTGAACGAATTGCTGAGTTGAGTTGATTAGACGCTAAGTCAACAGCTGAGATTTCCGTTTCCGATATGGTTGCGAGATTTTTTTCGAACTGAATTGCCTTCCATCCAGTTCGATTAGCAACTGTAATCAGGCCCAAACCAGAAAGTGCCAAAGCTACTACGACCGCACGTGCGGCACCTCCCGCGCCTAAAACCACAGCGGAACCTCCGACTGGAATATCGATTCCTTCCTCAGTCATGGCTCGCAGAAACCCCTGCGCGTCCGTATTGTCGCCAGACACCCTACCATCACAGAATATCAGGGTATTAGCCGCTCCAATCAGAGTTGCTTCATGCGATACGTCATCAAGGATAGGCATTACCGTCTGCTTGTGTGGAATAGTCACATTGACACCAAGTACGTTAAGTGCCTTGAAACCTTCGATTGCTTCCCGTAATTCTCCTGATCTGACATGAAATGGTACATAGACATAATCAAGTTTTCGCTCCACAATGGCGGCATTATGCATTTGTGGAGATCGACTGTGCTGCACTGGATCTCCGATAACACCAACAATCCTTGTCTGACCACTTATTTTTGTCATTTTGACCGTTTAATCCCCTCACCAAGCATCAATTTCGTCCGAAGAACTTCGTGATAACTGCGTCGTTGTGACCGAATCAACTGGATTTTTTTGTCTGATTTACAAATACGGATAGACGTCCCTGGACTAACCAACAACATGGTACGAGACCCATCTACTAACAGATTGACGTCACCANAATTTGATCTAACTGTCACATTTATTTCAGAATTNCCGTGAGCNATAAACGGCCTCACAGTCAAGGAATGCGGTGAAATTGGCGTTAACAGAATCGCGTCTAGATGCGGTTCAACAATAGCACCNCCACTTGAAAGCGAATAGCCAGTAGATCCACTCGGCGTTGCCATAATCAAACCATCGGCATTATATGTGATGAACGGTTCCCCATCAATTTGCGTTTCGAGTTCGATTAAGCGCGTATTGTGGCGAACAACAACATCGTTAAGCGCAAAATAGCTTCCAACCCCAAATTGACCATCTATACTGTTGATCCTTGCCTCCAACATCATTCGGGTATCAATATCATAATTACCTTCTAGAACCCGCTCAAGCGCCGGATACAGTTCATCTAGAGATACATCAGTCAGGAAACCCAGATGCCCAATATTGACAGCCAAAATCGGCACATTCTCGATACCCNACGTATGCACGGCGTTCAATAGCGTGCCATCACCACCCAAAACTAGTATTAGGTCAGATCGATCAACAATAGCATCCCGATTGCATCCTACTTTCCGAATGCCGACGGCATCGGCCTCATCGTCGGCAATCAACGACTCAATCCCCTGCTTTCGCAACCAAGCGACGGTTGACGGTACAACTTCAAGCGCCTTCTTCTTGGAGGTATTGACAAAAAAACCGATNGTTTTCACTCTANCCTCTGTNACTTNAAATCGNGTCANACNACATCTNAAACANGGNATTATGNCCGCTGATTNAACTTNTCAAACNNATCAAATATNAAGATAATNANACANCCAANCANAAAAGCANCAAACGTNATTGCCAGATTAGTNTNNATCCTNGGCAAAACATGGGCAAAGTCGANCCGNNGNCTATTTACNACNTCAAATTCACGGAATGGCCACAANCCATATAATGACCCNATCATNAGNCCAATCAGAAAAGACACTGTAANATCATGATACCGTTCTAACAANAAATTAAGCAANCGGGTAAAAGCCANCAACCCCANNCCACAACCAATNGCAAAAGTNATNAGCAANNTCAAATCNCGATTGTTAATNGCTAACAAAATNTCAAAATAAACNCCAAANAGCAACATGACAAACGACCCACTGATACCTGGCAAGATCATAGCCGAAATTGCGATTGCTCCCACGATAAACAGATACACCAACCGACCAACCGATCGCCCCACTTGCCTATCCGTATCCTGACCACCCAGTTTTTTTTGCAGCTGTTCTATTTTGTATTTCTGTTTCTCCTTTTCCAATGTTTTTTCACCACCCATACTTATAGTTAATCCAACCGTCAGTATAGTGGCACATAGGAGCGGAATCAGGTAATAAAAATGGAATTGTTTCATCATCCTTAGTGGTGTAAGAATGGACAATAAAATCAACCCACAGAAGAATCCATATGTTGGATCATGCTGCTCTGTTATCAGTAAAACAATCAATTTCGCTGTCGTTACGATTGCTATTGCCGCACCGACAGCGATCAAAAACAGAAACCCAATATCGATTCGTTGGCACTCTCGCCGAATGTCCGTAATTTTGAAGGACATTATCTTCTTGACCGTACCAATTCCAATGCAATTCAATGACCGGATCATACGCTCATAAATACCCAGAACCATGGCCATGGTTCCACCGCTAACACCGGGAATGATATTGGCAATCCCAATCAAGCCTCCTTTAAAAATCAGGCTCAATAGAGACAAGATCCGCTCCATCAACAGTTCAACCAGTCTTCTATCATATTTAGGTGACTGTGTGCAGTTTGATCGAATTGCACCGGAGTGATTGAAACGAACCAGTCCTTGATGGTATTCAGATCCGTATCCGGTCGTTGATCGATTGTCGACCGCTCACCGCCAATCCAGTAGTAAGGATTTCCAACCCGATCTTTTCGTTCAATGGCGTTGGCGCTGTACGTTCCCAAATCCTGCCGAGTGACTTTGATTCCCCGGACACTCGAAACCTCAATATTAGGAATATTGACATTTAACAAAATACCATCCGGGATACCTTGTTCAATTGCTTTCTCTACAATTTGAACAGCATATTTGATGGCTGTCTCATAATAATATTTCCCGTTAGAAAACATGGAATTCGAAGTCATGGAAAAGGCAATAGCTGGGATATGCAACAAGGCAGCTTTTCGGGCAGCTGCTACTGTTCCTGAGAAGTGAAGATCATGTCCCAAGTTGTCGCCGTGATTGATACCAGAGACAACCAATTTAGGACTTTCGGGTAAGAGCTGCGCAATAGCCAAATCGACACAATCGACCGGCGTCCCATCAAC
>NZUQ01000100.1 GCA_002697225.1 Candidatus Poribacteria bacterium
CAAACGCTTCATACAACGCATTCTAGACCCTTTCCTTGACTTACCCCATCGACCTTTGATACGATATGAACAATCATCGGCTGTTAGGATCGCGATTTTTTCAATTTCCGTCATCTGCTGTTTTTTTATCAACTTACGAACTTACTCCAGCACTGAAACACTGGAGTAATCAAGGAACTTTAAAATGCACCAAAAGATTATAGCCATAATTTTGTCACTTATGATAACAAGTGCTTTATTTGCTCAAGAATCTTCCGAAAAAACAATGCGGAGGTTAACGATTGGAACAGATATCTTGCCATTGATTGGTGGTTTGCCCTTTGGGTTTGTTGGCCTACTCCACAATGATGGTAAAAACGAAATCAATGCTTCAGCCTTCTATTTTAACGACGATGATGAGAATATTTCTGCTCTTGGCTTTTATCCGGCATATCGTTTTTATCCCAAAGGTAAAGGTAAAGGAATATTTTTTGAGGGAGGCGTTGGTGCCGGTTTCATCAATTGGAATTATGGACAAGAAAAAGTGTCTTCAATCACATTTTGGCCAACTGTTAATCTAGGATACAGATGGAGTTGGAACTTTGGTCTTAGTATCGCACCTTTTATAGGTGGCAATTATGGAATAGGGAAGGTAGAAGCCAGTGATGGAACGATAAAAACATTTAAAGAAGACGACGGTAGTGAAAGTGAAATCACTGGTTCATTAAGTCCATCGATTGGAATTGAAATCGGATATATGTTCTAAATACCAGAGAAGGAATAGCGCCTCCGACATAAGTATTCATCGAAAGATAAGTATTGGTGACTCTCTGAGAATTTGCGATAAGAATCCGCCACACTCAGCGTGGCCCAGAGCATCTCATCGGACAGTGGACAACCTGTCGGTATCTGCGATTGTCGGTAGTTTTCCATGGCTTCTAGACGCTTTGTGGGATCTTCGAAATTAGCCATTGCCAAAGGCGATACTCACCTCTTCTAAACTACTGTCGTCGCTGAAGTCCATTTTTAAATCGTCATCCTGTTCACAATCTACTGTGTAACCCATAAAATCATTAATCAGCATATTCACTAGCTCTTCTGTCGACATCTCAGTCAACAACAATAGATCACCAAATTCCACATCTATGGTGGTTGATTTATACGGAATGGTGGGTAGTATTCCCAATGCTAATCCCTTAGCTTAACAGGTTCAACAGTACCATTACGAATTAATAATGGATAGGCGTACTGAACCGCATTAGCAAGTATCATCTGTTTCTTCGCTGCATCAAACCGAGCTAGTATCATCAGGAACGATCAGACGAACCAAGCAATTCTTGCATTTCGTAGTATCCCCCGGCTTAAGGTATTGAAGGATAATATCAGCATTGAAATTTTTGCATTGAAATTAAAGCATCAAGAGCCTACCTCCAAGTTCAAGAGTAAAGATGGGATTAGTCAATTTTACGTAACCTGACAGCAAAAGTACCGTCGACACTATGCGTGTGTGGAAATACTTGTAGGTATCCATCAGATGTGATTGCATTGGCGGGTAAGAACGGCAGATAATCATGTGCTGGTTCAACAGAAAACCGTGGACATGCTTCAAGAAATCGGGTAATGACTTCCTGATTTTCCTCAACTTCGGTTGAGCATGTACTGTAAACTATAACCGCACCAGATCTTATCTGCGTTGCAACTTTAATCAGAATTTCAAGTTGCAGATTAGCAAGATCTAATATCTGTTTAGCAGTTCTTTTCCAACGAATATCTGGATGGCGCCGCAAAGTACCAGTACCTGAACAGGGCGCGTCAATCAAGATTAAATCTGCGGCAACCAAAGCCTCGATCTCATCTGTTTTGGCATTGGCGACTCGTGTGTGGACGTTTGTGATACCAAGTCGTTGACAGTTTTCCTGGATACGCTCAATCTTCTTTGTTGACAAGTCAACTGCGACAACATTTGTAACATTGCCAACTAGTTGGGCAAGATGTGTTGTCTTTCCACCAGGGGAGGCGCAAAGATCAACAATTTCTGATTTTTCCTGCGGGGCCAGTAAATGGGCGACAAGTTGGGCAGCTTCATCTTGAACCTGAAACAATCCAGCTTGAAATTCCCTCAGTGAGCGAATTGGGTTAGTTTTGGTTAACAACAACCCATCAGGTGCAATGCGGCTTTCTACAACTTGGTTGCCTCCCTTGCGAAGTGACATAGCGAGTTTGTGACGATCAATGCGAAGCGTGTTAGTTCGGATCGATACAGGGGCTATTTGATTGCTGGCTTGACAGAACTCCAATGCCCATTTAGGACTAAACTGTCCGATCCATTTTTTGACTAACCACTTAGGATAAGACAATTTCAAAGAGATGTGTAAAATCGGATCTACCTCAAGTTGAGGAAGAATCAAACTGTCGGCTGACCGTTGAATTGCTCGTAATACAGCATTGACGAAATTCTTCGATTTCTGCCCTTTTTGATTNGCNAGNTNAACGGTTTCATTNATAGCNGCATGGTTNGGGANCNTATCNAGATANANTAATTGATANACGCCGANCCGTANTATGNANCTCATCTGTAAATCGANTNGAAAGCNNGGNTTNNTAAACTGNTGGATTATCCAGTCAAGNTGCCCNNGCCAACGAATTGTGCCATATACAATTTCAGTTAGAAGTCTNNGGTCNNCTTCGCTTAATCTGATTNTTNCNAATNACNTNATCTATTACAGGNGNAATCTGTGAATTTNTNTTTTCAAGCTGGACTANACATNTGAGANCNAGTTTTCTTANCATACTNNTATTANCNCTNTAATCTAAATTTTCTATTGATAATAGCTTAGTNGANTTGATATAATNCTATGGNTNTTTTNTTAGCAATTATACTGTAATTNTGCGTGTTNAGGGNNAAATTNNAGGAANGTCTAATTTATATTTANGTNCCAANATAAGTTNGAGTATNNAAAATTGNTGTTCNAAGGGGGTGTNAATAAGTCGTGATTCANGTACAAGNTANNGTTNACCCGGATGANCCNATNGAAAANGCTCTCNGTCGCTTCAAGAAGAATTGTACTAAGGCTGGAATTGTCAAAGAACTCAANAAAAGAAGTTACTATGAAAAGCCGAGTGAGAAAAAACGTAGAATAACCTTGAAGAGGGAGCGCAAACTGAAACTGGCTAGCCGAGACGAGCAACAAAGTGGCGATAANCGCTATCGTCGTGGGAATGGGAATTCGAATAACCGATTTAACCGAAATACAGGTTACAACCGAAATACANGAAATACAGGTTACAACCGGAGTGCGGGTTACCAGGGTAACAGCAACACAAGCAGGAGAAGTTGATCGTTCGACTAGAGAGAAAATGTATTTGACATCTTTGTTTTTTTAACAGGTGCCTGTCCCAACAGCAAGAGGCGAATATCAATCATCTGGTATTTGCCTCTTGTCTTGTTTATCAGTATTGATGTCAATATAGGCTATTATCTGGTCAATATCAATCAGCACTTTGGGGACATCCCTGACAATTAAGGTGTTCGTGTGAAGGTCAACTGAAATGGCTATATTTTCAGGAGTGAGAAACGGTCTAACTATTTCAAGTGCGTAATTCGCAGAAACATGACTCAATGCGAAAAACTCGAGCTGTTGGAGATTATGAAATGATGTATCTTCTGGCTGATTGAATTCCATTGGATCAATACTGGGGTTGTCAAAAACAACTTCAATCTGCTTTGTCAATGTTGGTGTCTTGTTTTCTTCAGAATCTAATCGCTGAAGTTGTTTTTCCTCTTGGGTTTCAAGCCAATTTAGCTGCGAAATTCTCCAGCGCAACACTCGTTTTTTGTAACTTAAACGTCGACGGAGCATTCGTAACTCTTCCGAATCTGGTGCCAATTCGGAAACCTTCTCAATCGGTTTGCTTGCCTCATTAATTTCTATTCGCAAAGCGGCGATAATTTTGTCGAGTTGTTCTTTAGTTGGTATTGATTCCTTTCCTCTTGACTGTAGTTGTATACCTTGAACTTTCCCAATCCGTTGTTGAATTTCTCTAACACGTGAAGGCGCATCTTTTTGTTGTTGAAAGCTCTCTTTTTGCTGTTGAAAATCCTCTTCAAGGTTAAATTGTTCCGGATTAGAGATGCGTTTTAATTCGCGCTCAAGACGTTGCAGTTCCGCTCTTAACCGAATTTGATCCGCGTTTTCCTGCGTACCTACTTGCCCATCTGCTACTAAAAAACAGGCAACTAAAAACATAGAAATTGCTATTACCCAAACTTCTTTTTTTCGATTCATTTCCCACTCCAACTATTTTTTTTGAAGCCAAGCGANCGTTTCAAAATGATAGGTCATCGGAAAAAGATCAACCAAATCCANGNTCTCTATTTTGTAAACTGATTTAAGTTTAACCAAATCNCGTGCCAGCGTAGTTGGGTTACACGATACGTACANAACGTGGGAAGGAAGTATTCTGGTTACGCTGACCAAATCCTCTTTCCAACACCCAGCCCTTGGAGGGTTAAGAATAATAAAATCTGCTTTGNCACCCTCAATCTGTGCGAGATTTGCGGTTTGAAACTCGACATTATTTATCTGATTTCGCTTGGCATTTTTAATGGCTAAATTTACCGAATTCCGGTGTAAGTCAACTCCAAGGATGCGCTGAGAATACTTNGCAATTGGTAACGTAAACGTTCCAATTCCACAATGNGCATCGATTGTTGTTAANGGTTGGATGCACTGAGCGTTGCGCTCAATAATTTCAACCAGAGTTCCTAATCCACTAAAGCTAGTTTGAAAGAAACAGTCAACACCAATCTCATAGCTGATACCTCCACAGATCTCTGTTATCGAGCGTTTACCTGCAACCCAAATTGGAGAACCTCGCTCACCTGTTTTAAGATAAACAGAACTAATCTTTGGATAATTTTTTAAGTCTTCAGTGTAGATTCCTAAGTTTGATTTTTCCCTTTTGGAACAGATAAGAATCAACATGACTTCACCAGTGGATTTTGACATTCGCAGAGAAAACGATTTGACCGAAAAAACCTGAAAATCTCGGATTAAATCAGTAACTTGGGATAATGACAGATTAATCTGTGGGTCGGCGATTTTACATTGATCAATTTGAACAAACTGATGCGTGTTTTTCTGTTTAAATCCGAACTTGAGTGTCGGCTCAACTTCAGCGACNGTTAGACGAATGTGAGTTCGATAATTCAGTGTGTGATTAGCTGGATGCAACGTAATATCCGGTAGATATGTTAATTTGGAAATTCGCTTGAGACTCTCAGTCAATATCCGTTTTTTAGCACCAATCTGCGCAACGTAATCAATTTGCTGCCACTGGCATCCTCCACATCCATTTTGAAAGAAATCACAAGGCGGATCAACTCGATCTGAAGAAGGTGAAATAAGTTCGATAATCTTGGCTTCAAATCTTTTTTTCTTAATTTTTGTGATTTCACTTAGAACAGTATCGCCTGAGACACCACCTGCTACGAAAGTCACGACGTCGCCAATTCGACCGACTGCTGAATTAGAATAGGTCAAACTGTCCAAATGAATTTCATGGCGGTCGCCAATATCAAATGAGTTAGTCATTCTCGTTACAATATTTGCTCAATTATCCTACCGGTTTCTGGATCTTTAAGGATCTGCTTGGTTTTCCCATCTGGCATAACTTCGGTCTTCAATAAAACTTTTCCGTCTACCTCGGTTATAGATCTAATATGTTCGACAGATTCTTCACCACGCCAAACTTCTAGCTGGATCGGCTCCCATTGTTTTGACTTGGCAGACTTATAACAGGCATCAATCATAGCATTGACAACATATCCGTCATAAAAAGTTTCCATCGGTGTAGTGTTGTTATCCAAGCAGTTAAACATTTCGTTGAACATATCAGTGTATCCAAGTTCTGCGGCTTCATCACCAACAGGAAAAAGCCAGCCTGTATCGCCTTCCGCTTTCTCTGCCACGTAACCACCTTGCCCAACTGAGGTAAACATCTCGTAACCAGTCCTCAGCCAATGGTTAAGCCAAATAGTTCCTTCCGAGCCAGAGATTTCGTCGCGGAGATCCATCCCACCCCGAAAAGCCCAACTGACCTCAAATTGTCCCATAGCACCATTTTCAAACCGGATTAGGCCAATTCCGTGGTCTTCAGCATCAATAGGATGAACCAACGTATCAGCCCAACACATTGCTTCAACAGGCCGGATGCCCTTGCCCACGAAATTGCGAATGATCTCAACGCAATGACATCCCATATCGACGATCGCCCCACCCCCAGCTTGTTCAATATCCCAGAACCAATCACTATGAGGCCCAGGGTGTGTTTCGCGAGATCTAACCCATAAGATTTTCCCCAATGCTCCGTTTTTGACGGATTGGATTGCCTTCAGCGTCTTGGGTGGATAAACCAAGTCTTCCAAGTAACCATTGAAGACACCAGCTTTTTCAACGGCATCCAACATTCGTTTGGCTTCTTCGGCGTTTCGTCCTAGAGGTTTGGTGCAAAGAACAGCTTTTCCTGCTTCTGCTGCAGCAATTACGGCTTCCTCGTGACGATTATTCGGCAAACCAATAATCACTGTGTCAGTTTCTGAAGAGTTAATGGCTTTTTTAAGGCTGGTAGACCCGTTAGGTACTCCCCATTTGTCTTGAAAACCTTTTGCCCGCTCTTCAGATCGTGAATAAACCATATGGACCTGTTCCGGTCCACGCTGATTGTGAAGCGTTAAGGTATAAAAATCAGCGATAAAACCCGTACCTAACATGGTAATCTTATGTGGCTGTGCCATCAATTTTCTCCTTCGTCGTTTTGGGAGTTGCTATGTATTTTTTTGCTACTAAATCTTTCGCCGCATTTCAGCAAGCAATAGTTTTGCCTTTGCTTCTTAGCTTCAATCACAAACAGATTTGGTGAAACCGTATTGAATTCAAACATCTCATAGTGGCATGGAATGACCAACTTAGCCCCGATTTGTTGAGCTAACCAGACAGCTTGGGAGCCGTCCAAGTTACCGGACACTTGGCGGGAAGGATCAGCCCCGTTAATCGGCAAGATAGCCAAATCTATCTCCCATTTCTTCAACTGGGGAACCATCCCATCGTATAATATTGTATCACCGCTATGATAAATTNTCCATTCGCCGAACTGAAACACGTAGCCTAGAAATTNATGCTGTCCGTCTGCATCAATTTCTAGTGTTTCGTGCGCTGCGGGTACTCCGTTGATTTCAATACCAGCGATTGTCACNCTCTTTCCTGCATCAGATCCAATTAGTGATTCAGCATCAACCTGCAATCGGTCTGCGGCAAAGTCACGGTTTGCCTCAGGAACGACAACTTTCAGTTTTGGATTCACACTCATCAACGGAATTAGAGTATCTGCATCTAGGTGATCTGTGTGATTATGACTGGAGGTTGCAACATCAATAAAATCAAGTTGATTGGGATTAATCACCTTCTCTGTCATCCGGATATGAGGCTTGTCAGTATCGGCGTATTTTCTTGTCAACGAGTTAGATAAATAAGGGTCTATTAGCAAGTGCCGTGAGGTAATTGAATTTCCAGTTTCTCGATTCCATTGAATCAAATAACCACTTTGGCCAAGCCACCATAGGTTAAAATTTCCAGTTTCTTTGGGATGTTTTTTGATGTCATCCAAAAATTGATTGCCTAGTAAGATCGGTTTAATCATAGGTCAACTTGATTGAAATAATATTGTGATAATAATTCAAAAAATCAAGAATTTTGGATTTCTCGTTGATACGATTTTTTACCAATTGATATCCGAAAAGCAAAGAAAACTTATTAGCCAACTTCCAAGACATTAGGAGGTCAATTCCAATTTGCTGATTTATTCTATTTTGCGATTGGTTTTGAAAAATAGGTTTTCGATCTTTAAAATTGAGTTGAAGTGCGGATAAACGTAGTCTGATCCAACGACTATCAGCCATTCGATAGAAGCCGGTACCGCCAAATTCAAAGCTNACAAAATCGTAAAATGATGTANTGGANTTGTTCTGAAAAAAGTTGATATCTTCTTGAATAATGATTTGATCTGTTGGAATCTGTATCAGTCGAGTTGTAAAAAGGTGTTTCCAATCGGTACGGAGATTTCCCGGACTAATTTTGGCAATTCCGAGCACCAAGTTATTCAAGTTGTCTTTATAACGTTGATGCTCAACTTGGTATTCGAACCGGCCTAAAACATTTTTCAGGATTCCAAATTGTAATTGCCAGATACCTAAGTGTGAACGAGAATCTACAAGCAGAAAATCTTCTCGACGAGTTTGGTTATCGTCAAAGCTCCTGAATCGAAGATGATATTTGAACACTTCACCGAACTGAAAACCGATTTGGTTTTCAACGTAATCGTAAGCGTCGTCTTCTCGATCAAGCCGCTGAATCTGTTGTTGGAAACGAAGACGTGGCAACTGATCGCTTAATCGAAGTATAAATTCTGTCGAGAAAGTGTTATTGAAACCATTAAAATTATCAAGTTTATCATCTCTTCCAATGTAATCTTCCAACTGTGTTTTGAGCTGCGTTTTAACACCNAGGAGCTGACTGATGGGAAAAGTACCTTGCAGATGTATCCTTGCCTGATTAACGAAGCTCCGTATTTGTGAGTTTCGGCGCCCCGAAAGACTGCTGGTATTTGGATCGATACTCAAACCAAACTCAACGTGATTGTCATAGGTGCTGTCTGTTTGGAATTTGACCTTGATATTCGGCTGTTTGACCTTGATATTCGGCTGCAGGAGTGGGAAAGAAGACAATTGTGCNAATGAAGTAAATGGAAANGAAAGAAGCAAGAAAAAAAATAGAAAGGGAGGCATAGTTGTAACCCTATTAATAAATTGTGCAAACGCCGTTGGCACAACTACTACCAGGTTTTTTCGTAATATCNCCAGAGTCCATCTTTCCTTCATTAGAATCAAATTCAGCTANGATGGCTGGTGTTTCTGCTACAGAACCTGACAGATCAAGTTGAAGTTGTTCGTTTTGCGTAAAGTGTGCTGAACAACCTCCCATACTGATGATTCCGCTCACTAAGATAACCAGAAATTTCTTCATAGCAGTTTTTTTAATTCATTTTCGTAAATAGGTTTTTCTAGTTGCGCACCAATAAACATTTTACGGATTTTACCTGATTGGTCAATCAGGACTGCAGTTGGAATCGCAACAATATTGTATTTGTCCATTAGGTCCGGTTCGCCCAAGAGGATCGTATAGTTTACACCTAGTTTCTTAATAAAAGGATTGACTACCTTAAGGCGNTCACTATCAATCGAAATACCAACCATCTCAAATCCTTGATCGTGGTATTGATCATACAGGTCAATAAAGATTGGGATTTCTTCTTGACATGATTTACACCATGTAGCCCAAAAATCAAGGAGAACGANTTTCCCTCGATAGTGAGATAAACTTACCTGCTTAAAGTCTGTACTAAGCAAGGTNAAATCCGGTGCAAGGGAAGAATTCGAGTCTTGGATAGCATTATTGGNATTACCAGCNTTGTCNGTCTCGTTTGAACAACAAACAGAACAACAAAATAAAGCGATAAGAACGAACTCTCTCAGTGAAAAACCTCCTTTACGGCGCTAATTGAATTATTGCGCTAATTGAATTGCCTTAAGCAAGTCATCAATCTTTGGCAAATCATCAGGATTNNNANNNCTGTGCGTGGAACGCCAACGAATAATGCCCTGCTTATCAACAATGAAAAAGGATACCTTGGNAAATCTGCCAAAGTCTAANACNTTNTANTCCNGAATTGTCTTTGCTGTTGGATCCGATAGAGAAANATATTTCAGTTTATGTTGCTGATNAATCTTCTTGTTTTCGNCNACAGATTCATGNCTAATNGCAANGANTTCAGCTTTGAGNTCTGAAATTTTATTATAATTTNNTTGTAGCAGNTGTACCANCTGCGGTAAGCATACAGGTCACAACTTGCCACGGTGAAANGTAAGNAGNNCAGTTTGTTTGCTAGCGAANTCTTTCAAAGANACNATTTNACCATCCACNTNAGNTANTGAGAAATTNGGAGCCNNGTCNCCTACTTGTGAACCGACANCAANTTTCTGTTCTNTTTCTTTGAGACTNATTTGTAGATCTTTTGTTNCNCCCTTTTCAATTGGCTCAACTGTAACNTGNANTTCAACCTTTCCATCTGCAANGATTNNCAATACCAACNCAACTTCTGGANGGTAATTGATTAAAAGAAAAANNCCCAAATTNATCTGTTTGANTTGTAAATTCATCACNANGTGCAGANNCCGTAATTGATGCATTTTCTATAAANGCACCTTCAGANTCTATGACGATTCCCCNNATTGANGCCATCAGAGAAACAAGTTGNAAATTCTTGATAACGACTTCTTTGTCAAGTGTGATGGTGTTGACTTCAGATGCGACACGGTATCCTTCTGCAATAACAATGANATCGTAGCCCCCAAATTCCAGATCAGGAAAAATGTATTTTCCATTCTCGTCCGGATAGGTGGTTGCCACAATATTTCCTGCCTGCACCAGTTGAATTTCAGTGGCAGCATCAGCTGGTTTTAGCAGACCTTCAATTTGGCCGAGTTGGGGTTGGGCATCGTTTATCACATCGTCTTCACAACCACTAATAATGATAATTAGAGAAACTACCGTAAAGAAAATTAGGTTTTGAAGAAAAGGCATTTTATCTCTCATTTTTAACATGGTATTTCCCCTCTTGTTTTAATGTCTTCATTCCATTAGGCAAAGAGAGTTGATTGTTATTCGGAAAAATCATATTAGCTTTCTAATTTTTCTCTCAAGTAACATACCTATTATTTACATTAAATCTTGCGTAAAGTCAAATTCCCGTTAACAATTTTGTTAAGTTCGTATTCAACGCAACAAATATGGGGGTTACAGCCTCAGTTCATGAAGAACAATTTTGACACCCTTGACCATATTTATTAATTTTTGACGCGCTGCCCAGCGTGCGGTTTGACTCAGGCCACAGTCTGGAGCAAATGATAAACGTTCTGGCGAAGCGTATTTCAAACAGAGCCGAACACGGTTTGCTACATCCTCTGGAGATTCGATGTAATAGCTTTTTACATCAACTATTCCAACGGCCACATCCATTTTTTTGGAGATCAATTCGACGATCTCAATTTCAGAAAACTGGCGACTTGCCATTTCAACGTGGATCTCATCAACATTCATATCAAGAAAGGCTGGAAACATTGGGGCGTATTTTCTCAATCCAACTGCACGTGCCTTGAAATTACCAAAACATANNTGTGTCGAGAGNCGAACTTTACCNCGAACGGGTTCAATCGTGCGATTGAAAATATCGACAAANCGGNTGGNATCTTCNTNGTGAGCATAGCAACTCATTGAAGGTTCATCAACTGTTANTTCTTGGCAACCAGCTTCNACCAAAAGAATCAANTCATTTTGTACAATCGGCAATAACGCTTCAGTAACTGCGTANCGGTCAGGGTACTGNTCATTCGGANTCAACCGACCACTCATNGTATACGGTCCAGGTACAGACGATTTCAATACTGGGCACGAGTCTAAGTGAGACGTTAATCGTTGAAGCCTGCCAAATTCCTCAACTACGCCGAGTCCATCTGGAGCAACAATTTGGTCAATAATCTGGTGCTTTCCTCGCTGATCATGTGCGGGAGGACCAAATTTCCGAGAAGCATCGGTCCCAGCCTNAATCCCCTTTAGATAGCCATAGAAAGATAAATTAAAGTCGAAGCGTGTTTGTTCTCCATCAGTAATAACATCTAAACCAGAACTAAGTTGATCACTTATAGCAACAGTTACCGCGTCTTCCTGAATTTCTTCTATATCGCTGAAGCCGAATTGATCTAAGTTCTGAGAGGCAAATTCAAGCCAACCCGGAAATGGATAACTTCCTATAACCGTAGTTCGGAGCGGAAATCCTTTCATTCCGTTAAGTTCCCCTGTTCTTTTGATAAAAGTTTACTTATGCGGTGTGCATGTTCATCATAGGCTGATTCGAACAGATGAGATGCTCGCTTACTACCAACCAAACAGGAGGCTGTCAGTACTTTTGGTGGCTGACCAGCCTTTGTCAAGCGATCAGCAACTTCAGCCTTAACAGCATTAATTAAGGCTACTCCTCCAACAGTTGAGCCAGGTGAAACAGGGGTGTCAAGGTCATCAATTTGGACCATCGAATCCCCTGGAGGAACACCATTATCAAGAACCAAATCGACTGTGTCTGTAAGCTTGATGTTCTCCGGATGCTTAGATTCACTTGCTTCCAAATGTCGGACACCTACCATCCCTACGACTTTCATTCCAGTCTTCTTAAATCCCTGTGCCATTTCGATGGGAACAATATTTGTACCACCAGATGAAATAACTAAAGCGGAGTCTATCTCAGACAAGTCGAAATTACGCAGAATGTGCTTAGCAAATCCACTAACGTTTTCGAGATACATCGCCTGACGCTGCCCATTTGTGCCAGTAACATTGTTATGGAAGGTCAACGACAACTCAACAATGGGGTTAAAACCGGGAAAGGATCCGTAACGTGGCCACATCTCTTCCACCATGATTCGACTATGTCCTGAGCCAAATAGATGAACCATACGTCCCGCTAAAATTGTTTCACTAAACCAATCTGCAACTTGATTGATTTGGTCATATTGTTGCTCAATGAGATCAATAATTTCACGGCACTTAGATATATATTGCTGACTTGGCTTCATAAATATTGTCCTTCTGAAATTGACCAGCCACCGTCAACAGCTAGAACTTGACCGGTTACAAATTTTGACGCATCTGACAAAAAAAACACCACCGCTTGATTCAGATCAGATGGCAAACCAATCCTACCACCATCCAACGGTTGCTTAGTTTGAATATACTGCATAATTTTCTGGTCGGTCGAAGCTCGTTCTGCCATCGGTGTGTCGACCAGAGCCGGTGCAATAACATTGAACCGAATACCTTGGTCCGCATAAAAGGAGGCTGAGGATTTGGTCATCCCAATGATCGCTGATTTGGCCGTAGCATAGGCAAGCGTGCCGAAATAATGCGAGGAAGGTGAAAATCCTAAGACGGATCCCATGTTCAAAATCGAGCCGCAGGTTTTCTGCCTTCGGAACTGCTGAACTGCCGCACGATTTGAGTAGAACATGGAAGTCAAGTTGAGTTCTATAGTTTTATACCAACCTTCGTCTGTAACTTCATGCAGTGGTGCATCTCCCATGCTACGGCCGCTACCACCTGCCACATGGTAGAGACCATGGATTATTCCTTGCTCGGTTACGAACCGATCAATCATAGACGAAACCATATTTGGATCTGTAGCGTCGCCAACAGCAACAACTGCTTGACTACCTAACACTTTTTTCGCTCGCTCAACTTTTTCGGCATTGCGACCAAAGGTAGAAACTTTTGCTCCTGCCTCAATGCATGCATGACATGCTGACAACCCCATACCGGAAGTTCCACCAACAATAACAATATTTTTACCGTTTAGAGCCATCCTTACTTGGATTCCGAATTAATTGAAGAATTTTATGGTTTCAATTGGCCAGTTTCAAGGTCAAGTATTCGGATCTGAGGGTTATTAGTATCTGCAACATAAAGCGTATTACCCAAAAAGATAACACTGCAAGGTTCACCAAAACTGATTTCAGTTCGCCCTTACTAGCATAATCATTTAGATTTGTTTAATTAGATTAAATAAATAGCCGTAATTTCGAACTATCAGAGATAGTGTACGACGGCTAAAACAAAAAGGATTTCTGAAACCGAGCGACAAAATTTCATCCCGAGAATTCAGAAGGGAAATTAAAGTATGGGCATTGTAACACTCTACATCTCGGGAAAAATCATGGGCGTGCTCACTACCTAAAAGCATTTTCTCGGATATCATACTCTCTTTTAGTTAGCCAAAACCAAAGACAAAAACCAAAAGTTAAGAATGAAACTTAAACATATCAACCGGAAGAGAGTATTATTATGCTTTAAGCTTTTAGAATACTCCATCAATCATGACTTTGACTTGAGTAGACCCAGCTTCTGAAGCAAAAGTCATGTAAAGCATATCAAGTTCATCATTGTAAGTGTAACTTCCACCACCNTTTGATCCTTTGATTTGGAATTTCAGTCGGAAGTTTCGCCCAAAATCGTAGTATACANTGGCCCCCCAACCTANACTTCTAGCNGAGAAATCGAGGTGACTTTTGTTACCTGGGTCAAAAGCATACTTAATCTGTCCCATGTNCGANACCNACAGGTTGACCNCTCCGCCTATTTCCCTATAGGTATAAGGATTATGATCNCGGATGAGTTCAAAGCCCAACGAAATTGCTATTCTTTAAACTATCTTTGANTGTNCGGCCATCAGCCACAAAACTACCTCGAAAGTCTTCGAAGGCAGGCGTACGATAGTATAAATCATCGGTTGTTTCACTCCAACCAACGGTGTGAGTCAGATCCATCCGAAAGTCTTCGTTAAAATCGTACGTCAAGGTAGTGGTGGCATCTATACCGCTGTTGGTTAGATCTTGTTCATAATCTGCCTCTTGATAAACGTCAGCATCCAAATCATCTTCATTGTCGATCCAGANGCCCTCATCNTTCCGGTGGTACGTGAGTTGGACTTCGGTTTGTAATGCGGACCTAACAAACGGAGAGGTTGGTGAAAATTTGCTTACTCGCAACGATTGGGAATTGATAAAATAGAGGCTGCCAGTTGAATCAATTGCCTTCAAGTCCAAATTGGCAAAATCCTTGTCTTCTCGTTGAAAACGAACTAGGGTNTTTTCTAGAAAATCCCCNCTAGCACCAAATCGNTGNACCCTCAAAAANTGACTCTGAAAAGTTCGCCCTGCACTAACAAGTCGCTGAAATTTGGGAGTCATTAGTGGATCATTCATGCGAGTTGGNAACTTGGAAGCGGATAGTTTCCAGTATCGGGATNTATCTGCAACANAAACCGAATTATCCGCTAACACAACCAGATGATACGGGGATATTAATTCCCCATCGTCGTAACCGTGTTTCCCAAAAGTCGAAACGAATTCACCATCGGCATTATATTTCAANATGCGATTCAATTTTTGATCAACAATNTAAACATANCCTTCCAGATCAATCGCCATGTCAGCGGCTTCAGCNACCTGTCCAGCACCAGGTTGATCTACCATGAATGTTGACAGTATAAAACCTTCCGCAGAGATTTTTCGAACTTCGCCGTCATCAAAAACGTACATATTTTCTTGTTCATCAACNGAGAGAAAAAAGGTTCTCTTGGTATTTCCCTGCGGAAGAAAAAGCGCATAGTGTCCATCAGGATCTAAAGCGGGTAACGCAGTGTCAAAAAACTGAGAGTGCCGAGAAAGTGATNCGTGCGTCAATGGAAGAGATGTNTCAGTTAATGGTGANTCANNNAGGGATCNAATCCCTGAATGAGTTAAGCGGTGAACGAAATAGGTCTTGATGAACTGACCTTCAGCATCAAATTTGTGAATACAAGCCCCGTAAGTGAAGAGCTTTGGATCATCTGCCCCTTCAATCGGCGAAATTTTCCAGTCTGAAACATAAATTTTCCCATCAATGCCGATAGCCATATCCGTGATATTTGCAAAGATAAACTTTTTTGGTTCGCTCTTAATTGTAAAGTCGAGAGTACCATCCGGCNTAAGTTTCTGAATTTTTCTCGTCCCTTTGCCGTTATCTGCAATATAGATAGCTCCCTCTTGATCAAAGCTAAATAGTGTTTTATCCGAAAATTTTCCTCCATCATTACCTTTACCTCCNAATTGAAAATCAAATTTCACCTCCTTGGCAAAGACAGCTAATACATTAGTACANAAGGANATAACGGCCACAAATGATAAGAATCTTCGGAGAGATATTACCATATTTTATCTTTTTTCTTCACTCTGGTTGGAACTACCTTCCAGAAGATTGAGTGAGATATGATCTGTGGAACTCAGTTCCTTAACTTTATCTAAAACACCATTGACAAATTTGGGGGAATCATCAGTACCAAATATTTTAGCGAGTTCAACCGCTTCGTTAATTGAAACGGCGAAAGGAATATCCGCGAGAAATAACATCTCATAGGTTGCTANCCGTAAAGCTGACAAATCAGTGAGTGGCATCCTATCGCGTGTCCAATGTTCCGAAGCTGAATCAATCAATTGGTCAATNGNAACCAAATNCTCAATGGTACCTTGCACCAATAAATTGGCAAAATCGATGATATTNNCTGATNCTTCAAATGCTTTAAGCAAAATTTCTCGTTTCTGCCCAGACGGGTGANCAGATATTTCAACCGTGTCGTCTTCACCATCTTCAGTTNTATTCCAGAATAAATTCTTGAATAGATCAACCAACTCTTGGTTGGGATTATGATGATTTTTTNCCCGTTTNCCAAATGTTTCTTGGACAGTAGCAACTTTTTGATNGAAATNATCCTGANCTTTCTTCATCTGACTTGTGTTCCCATACAACAACCACCGAAATACACTAAGCGGATAAAACCCATCTGACACATTTGTATCTGGTTGATTCCAAAAGNATGCAAAATCAAGGACAGAACTGTCTTGATGTATTTCAACCTGATAAAGCATCTGGAGTGCAAAGGCCCGTGCCTGGGTACGCCACATCATCTTACGAANATTTCCTTAATTCCGAGACCCATGCTTTCGTAACCTCAAATTATTGTACGATTTAAGGATAGCATATGCTTAAGCAAAATTGATAGTAAAAATTGCCTTGTATATCTCCTTTGTACACGACACTTCAAGGCAAAAACGATTACACGTCTAGTGTGTAATCTTGTATACTANAGTGACCTTGGAAAACCAAATGTAACTATAGATGGATGCTTGAATTGTGGATTACTATAAAATTCTAGGGCTTTCAANGTCTGCTACGCTTGACCAGATTAAAAAAGCGTTCCGTCAGCTTGCGATTGAATTTCATCCTGACAAAAACCCTAATAACCCTACTGCCGAAGACAAATTCCAACGCATCTCAGAAGCGTATGCTGTCCTGTCAAACCCGGAAAAGAGANCAGAATACGATCGGTCTTATCCTGCTAGTCAATANAGGGCAGAACCACGATCTGCTAAACGCAACCAACAATCTTCTACAAGGACAAAACCTACACCACAAACAACCAACGAATCTCCAACTGCACNCNNAAGANCANGAGGGAAATTCTCAGATTTCTTCACTGATTTCTTCACCGAATCTGAAGATCAGAAAACAAAGATCAAAAGNCCCANACGTGGTGAAAGCATCCAGCAAATTCTTGAGATAGGTCTAANAGACGTTATGCAGGGCNGNCAATTCATGGTTCCNATAACCATTCAAGAAACCTGTATCCGNTGCAACGGTATAGGNAGGCAAGGAGCCATCGACTCGCGTGGGTGTCGAAGATGTGCAGGAACNGGTACTATCGAGGTACAAATGGGAAATGTTGATGTTANACGTATATGTCCCAGCTGCTGTGACAACATCGATGACAAAGGGATTCCCTGCTTCAATTGCAGAGAAACAGGTAGAATTGAGAAACAACACAAAATAATGGCTACTGTAAAACCAGGCGTTAANGACGGCACNCGCTTAAANATTCTTGGCAAAGGNGAACCAGGTGTATACGGTGGGCCAAACGGTGATTTGTTTCTGAAAGTTCGGATTCGAGAACATCCATACCTCTCNCGACATGGAAACGATCTCCATAGCGANGTAGAGATTGATTTTATCGNCGCTATTTTGGGAAAGCAGNNCTCGGTACAAACGCTTGATAATTTCGCCCNTATTGATATNCCTGCTGGNACACAACCCAACCATGAGTTTAAACTCTCTGGGAAAGGACTTCCNAATGAAGANGGAACAGAN
This sequence comes from Candidatus Poribacteria bacterium, assembly GCA_002697225.1. The sequence continues at coordinate 17,880 of NZUQ01000100.1, forward strand.
ACTGGAGATCANCTTGTAACACTCCGAATCAAACTGCCAACCGAAATATCATCGTACCAGCTGAACCTGCTCCAAAAATTCTATCTTGATCCACCATAATTGATCTTCTTAATCAGTNCATCCGAAGAACTANTGAAAACAATCTGCAAATACTTCATTTTTCTTCGATTGCAATAACATTCCAAACATCGGTAATTCTTGAATNAGCCTTTAAGAAACTGGAGTTCTTATCCTACCTGCTAGTNGGCACNGCACTCCAAGCCCAAGATGTAGTTCAGAGNTTTNAGNTCAATTTCNATCGAGCCAGATNACACCCNAGAAACTTGAATCTAGGCTCTTNACTTTTCCTTGCNGNATNCTAACTNCTTTNGTCAGAATTTAGCCCATTTCAAGAAGTCAAACTCTTTGAACAAGCGTTAGCAAAGCCTTGCTAATTNATAGTGTCCATGCTATGATAAAGACTAATGAAATATAGGATAATAAGGTGAAGGAANTGCCCAACTTTTTTGATCGAATTGCCNAGGAATACAAAGCAGGCTCCGCNCATATGTTTATGCTTCACTATAATACATATGACTTGGCAAAAGACACAGAACACGGATATTTACCCATATTCTATTATCTCATGGAACAATTGAATATGGTTGGATGCGATATTGTTCTTGGGTATACACCTTCGCAAGGNATTATNTGGCCACAAATAGATCATTGGAAATGGATCCAACGTTCACTTGGATTGATTAGTGAAGATGTTAAATGGATTGGCGAAATGCAAGGAGATCTGCCTTCCGTCGGCCAATTCGATGGACAAGGCACATTTATAGCAAAGGAACTTGGGCTGGGGAGAATCCGTGCTTCAGTTGGTAATGTGCGTACTGAATCACCACGGTTCCGTATTACGGATAATCAGATCAAGCAGCTTGAAATTTCACCTCAACAATTTGAAATAGAATCTGGTCAAAAAATCCGGCTAAAATTAACCGGTTTTGACGGATCGAATCGTCCAATTGGGATTCAACAAGCACATTGGAAAGTTGAAGGAGGAATCGGTGACATAACCCCTGATGGTGTTTTCGCTGCTTCAAAAGCAGGTAAAGGGAAAATCACTGTTGAAGTACATAATGTGAATGCCGAATCTGATGAGATCGTAGTTGTTCCTGGAGAACTTGCCAAAATCAAGTTTGAGGAGATGCCAAGAGAGATAAAACCGAGAGAACCTTATAAGTTCGAACTTGCTGGTGAAGACTCGAGCGGTAATCCAGTAGAAATTGAAGATGCTCAGTGGGAGATTGTTTCTGAACGTGAAGTTGACCCATATCGCGAAAAAATCAACTCCGGTGTAATCCACGAGAAGATACATGAGGACCCNTTCATTGGCTCTGGTAAACTCCCAATAACCTCTGATTGGTTAAATCANCTTAATACACTTTTCAGCACNACAAGATACAAGATTGGGCTGGTAATGTTCTATACAGAAAAAGTAGCGCCAAATGGGGAAATCCCCNTACTCTCAGAAGAAACCACGACATTTTTGGATACGTTGCAGAGGTGGGCAGCGGACTTCGATATAAGGCTGAAAAAGCACCTCTTATTGATGGCAGCGCACGATATTACCGAAGTCCATCCAGTATTGACCCAAAATAGTGACGTCCCAGTCGTGGAAATTCCTTTTCCAAATTACAATGATCGATTTGAATTTATTAATCACTTAATCAGCTTGCCAGTTCAGACCAATCCCGATTCACAAGCGCAAATTACGACACAGATTAAACTGCACTCAGATTTAACGATTGAACAAGTTGCCCGCGATACCGCAGGTCTTACCCTTTTCGGCATCCATGATGTTGCCTTGCGAGCGGAGGAAGTGCGTGAACCAATTACACCAACGCTAATTGCTCAGTACCGACGTGAGAATGTCGACACTCATAGTCGAGGCCTCCTAGAAGTTTTGCCAACTCCCTACGATCGCTCAGTGGTCGGTGGAATGAAACACGTTGGCGAGATAATGAGAGATATCACATCCGCTATCCATCAAGGTGACCTGAAGCGTGCACCGCGGGGGTTGTTGTTGCTAGGACCNCCAGGTACNGGTAAAACCTTGCTAGCTCAGATGATTGCTAAATACAGTGGATTGACATTTGTTCGACTCAAAAGTCCACGGGAATGGATTGGTATTGAGAAACCAATGGCGGGCGATGGGAAATCATATCAAAGCGATTTAAGGATGGCACTTAGTTTTGTNCAAGCCGTAATACCAGTAATTGTTTTTGTCGANGAAATCGATTTGGTAAGCAACCCGCATGTTAATCATGGTATGCAAACACCAAACAGCATGTTGCCCGCTGAACTGGCCAATATGATCAGTAACCCGGAATACCACGGTAAAATTCTCTGGGTTGGCGCATCAAATCGCCCAGATGCTATTGATCCGGTGTTTCGACAACGTGGGATCTTTGATCATCGATTAATTTTGCTGCGGCCAACCGGTCAAGAACGTGCTGATATTCTGGAGAAACTTTTTAGGAAACATCAGATTCCCGTTGATGGTATTGATTTCAGCCAAACCAACCGAGCGACACGTAGACTGAGCGGTGGAGATCTTGAACGTATCGTGCTAAGAAGCTATAATCTTGCCAAACGACATGAACGTGAGATTGTATCCCAAGAAGATCTAAATAGAACCATTGACGACTATGTTCCTGAACATTCACCTGAGATGAATGAATTCATGGGACTGTTGGCACTTCGTGAAGCAAATTCCCGGTCGATGATTCCACCGAATTTGCCGCATGAGCTAAGGGAATACGTTGACGGAAACCAAATTGACAAACAAAAAATTAATCGCCGTCTTCAAGAATTGAAAAATTCTCTTGACATGCTCTAAAGGTTAGCTCTGTGGCTAAGTATCTTTTCTACGGTAGTATCGCAATCCTACTAGGTTTTCTGTTTTATCCACGACATAAAATTAACCTGAGAAAAAACCAATACTTCATCAAACCCATTCGCAAAATGGAGGATGTCTCCCTCCAATCGACAGATTTGATCAGGAGCGATCCTCCTTTTGCCACTTATGATCTCGGTTATGTCTACTTGGTTGATAAAGCTAAGGTTCGATTTGAAGACCCAAATGAAAGTGGACCGAAACAATTTGATGTCTGGGTAGGAAAGAATAGGTCTAAATCACGTTTCACACGAGCCTTCTCTTATGTTGGGAACTCTCGTGAATACAATTTTGCGTTGCAACCCTTTCAGTTTCCAATTGAAGCACGTTGGATTCAAGTTGTGGTCAACGATTGGTTTAATAATAGACCGAATCTAAAAGTTGATGATTTCCAAGTTGGATTAAAATATAAATCCCATACACCCATTCAATCGATGACTTCCAATTTCAATCAAGTTGGATTGCCGATGCTAAAGGATCTAATTCCTTTCGGAGACTCAAAATGGGTAGCGGCTCAACGGATGGAAACTGAAGTTGGGAACGAAGAGAAAGTAGCTGAAATAGAATACACACCGCCGGTAACGCCCATTTATGTTACCGCAGATATCGGCGAAATTCAAAAAATATACGGGTTTCAGTTGACTACTGATGGTCCCGGAGACAACGTTGAGACCTACTCAATTGCTATTAGTTCAAACGGACAAGATTATCAGGATGTCTATATATCCCAGCAATTACCGGATGAGACTGTAAGAGATCAGCATCTCTTTAATATACCGGTGATGGGACGTTATATCCGTTTACATATTGAAGACGGTGCTTGGCACGGTGATTACGCTGAGATCCGCGAATTTGAGGTCTACACCAAAGACTATCGACCTAATAACTTGGAGAGAGAATTCGGGAACTACAATGCCATCCAAATGCAACATGAACGGCTTGGTGAGGCAAATAACACCTTGACTCCACACTTGACACAAGGATTTGCCTTTGACCGAGAAACCTACGGCGAAAATCGATATTTTCTTGCTGAAGGTGAAGAACCTAGCAAAGTTAACCCNGGTAATCCTGATTCCGCCAGAAGTTTCTCCTACCATTACGACACTGTAAAGATTGGATACAATCAACTTAAACCTTGGATGCTCTATTGGGTAGAGGTGGAATATCTGCAAGAAAATAATGGGACACGTATTCAAAACCTCTTAGCAGACGGGTATATCCTTCATTCAGCAATGAAAATACCTGCAGGGAATTTCAGTACTGAAACTATTCCCATTCCTACTGAGGCTTATGCCGATGGACGTGTGGAACTTCATTTCAATCGCATTGCTGGTCCTAATGCAGTTGTTTCTGAAGTCCGACTATACGAAGCTCGACCNATCAAAATTTCAGACCCTGAAACGGTAGAATCTCAACATTTTTCGAACGAGCAGATTGGTCGTTCCATCAAGGTAGATCAAGGGATCGTAATTGATGGTTATATAGAAGATTGGCACCTTTTATATCCACATACTGCACGTGAAATTGATCCGGATCCCAAAAAATTTGGCCAGTTCCTAGAATCTAAACCAATGCAGAACCTAGTCACCCTCTATACCCAATGGAACGAAGAAAATTTTTATATTGCTGCGGCAATCGACCATACTGGACTTAAAAGTACTGATCGTGACGTAATTCATATCTTTTGCGATTCTACCAGACAATCTTCAACTGGCATGTATAAAACAAGTGACCACCATTTCGTTTTGACAATCTACAGATCGGACGAAAATCAACTTTTCGTTCATCCAACTCAGACTCACCACCACATGGATGCCATCCCTAAGAATATTAATTTCCATAAACATATTGACGCCAAAATCATGCCAACAGACAAGGGGTATAATCTAGAAATATGTCTTCCAAAGGATCTAGTTCTTCAGAATTACAATCCCGATATTGGCAAATCGATCGGATTCAACTACATCTATTCGGTGGGGGATCGTAGTTTTGCTTATGCTTCCGGTGATGTAAACGCTTCACCCAGCAATTGGAATGCAATTGAATTGGTCAGTCAAATTAGCGGTCGGATTGTATTTATGGACGAACGGCTACTAATGCCCATATTTACTTTTACAGCNGGTAACGTAATTAGCTTATGTGTATGGGATGCAGACAGTAACACCNATCGCACAGATTCGGAGTCAATTCAAGCTACATTAACGAACATTGCTACTGACCAAACCATGCATCTTACATTATATGAGACTGATTTCACTACTTTAATTGATGATGTTAGGGGGGATAGATCTGAAAATAGTTCTCTGTTTACTACACGGGTTGTAACTGTCTTTGAAAAAGAGCGCGATAAAGCTAAAACAACAGACAATTCTCTAGACATATTAAAAGTACGTGGGAATGACGAAATTCTATTGACTTACATCGATCCTTATTTCAGTCGTGACGAACAAAACAAGCTAGTTGAAGCAACAGTGATTGCAACCAGCGGAAACGACGGGAAAATCTTCATTGATGATGTCGAAAAATCGGCTGAATTGATTGAACTGGGTTCAAAAATTCATATTATTGTTCAAGATGCCGATGTGTTAAAAAGCAGCGAGATTATGGTGAAACTGTCAGTGAATGGAACCGATGAAAGTGAATCAATTAAACTTCTGTTTGATCCAACACACAACTATCATTCTGGTCAGCTCACAACTATCTATAGCGAAACCCCTCAACCAAACGACATGAAACTTCAAGCAGTTGGGATGCAGACAATCANTGTTGAGTATATGGATCAACTACTTGAAACAGGTGAAGCCAATGTCACAATTCAAACTCAAACAACAATCAAAATTGGAGATACTGCGCAATTGAATATCAACGGAAGGCTCATATCCGAAGATATCCCTTTCAAAGCAGGGACTCCTCTAAAAATTGAGCTTCAAGATACCGATCTCAATCAAGATTTAACACAAAGAGAAGTCATTGATGTCATAATTGAAGGCGACCGATTACAGGATCAATATAAACTTGCGTTAATTGAAACTGATGCTGATAGCAGCATCTTTACCGCTTCTGTCGAAACAGAATATGCAATAGAAGCTGATACCAAAAACAATAAACTCGAAGTGATCGGTGGTGAAAAAGTTACAATTGTTTACATCGACCAAATCCAGGGTTCCGGAGAGACTGAGGTTTTGATTTCGAGAGCTGCTCAGGCTATGACGGGCTATGACGGAATCATTGAAATTGTACAATCAAATCAGGTTACCGATCTGGAAAATTTCAACGCAGGAAACACACTTCACTTTCGTCTTCATGATAAGGACATCGTTCAAGATGTTATTGAAATTACTATCACTGGTAATATGCTAAATGATCGAGAGAAAATCGTATTGTTTTCGACGTCTTCCGAAGGGAACTTTTCCGGTTCTATTTCCACGCTATATAGTACCAAAGCACAAATTAGTGATGGAAAAATTCAGGTAAAAGGAGCAGAAAAAATTCAGGCTGTATATCTCGATGGCCTGAAGGAAACAGGTGAAACAAATATCAAGGTCGTTGATACCTGCGAAACAAACCTTGGCACGACTGGAAGTATCCACGTTTATCATGAATCGGGTTTCGACCCAGATTCCATATCAAATCCCCAAATAAACCGTTTCCGGGCAAATGATACGTTAATCCTCGAAATCAAAGATGCAGACCTGGATACNACAAACGCAGTNGCTCANGTTTTCGAAACCAATCTTACCGAGAACTTAGTNCGTGATAANATAAGAATAACGATGCTNGAAATTTCTGGTAACGCAGGCGTNTTCCGCAGTCGACTAAAAACTGATTANGGTGAGAACCCAATTGTAAATGATGGTACCCTCCAAGTTCAAGGAGGTGACATTGTTACCTTTGTATATACTGATGNGCTACAGAANACCGGCGCNACACAGGTAAAAATCCGTGTTGATCTGATGGTAGAGGTGGGGGAAACTGGCGATATTGAAATCTATACTGTCGAATCAGCTCGTTTAATCAGTAATTTCTCTGTCGGTACTGGAAGTTTCAACAATAACGAAAAGCTGTTGATTCGGTTAACAGATAAAGATTTAGATCTTTTTCCTGAAGAAATTGAATCAGCAAAAGTAACTGTTCGCGGAAATGTACTTGAAAACCAGAAGGTTATTAATCTGCACGAAACGACCCAAAATTCCGGTATCTTTGAAAGCACTCTAACAACTAGCAACCAAGCAAATGCTGATCCAATTGGATTAGTGCTTACTGATAAAGAAGTAATTGCTATTAGCTATTTGGACGCACTCACCGCAACTGGTGAAACCGGAGTAGTAACAAAAGTGCAGGCGATCGTACTCAGTGGGAATGAAGGCATTCTAAAGATTACCGATAGAAATGAGAGCGAAGTCGGCAGTTTCATCGCTGGAGATCTGCTTTACTTCTGGCTCGAAGATCTTCTCCTCAGTACTGTTGTTAACACAAGTGAAGTAACGATCACTGTTTATGGTGACCGCACACAAGATCAGGTTGATGTCGTACTGGAAAAGAGGCCAGACCAAGACGGCGTATTTGTGGGGGTAGTTCCAACCCGTTATGGAAGAACTGCAATCGTAGATGACACACTTGACGTACAAGGAGAAGAAGCAGTGACGGCCATATATGCGCCCCAATTTAGTACCATTAACACGACAACTGTTGAGGATATTACCTACACCGATAAAGGAGTCAGTGGCAATTTAACTATCATCCGTAAAAACGGTTCCGCGCTCCAAAATTTCAATATTGGTTCTACACTTTACTTCCGCGTAGAAGATCAGGATCTCAATGTTGATCCTTCTGCAACTGAATCAATCAAGTTACGTGTACGAATCAATGAGGCGGAAATAGATAATAATATTATGCTTCTAGAAGAAAACGAAAATTCTCGGATATTTCGTGGATCAATTCAAACAACATATGGACAATATGTCAATGAATCCAATCAGCTTGGATTGACCGGCGGAGAAACGATTACCATGATTTACGATGATCGTTTAATCGAGACGGGTGAAACAAATATTGAGATAACAACCATATGCCGATCGAATTTGGTTGCTTGGGCAGCAAGAACAAAAAAAACCGTCGTCATTGATGGACTTGATGATCAATGGCCACTTGAAAAGGCAATCGTAACTCCAAAAGATGAAGGTCTATTATGGCTGCAATGGGATCAAGACTCGCTATACTTTCTAGCACAAATTTATGACAATCAAGTTGACGTGGACGACCCAATTCGATATTATCAAGGTTCTGATGCACTGGAACTCCATATTGACCTGCATCCAACACATCAAAACAGACCTGCTTATCTCAATAACCAAGGTGATTCGGATCAGTTCATTTTTTGGGCTTGTCCAAAGGGCGGCGGCTTTGATGGCAACCGTCCATATTTCGGACAGTCTGCCCCCANTTTANTCCCGAATTACGAAGCTAANGGATTACAAATAGCTGCGACTGAACAGGAAAATTATTATACTATCGAGGCTCGTCTCCCCTTCTATCCCATACTTAAAGGATTTGATCCTATAAAAATGAAACGAAACAATAAACTAGGTTTTAACTTCATCATTCATCGATCAGACGAACGGTCAGTTCATTGGGCCGAACAAATGCCCAACACCGAGTTAGTTCCTCCCAGTAGTCTTGGCCTGCTAATTCTTGAGGATGCTGAAAACTTCAAGGTGCCAGCAGAAAACTAGTCCCTTAGAACCGATTACTATATCAATCTATAATTTATCTTAAGGATTCAATTGTTGGATTATCCACTACTAGACATCGCTGGATTAAGTACCATTTTTAACACCGATGACGGAGCTATTCGAGCGGTTGATGATGTTAGCTTTTCAATTAACCGTGGACAAACTCTCGGCATCGTAGGTGAAAGCGGTTGCGGGAAGAGTGTCACAGGTCTTTCCATTCTACAACTTCAGTCACCTGGCCATATCGAAAAGGGGCAGATCCATTATTACAAAAGTAATAAGGACCTACCAATTGATATAACTCAACTAGCACCAAAAAGTGAAGAGATGCGCTCCATCCGCGGCAATGATATTGCTATGATCTTTCAGGAACCAATGACTTCTCTGAATCCTGTTTATACAATAGGAAACCAAATATCTGAGGCCGTTATTCTTCATCAGCAGGTCAGTAAAAAAGAAGCTCGTAGTCGATCTATTGAAATGTTAGAAAGAGTTGGAATTCCAGCACCACATAAACGTGTAGATGATTATCCCCACCAATTTTCTGGTGGCATGCGCCAAAGGGCGATGATCGCCATGGCACTTTCCTGCAATCCTTCGCTGTTAATCGCAGATGAACCGACAACCGCATTGGATGTAACAATTCAAGCTCAAGTTCTTGATCTCATGCGGGAATTGCAAGAGGAACTGGGCATGGCAATCATGATGATCACGCATGATCTAGGTGTAATCGCCGAAATTACCAATGAGATCGTTATTATGTATGCTGGCCGTGTTGTCGAAAAAGGAAATCTGGACCAGATCTTTTACCATCCTCTCCATCCATATACACGCGGTTTGCTGGCATCAATTCCGGTACTTGGGGCCGACTCGCATAAGCAATTGCATTCGATTTCAGGATCTGTACCCCGTCCATCGGCAATGCCACCGGGTTGTGCGTTTGCCCCACGTTGTGCAGAACGATTCGAGCGTTGTGATGAAATGCCTGAACTAAAAGCAGTTGGCGAACACAATTCTGTTCGTTGCTGGCTCCATGAATCCAATTAAAGTCAATGTGAAATAAAGAATGGAAAAAATACTTCAAGTTAAAAATCTAAAGAAATATTTCCCAATTCGACGTGGCATATTGCAAAAGCAGGTTGGAGATGTAAAAGCAGTAGATGGCGTGAGTTTTGATGTGCACCGTGGAGAAACACTTGGGTTGGTTGGAGAAAGTGGGTGCGGAAAAACCACAACTGGTCGCTGCTTGATGCAGCTGATAGAACCAACTGATGGCGAGGTTTTGTTTGGTGAGGAGCAGATTGATTTCTGCAAACTGACTCAGATTGAATTGAAACCTTACAGACGCAGGATGCAGATGATTTTTCAGGATCCATATTCGTCCCTTAATCCACGGATGACTGTTGGCGACATCATTGCTGAGCCTCTCTACGTCAATCAAGTTTCAAATAGATCCGAAACAGAAGACAGAGTTGTTAACTTGCTTGAATCAGTTGGGTTACAGAAAGATGATATGCGTCGTTACCCACATGCTTTCAGCGGAGGACAACGACAGAGAATTGGGATTGCACGAGCGTTAGCATTAAAGCCAGAACTGATTATTGCAGATGAACCAGTCTCAGCATTGGATGTTTCGATCCAAGCTCAGATTCTCAACTTGCTGGAGAAACTAAAGGAGGAATTCCAGCTTTCTTATATCTTCATCGCCCACGATTTGAGTGTTGTAGAACACATCAGTGACCGTATTGCAGTCATGTATCTTGGTCGGATTGTTGAAACCAATACTGCACACAAGATTTACCGTTATCCAAAACATCCATATACCGAAGCACTAATATCAGCAGTTCCAATGCCAGATCCAGAGATACAAAAAGGACGAAAAAGAATTAGACTTGAGGGAGATATTCCAGATCCCTCTAATCCACCATTGGGATGTCATTTCCATCCACGATGTGGCTATGCGGTGGATGTCTGTGCACAAGAAGAGTTGCGACTCAAACCGACCACATCAGAATCAGGAGTAGCCTGTCATCGACATGATGAATTGTCTCTTCAAGGAATCTAGTCTGTCTCGGTCCAATCATTTAATAATGTGAGGCTAATAATCCCTCTGTGAGAAATTTACCAATCTTACAAGAATTAGCAACTAGCACGACTGAACAAGTCTCCGTTGGGATCATAGTTTTCAACCTGTTTCTATCCGCAGTTCTGTCGTTAATTCTGGGTTGGGTTTATACCAAATACGGATCGGCACTCTCCAATCGAAAACAATTCGCCCGCAATTTTTTGCCGATTACGATGACAACAATGTTTATCATTACAATTGTAAAATCATCACTAGCATTGTCGCTAGGCTTAATTGGGGCACTTTCAATCATTAGGTTCCGAACGGCAATCAAAGAACCAGAGGAACTTTCATATCTGTTTCTCACTATTGCAATTGGGATGGGCATTGGAGCGAATCAAGCTATCATCACAATCATTACACTGCTAATAATTACCGCGATAATCTGCTTGAAAAATATTAATCAAAATAATGTGGAAAGCGGCCAGAATCTGTACCTGACAATTTCAAGCCCAACTCAAGATGGAAACGAACTTAATACTATTATCAAAGTGCTTCAGAAGCATTGCACAAACGTTAACTTGAAAAGGTTTGACGAAAACTCGAATTTATTGGAAGTATCATTTCTAGTTGGTTTTGAAAATTATTCACAATTAGAGGTGAGTAAATCTGAATTACAGGGGCTCAATGATTCAATACGTGTCTCGTTTTTAGATAACAGCTAAACTTCATCTACTGGCGTTCATATATGGGGATATATTTAGTTGGAAATCAAAAATTCCAATAGGCAACACTGGATTTCATTAGGCGGAAAAAAAATTTGGCTTCTCAAGAATGCGCGAGCTTGGAAACTATTGCTTTACCTGTTTATAAGTTTCGTATTTATACTATACAGCCTACTAATGTTTATCTATGGCGGTCATTATTATCGTGAATTCGAGGACAACATAAAATNGGTTCGCGATTCGGTAGCAATTTTTGCCTCCGTTAGNCTCTCTCGAATACGGCAAACAGAGAANACAGATCAGATTCGAATAAATATTAATCCGAAAAATTTTCGCAAACTGTTTCTTCAAAAAGAACGTGCTTTAANAAAAGGTAAATTGTTCGTTACGGAAGCTGACTATATCCCAGCAACGATACAACATGGAGATGAAACAATAAAAGTTAAACTCCGCCTAAAAGGTGACCACATAGATCATCTTCAAGGTAAAAAGTGGTCTTTCCGAATCATCGTTAAAGGACATAACACTATTTTGGGAATGAAAAAAATTTCCATACATCATCCCAAAACACGGAATTATCTTAATGAATGGCTTTTCCATCAAACATTGAGAAGAGAAGGTCTTCTGGGATTGCGATATCAGTTCATTAGAGTCATTTTGAACCAAGAAAATCTAGGTATTTACGCCTTAGAAGAGCATTTTGACGAATATCTTTTAGGCCATAATCAGTTACGGAACGGACCAATCGTAAGATTCAACGAGGAATTGTTCTGGAAAGAAATAGCACAAAAAAGTGCATTTGATCAAGCTAGGATGAGCAGTGGGTCTTACCTCTCAAGTGATATCGATGCATTCCAAACAACGAAGTGGATTTCGACACCAAGTAATCACAAACAATATCTCAAAGCAGTGCATCTCCTGGAGTCATTTCGTCGGGGACAATTACAGACCAGCCAGGTTTTCGATGTTGAAAAGCTAGCTACATTCTTTGCTCTTACCGATCTAATGGGAGCCGAACACGGTTCACGTTGGCATAACGCAAGATTCTACTATAATCCTATAACCTCGAGATTACAGCCTATTGGATTTGATGGGAATGCAGGTCAGCCTGTTAGGTCATTGTGTGCCACAATTAATGGAAGTCACCTTGGAAACCATACGTCACAAATTGAGGATAGCTACTATGCAAGAATTTTTAATGATGAAGTATTNTTTCGTCGATATGTCAAAGNGCTAAATCGNATTTCAGANCTAGCTTATCTCGACAATCTATTCGCATCTGTAAGTGCTAACCTCAATGCTAACCTTAGTATTCTCAAAAGCGAATTTTTCCGCCCTCGTTTTTCAAAAAAAGTGTATAGGGAAAATCAAGAATACATCAAAACAATTCTGAATCCCGTCAAGGGACTGCATGCCTATCAGTATAAGGTAAGCGAGAATGAAATTGANCTTCAAGCANCAAACATTCAGTCCCTGCCAATTGAAGTAAACAGCGTTTCATACAAGGACTCAGTTACATTTCAAGCTAACGAGCAGATCATCCTTCCAGCCAAAGTACCTAAGAAACTTGTAGACTATCAAAACATCAAATTCGTNATCCCAAAAAATTTCACTTGGGATGAGAGTATGAGATCCAACCTAAAAATTAACTANCGGATTTTGGGAATGGATAAGGCAAGATCCGAAACTGTCTTTCCTTGGTCTTACATGCAGAATGATTTCGCAAAGCATGATTTTATCCGGCAATCACCTAATATTCATGCATTTGATTTCTTGAAAATCGACGAAGAATTAAAGCAAATTTCTATTCAAAAGGGAACATGGACAATTAACCAAAATCTAATAGTGCCAGAAGGCTATCATTTAGTTTGTCCATCGGGTGTAAAGATCAATTTAATCAATTCCGCTACGATCCTTTCTTACTCTTCAATCTATTTCATCGGTAACGAAGAGGAACCGATTATCATTTCGTCTAACAATTCATCGGGCCAAGGATTAACGGTCATGAATTCCCCAGAGCGGTCGGAACTAAAGTTCGTCAAGTTTCACAATTTGGCAGCCTCAGCAAAAAATGGTTGGGAATTGACAGGAGCCATTACGTTTTATGAATCACCAGTTCAAATTGACGACTGTCAATTCGTTGGCTCAAGATCTGAAGACAGTCTCCATATTATGAGATCGGAATTCATAATTAGAAATACGGCTTTTAGCCATTCATTTTCTGATGCGCTTGATACCGATTTCTGTGAAGGTAAGATCATAGAATCATCTTTTTTTCATTGCGGAAATGATGCCGTTGATATGTCTGGCAGCATAGTTCACGTCAAAGACCTTACAATCAATGGAGTTGGCGATAAAGGACTTAGTGCTGGGGAAAACAGCGAAATGTTTGTTCATCGAGTGAACATTAAAAATGCAAAAATCGGTTTGGCAAGTAAAGACCTATCTCGGGTAAGTGTTGATCAGCTCAAGATCGATAATTCCCATTATGGTTTGGTAGCCTTTCAGAAAAAGCCAGAATTTGGCGGTGGATTAATAGAGGCAACACACCTTGAGATGAAAAACCTAAAGACACCATATCTTGTTGAAGAAAAATCAACTATCGTCATCAACCATAAGAAAATAAACACATACCAAGAAAATGTCAAAAAGATATTGTACGATGTTAAAGATGAGAAGAACACGTTGTGATCTTTGACGTTATATTAATCAACTACTGGATATCTAGTTATATTGATGCTCTTCGTTGACATCGTTTTTTCCATGAAGATCCATTAGCAAAAAGCATCTAATATAGTTATTTAGGCCCTAGTTTTCGTAAAAAATTCCTTACATCCATTTTGCGTAATAGATGTAAGGCAAAAAACCAACATGATAGAGCTATTTGATATTGAAACTTGGCGTTATGAACGAAAATTCGTCATATCTGAATTGTCACAACAAGAGATAGAACTAATTATTAGATTCCATCCAGCGATGTTTTCCGAAATATATCATCCACGTTGGGTAAACAATATTTACTTTGATAGCTTTGGAGCGCAAAACTACCGTGACAACATCGAAGGTTTAAGAAATCGGGTAAAAGTCCGGATCCGCTGGTANGGTAGTTTTTTGNAGCCTGCAAAAGAGCCCATGTTAGAATTCAAGTTTAAGAGAGGAATCCTCGGTGCNAAAAAAAAATTCCCNTTATCCTCATTTNTTATTAACCAAAAAATTGNGGAGAGAGGTCTAAACGATTTGATCAGAAATTCAGATCTTCCGGATTCGGTAAAAGCATATGTGTCNCCTCTGGTCCCCTGCCTGCTAAATCGTTATCTTCGAAAATACTATAGATCATGGGATNGGCACTATCGTATCACTGTCGATTCAGATATGAAATGCAACACAGCGAGCTCACATTTCCAAGCTCTTTTTCAACAAGATTCAGATAAAATCAACACTGTTCTTGAACTGAAATATGATTCCAGCAAGGATGCGAACGCAGATACAATCACCAACCATTTTCCGTTTAGGATGACCAAAAATTCAAAATATGTTAATGGAATCGAGAGAGCACTGACCTAATATGGAATTGATCAAAACAATCAGATATATCTTTCTGAGTAGTATCATTTTTATTTTTGGCTGCTCAGATCAAACAGTAAGGAAGCAAGATCTATCAGCTTATTCAAACGGTTTAGAGGCCAGAGAAGCACCGATGCTGGCTCGAATGGTAGAGGCAGGAAAACTACCATCACTGGCAGAAAGGATTCCGGAAAATCCACTGGTTGCGAAAACTGACTTTGANGGTTANGAACAACCTGGAATCTACGGTGGTACCTGGCACAGGTTCCANAGTAATCCCGAACTNGGATCTTGGAAAATGATTGGNGGNTANGCNCCNNTGATTCGNTGGAANTTCGATTGTTCAGGNTTGGAACCNGGNACAGCAGANGCTTGGGAATTNAACCAAGATGGTTCCGTNTTAACNATACATTTGCGNCNAGGAATAAGATGGTCGGATGGCCACCCTTTTACCTCCGAATCATTTGCCTTCTTCTATCAACTTTGCTTGGATACACGTCATAGTTATGAACCACCCGTTTGGTGTCTCGTCGACGGCAAGCCAATGGAGATTGAAACACCAGACAATTATACTATTACGATGAAATTCGCCGGCCCAAACTGGCTTGCACCACTATGGTTGGGAACCGGATTTTGGCATTCTGAAAAATACAACATTCCCAAGCATTACATGATTCAATTCCACCCAGATTATTCCGAACACAAAAACTTCAATCAGTTCGAAAAGCGAGATTTGAACCATCAGAATCCAGATCGACCAACATTATGGCCATGGAGGATGATCAAAAACGAAAAAGGTGGATACCGAGTCGAATTTGAGCGAAATCCATATTATTATGTGGTTGATTCTCTAGGGCGGCAACTGCCGTACATTGATAAAGTTAAGACCAGCCTTGTGCCAGACCCACAGGTTCGGGTCTTAAAAATCCTCGCTGGTGAGATTGATTGTCAGTTTAGAGGAGCGGAGATAAGAGACTTGGCCCTATACATAGAAGGCCAAAAACGTGGAGACTATAAAGTCTTAAGATGGGAAACAACAGCCGGAGCAGAACCAGCAATCTTACTCAATTGGACCGATCCAGATCCAATACTACGCAAACTGATGCGGGATCAGCGTTTCCGTAAAGCTCTAGCGTTAGGTATCGATCGGAACAAGTGCAATCAAATCGCTTGGCGTGGTTTGTTGCAAGCACAAGCAGCAACGGTAAGCCAAGAAGGTTGGCACTTTACTGATACAATGGGTCAGGAACTTTTCGAAAGATGGAAGAAAGCAGATGCAGATTTCAATATTGAAGAAGCAAACAATTTGTTGAATGACATGGGATTAACGAAACGAGATAAAGATGGGGATCGACTTCGGCCTGATGGTAAAAAACTTACTATAGTCATCGATATGCCAAGCTCAAAGCAGAGCAGTCAGGAAAATGATATTGGTTTAATTATTGCCGAAGATTGGAGAAAGTTAGGAATCAAGATTGTTATTAATACACCACCTGGATCCGAGCTCAGTCTAAGACGCAACCTGGGGAAATTTACAGTTAGCATGCATGGCGAGGCTGAAATGGATTTGTTTACCTATCCCGATTGGGTGTTCCCTACTCTGTCCAAATATTGGCACCCAAGGGTTGGCAAATGGTATGAAACTGGTGGAAAAGAGGGAGAACCACCAACGGGTCCCCTCAAGAAGCTACTTGATCTTTACGATGCAATCAAGAAGGAAAGTGATTTGCAGAAAAGACACCAATATGTTCGGGATGCAGTTCAGATTCATATTGATGAAGGCCCGTTTCATCTTGGTACAGCAGGCCGATCCCCACAACTCGTGATTTCCAAGAATCGGTTCCATAACGTTCCGAGTACAGGTATTTTGGGGCCATGGGCAATTAGTGGACCAGCAACAAGTTATCCAGAACAGTATTTTGTTAAGGAGAAGCGTCCATGACAGCATATATTATACGTCGTATTCTGCTCGCTGTCCCAACTCTTATCGCAATTTCAATCATAGGTTTTATTATTATTCAACTACCCAAAGGAGATTATCTTGACCGAAAAATACAGGAACTTGAGGAACAATACGGTGATAGTAGCTCAATGGAAATGGCCGAGGAATTGCGAAAACGCTACGGGCTTGATAAGCCAATGGTTATCCGATATTTTGTGTGGGTTACTGGATTTATTCAAGGTGAATTTGGTGAATCCTTTGAATATGAAGTCGAAGTTAGTGAACTGGTTTGGGATCGTTTGCTACTAACACTTCTGATTTCTATTACCGCATTAATCTTTACGTATATTATCGCTATCCCATTAGGCATTTATTCAGCAACTCATCAGTATAAGTTTTCGGATAACTTCTTGACTTTACTGAGTTTCATTGGCATGTCGCTACCAGCCTTTCTTGTTGCACTAGCCCTAATGGTATTTGTGTTTGAGGTTTTTGGAATTCCGCTGTTCGGATTGCTCTCGTCTTATTACGAAGGCGCGCCCTGGACGACAGGAAAATTAGTGGATTTTCTGAAGCACCTTTGGCTTCCTGTCATTGTCGTTGGTTTGAATGGTACAGCTGGATTAATGCGCATCATGCGCGGAAATTTGCTTGATGTATTAGGACAACCATTTGTACGTACTGCACGAGCAAAGGGACTCAAAGAAACCATCGTGGTTATTAAACATGCATCGCGTTTAGCCATAAATCCATTGATCAGTATTTTGGGTATGAGTCTTCCAGCCATACTGTCCGGAGAAGCNATTGTCTCAATAGTGCTTGGTCTACCAACAGTTGGATCGTTACTANTTCGCAGCCTTCTCGTNGAGGATNTTTANCTGGCAGGAACATTACTCATGTTGCAAAGCATACTTCTGGTCACAGGTAACCTTTTGGCTGATATTGCACTGGCATGGGCCGATCCGAGAATACGACATGAATGATAAAAAAAGCAGAGAAAAACAAAATAATATAGATAACGAAACTTTGCCTAACGATTATAGTACGGAGTCTAGCGAACTAGCGAGTCTCAGTTACCGTCAACTAATCTGGCGGCGTTTTCGTAAGAACCGCATGGGAATTATCTCTGCCACTATCCTGATTTCCTTTTATATTATTGCTGTTTTTGCCGATTTTTTTGCCCCCTACCACTATAACGATATTAAAATGTATTTTCGCCATGTCCCTCCACAAAAAATTCGGTTTTCAACAGAATATGGCTTCCACGTGTACAAACTTAAATCGGTGAGAAATCCGGAAACACTGGAATTAGAGTTTACTCCTGATTCCAATNAAACTTATCCTATCCACTTTTTCTACCAAGATCAGAAGGGTAGACGACACCTAATTGGATCTGCTGGTCCTATGTTTGTGTTNGGGACAGATCGGATGGGACGCGATTTGTTGTCAAGAATAATATATGGTGGNCGTGTTTCAATGACAGTCGGATTAGTTGGTGTCTTCATCAGCTTAATCTTAGGTTCAATTCTGGGAACTGCCTCAGGTTATTTCGGTGGAAGTGTGGATATCTGTATACAACGTTTAATCGAAGTATTATTGGCTTTTCCNACTATTCCGCTCTGGATGGCACTTGGTGCGGCATTACCACCAGGTTTGCATCCNATTGTTGTCTTCTTNGGCATCACCGTTATTCTGGCTCTAGTCGGATGGGGNANTTTGGCNAGACAGGTTCGCGGAAAAGTCCTAGCTTATCGTGAACAGGAATTTGTCATGGCCGCGCGAGCGGCAGGNGGGAGCCACTGGCATATTATCACTCGTCACTTACTGCCGGGATCTTATAGTCATATTATAGTCATTGCAACACTTTCGATTCCTGGCATGATTATTGGCGAGACCACACTGAGCTTTCTTGGTCTAGGGATCCGTCCTCCGATGACAAGTTGGGGTGTTTTGCTCGAAGAAGCTCAGCGTATAACAGTATTATTACATTATCCATGGTTGATTCTCCCTGCTATCCCAGTTTTATTTGTTGTGATTTCATTTAATTTTCTGGGTGACGCGCTTCGAGATGCAACCGACCCCTACTCAGATTAACAACCTAACGAGTATGTTGCTTGGTTCTCTGAAAATTGCTGAGGATCTTAGGAAATTATGAACCAGAGTATAGAAATTCGTACAGAAAGTTTGAGAAAACAATTTGGTGATGTGCATGCAGTCAAGGATGCAAATCTACATATTGCCAAAGGTGAATTCTACACTTTTCTCGGACCTAGTGGTTGTGGCAAAACAACCTTACTGCGCATGCTCGCCGGCTTTACGCCAGCCGATGGTGGATCAATATACTTTGACGATCAGTTCATGAATGACATACCACCTTGGAAACGGAACGTAGGGATGGTCTTTCAAAACTATGCTTTGTGGCCGCATATGAATGTTTTCGAAAATATTGCTTTCGGATTGCGGGAACGAAAAACAGCCAAATCTGAAATTCAAGATCGAGTTGAACAATCCCTGAAAATGGTAAATTTAGAAGGATATGATAAACGTCGTCCTTCTCAACTCTCTGGCGGTCAACAGCAGCGTGTCGCCTTGGCACGAACACTTGTTACCGAACCGGGCTTGTTACTTTTAGATGAACCATTATCAAATCTTGATGCTAAGTTACGTATTCAAATGCGAGAGGAGTTGCTCCGCTTGCAACGTGAACTTGGAATAACAACAATCTACGTTACGCATGATCAAGAAGAAGCACTTATTACTTCCACACGCATTGCTGTAATGTCGGAGGGAGAAATAATTCAAGAGGGCACACCTAGGGAAATTTATGAGTTACCTTACACGAAATCTGTAGCTGATTTCGTAGGAACTTCCAACTTGTTTTCAGCAAAGATAATTGACGTCAGCGAAGACATGTTGATACTATCGTCTGACGAAATAAAAAATCCTCAAGTCGGTTGGCAAAATTTCTTCAGCCAACCGCCACCGATCGGAAGTCTTGTCGAATTCAATATTAGACCCGAATTAATTAGGTTTTCGAAAGAAAGTAAAATCATAAATCGGATTTTGGGAACGGTTGAATCAACTTCTTATCTAGGATCACAAATCCAATATGTAATCGCAATAAACAAAAGCAAGATCCTCAAAGTAAACACCTTAAATTTGAAAACAGACAAGTGTTATAGTCTAGGAGAAACAGTCGAGCTAACATTCTCACCCCATGACATTGCACTGTTGCACAATTGAAAATTGACCATAACCAGTTTTACGTATCTGGCACCTTGTATTCGAATTTCCATACTTACACTGAATTGGCCTGAGGCGTTCGCAATGTCATTATTTTTTTTAGAAGAGAAAACATTCGCAAGAAACAGTCAGAGAAGGGAACTGTAGCATGAGATTTTCACTTGGCACTGGTGGTGCCGTTCTGCTAAATAATCGGTTATTGATGGTCCACCATACCTACGAACCTGAAGAAGCTGCTCATGATGCTTGTATTCGTGAGATTTTTGAGGAAACACAGATCCGAACCAAAGTGGATGGATTACTGGGCATACGACACCGAATAAATCAAAAGGATAATTCAACCTACCTGATTTTTCAACTGACACCAATAGATTTCCACAATCCGATTCCTGATCAGCGTGAAATTGATGATGCAAGATACTTTTTACTGTCAGAAATCGAAGAATTTTCCAAAGATCAAATGCCCGAGCTTAATCGACTGGTAGCACGTAGACTATTGAGTGGGACACCACCAACGTTGCTGTCTAATTTCGGAGATGTCAACTATACAAATCAACCCTACGACCTTTATCTTCCTAATTGAGTGTTTCCTCGAGTGTTTCCTCACAATTTTACCGTTGCCCAAATTAACCGCTGACAGATTGTCAGACCCACCAGTATACTCATAATGGAAAACAAGATAGCGATTCGCTCAGGCATCATAAAAAATAATGAGTACATCAGNATCGTTTCCGTACCACNAACCAACCCTGTGGGCATAATTACCGNTGTGTCTTCTCTGCTTGTTTTTGATCCTTGTTTTTGCTTTTCTAAAATTGCGGATAGGTACATCCATGAAGCTGCGTTAACGTAGAAGGTGGAGATCATCAAGGTCAAACAAAAGTATCGTTCTATAGTTGGNGAACTAACGACCAAACTGATGGGAATAGCTGCATAGATGATAAAGTCAGATAGGATATCGATATATCCTCCCAGATCTGTCTGGCGTTGGTGAATTCGGGCGATGGCTCCATCCAATCCATCAAAAAGCCGGTTTAAAATCCAGAATATCAGGGCAGCAAGATAGAGTTTTTTCAGAACAAAACCGACAGTCAGTCCGCCTAGTATCAAACTGAACACAGTAATCAGATTTGGTGGAATATCCAACATTTTTGCCACTGAAACAAATAGTCGATCTTTTATCTGCCGGAATAAAGCATCAAACATGAGATTTATCACACTGTTTTGCTTTTATAGAATAGGTTTTGTTCTGTATAATATTATGGTGTTTTTGTCTAATACAATACTTGGAATTTTTCAGGAGAATTTTCATGCGTCAATTGTTATTTTGGGGTCTTATACTTTTTCTAACTTTTTTTGAGACATCGGCTAAATCGGAAATCTCTCCGCAAGCAAAGTTGGGACGCGAACTATTTTATGATCCATCTTTTGGAGGAACCATAGATCCAAATAAAGCCAGCGGTATGTCATGTGCAACTTGTCACGCAGACTTTGACGAAGAACAAGAACCCGATGGACAAATTCGTACGGGGCACAGTATTATTGGCGTGCGGGATCGGGGGAAATCCCAATGGGCAAAGGTTACGTCTGATATGTTTGAAAGAGCCGCAGGTGGTGCGGGATTCTGCTATCAGCGTTTCCTACAAAGAATTCCAGAAAGAAAAATTGATCCCTCTGCTATCCCCGAAGCTCAAGCCGAAGCTCTAATGGCCTACTTCGATTATATGTCAGTTGGCAAAAAATCACCAGAGGTGAAATTGCAAAGTATCAGTAAGGACGCATCAAAAATAGCCGCCGACCAAATACTTAAAATTAATGGAAATGCGAAAAATGGATGGAAGTTCTATGCTAGAGCTTGTGCAAACTGCCACGCTAAGCCCAAAAAAGGCGGTATCGGCCCCCAAATGGTTAAATCTCGTCCACCAGCTAACTTGCAGAAAAGATTGCATAAGATTGCATCTTATGTTCGAGCGGGTGGATATACAATGCCAGCTATAGGTGAAGAAAAGTTATCTGATCAAGCTCTGGCAGACATTCTTGCTTTTATTAGTAGCTTAAACAAAAGACAATGACCTCCCCCAATTGCGCTGTTGATTTTGTGTTTGAATCAGGCATATACTATTATTATGATAGCAATTCTTTCTGTCTTCCACGTCTTTCAACTATAGAAAACTAGGAGTGATTCTCGTTGCTTCAAAAGTTTGATACGGCCACAAAAATTATTTCGAATGAGCAGATCGCAACCAATCACTTTCTGCTACGTTGCAAATGTCCGAAGATTGCAGCTCAGTCGAAACCAGGACAGTTCATCCATGTTTTAATTGATGAAGGATCAAACTTGCTATTGCGACGTCCATTCACGATTTATAGTATTAAAGACGATGAGATTTCTATGCTTTACCAAATTATTGGAAAAGGGACTAAAATTTTATCAACTTGTCAACAGGACCAACAGATCAATGTCCTAGGGCCTCTAGGGAACTGTTTTGATCTTTCGGTTGAACCTGACCCGGCAATTGTTGTCGGTGGTGGTGCGGGAATCGCTTCTCTTATGCTACTAGCAACTGCACTTCGGCTAAATGGAATTAGATTGATTGCTATGATTGGTGCGATGAGTAGTGATCGTCTTTTGAGTGTTAAAGATCTAGAAGAAATAGGTGCTGAGATACATATTACAACAGATGACGGTAGCTTTGGTAATCAGGGTTTTGTTACCGATTCTCTCTTAGCAGTTTTAGAAAAACCCACCAAAAATGGACTTCGAAATCCGATCATCTTCACGTGTGGCCCCAGTGGCATGCTTCAAGCGGTGACGAAAATTGTAGTTGATTATGAAATACCTTGTCAGGTTGCAATGGAAAATGAGATGGGGTGTGCCTTGGGTGTCTGTTTAGGCTGTGTCTGTAAAGTACGTTCACCAAATGCGGGTTTTGAGTTTCAGCGAGTCTGTTCTGAAGGACCTGTCTTTAATGCGAAAGACATCATCTGGTAATTCATGAAACGATTGTTATTTTCCACCCTTACATTGTGTCTCTTTGTCACATCCGGATGTGATCCGTTACAATCCCCTCAGGAATTAATCAATGCAGGTCAGTTACAGGATGCTGCTCCCCTGTTAGAAAAAATTGTCCAAGCCAAACCTGAAAATGTGAAAGCCCGAGTGCTACTTAGTGAGATCTATGACCAGTTAGGGCAATACAACCAATCAGTTAATCAGCTTCTGGAAGCGATTGTTATTCTTCCTGCGCAGCCGAAAGACCAAGCTGTTCTGCGAATTAAGTTAGCCAAACTCTATCTCAAAAATAGCGATCGAAGAAAAGCATTCAGCCAACTTCGATTAACGTTACAGTCGACTTCAGATCATGACATCATTAGTCAAGTCGCGGGCTTGATTACAGATCGATACCAAGTCACAAAACTAACCGAGGGAGATTCAGACAATTACTCCCCAAATTTTTCGCCCGATGGTAAGCAGATTGCCTTTTCCTCCTACAGGACTGATAGCAGTGAAGTTTATATTATGGATCTAGATGGCAGGATCCGGCAACGTGTAACTTTTACGACTGATTTCAACGAGCTGGCTCCTGTATTTCTGTACGACAACAAGTATATCCTATACATTAGAGAGCCCAAAACCTCTCGTCAGATTACAATTACTTTGCAAGGCAGCGGCTCATCTCGAATTTATGCGGGTCTGAGTATTTCGCATATCTTCAGCAAGAAAATTCAGGAGCTTTTACCAATTGGACATGGTGTGCGNGCACCTAGTATTTCACCTGATCGGAAGCGGATTCTTTATGAAATTAAAAGTGGAGATAATCTTGAGTTATACGAGATTGATCTTACCAATGTGAATCTTGACAACATCAATCCGGAGGCTGTATCAGCGAGACAAATTACTAAAAACGCAACTGATGACGGAAGTCCTGCGTTTTACCCCGATCAGAAAAAGATTGTTTTTAGCTCCTCACGCCAAGAACAGCCACATCAGATCTACACCACCGACATAAACGGTACCAATGAAACCCATTTAAATGCGAATCCATATGATTGTTACAGCCCTATCGTCTCACCGGATGGCAAACAGATTGTTTTTGTTTCTGCACGACATGGAGATATCGAAATATTTTCAATGAATGTTGAGGGGACAAATGATCATCAAG
>NZUQ01000101.1 GCA_002697225.1 Candidatus Poribacteria bacterium
CTAA
Organism: Candidatus Poribacteria bacterium; assembly: GCA_002697225.1. The sequence continues at coordinate 5 of NZUQ01000101.1, forward strand.
AAGTAACAACATTTGGTGTTTTAGGCCGATTGTCCATTTGTTCTCGTGAGTATTGAAAATTGTGTGAAGATAATTAAGTTTGTCATTGTTTATCAACGCTATGCGCAATTATCAATTTTGTTGGACAGCCCAAACAGTAGGAATATAAACTGAGGTGACAATAAAGCCCTCATTCTACAGTATTTTTAATTTTTATCACATTTACAATACAATTTTATGTATAGTAATTTGATGGAATGCTAGTAAAATCGAACTTGGCATCATTCGAATCGGTTGGATATAATCTTCTTTGTTTGCTATTGTAAAGTTTATCTGAGTAGGTTGGTTCCGTCAACTTCTCAGATACCCTCAGCTTAATTGTTTTCACCTTAGATGTGTTATAGAAGAGGAAATGGAATTGAAGCAAATCTCCACCTGTTTCATATTGTTTTTGGTGTTGGTATTTCTAAGCGGGGACGCATATACCAAAAATGAAAAAGCAAATACAAATTTTATTGATTACGTTGGTTACTCAAACTGCATTAAGCTAGAAAATAAAAACACACGAGTGATACTTGGTCCTCACTGCGGTGGACGCATTTTGGAATACTCATGGAAAAACAAGAACACTATTTATCTTGATCCTGCACACGATGGTTGGATGTACCATGCCGATAAACCTGAAATTGACCCTAGCGGGGGGAGATTTGACATTGGTCCTGAAAATATCATTCCTAAACATTCAAAGTTGTGGTTGGGGAAATGGAAAGCTGAAATCATTGACTCCCACAGTGCGCGTCTCATCAGCCTTGAGGATGACGTCACAGGAACGCAACTGACCCGAGAATTTCAACTGGACAAATTATCTTCACGCCTAACTTGCAAACAAATCATTAAAAATGTGTCAAATGAAACAAAAACATTTTGCCATTGGGGAAGAACGTTCGCTGTAGGAGGAGGAATCTGCGTGATTCCGTTGACGCAGAATAGTCGCTTTCCTAAGAAATATATCATGTATGGACCCGGCCCGGTTATGAACTACCAACCAAACGATCCAAATGTTAGAGTTCGGGACGGGATACTAGAAATAATTGGAACTCCAAAGCGGCCGAAATTGGGAATGGACACTTATACAAACTGGTTCTGTTATTTGATGAAAAACGACTTGATGTTTATTAAATATTANCCGACATACCCAAATCGAGTTTACAATGAAATGGCAGCCCTAACTATCTCGATATGGTATTACAAAGACAAAGTATGTGAGCTTGAACCAATCGGTCCGATGGAAAAGATTTCACCTGGACAGTCAGTTTCGTTCACTGAAGAGTGGAGAATTATCCCGTATAAATTTCCCGATCAAAGAACGAAAGTCAATCTAGAAAAAGTTAAACAGAGAGTCAATTTAGAGTTGAAATAAAAGACAACGCANCCACGGCAGTGGGTTTAACCACAAGCTGCCTCAAAAACACGCAGATGGTTTTCTCCAAGAATTTTTCCGATATCTGCATCGGAATACCCACGTTGGATTAATTTCTCCGTAATTCGAGGATACTCAGTGGCATCAGTCAACAAGTCTCCTCCACCATCAAAATCCGATCCAATTCCGACATATTCTATACCAACAAGATCTACAATATAATCGACGTGGTCAATCAACCGGTCTAACGTCTGGCGGGATTTATCCCGTTCAATAAAAGATTCAACAAACGTTACCCCAATAGATCCTTGATTTTGAGCGATATGTTTTATTTGCTCGGAAGTCAAATTACGGNCATGATCACAAATAGCCTTACAGTTGCTGTGTGAGGCAATGATAGGACATTCGGANACCTCCAAGACATTCCAAAAACTGGTTTCACTAATATGCGAAACNTCAATAAGCATTCCTAAACGATTCATCTCCTTAACAAGCTGAACCCCAAATTGAGTTAATGTGCCACCGCTATCTGATTCATAAACACCCGTTGCTGCCCACGTGTTGAGGTTATGCGTTAAACCAATAGAACGAACACCAATCTCATGAAGCATTGCTAATATATTTAGACTTCGCTCAATAGCTTCGCTATTCTCAATCACCAGAACAATCGCAACTTTACCGTCTTCCTTTGCTNGACGAATGTCACTGGCGGATTTGACAATGGTTACCTGATGATTGTTATCTTCAATTTCTGCTCGAAAGTAACCGAATGCATCAAGTGCATATGCCAGATGATTTTTCCATGCCGTTGTTACATCAACAGCACAGAAAACCGCATTAATTCCCCCCGCTCGGAGTTTGGAAAAACTGGCTTGAACTTCCTGTTTTCTCTGATCTTCGCTCAACAAGCCACGCAGAAAACTGACAGTTCCGGAATGACGGATCCTATCCGGTTTAGGATCATCTGAGATACTCTGATTGCCACGTCGGATATGGGCCACAATCAAATCATTATGTGAATCAACAACCAGAGAATCTTTATGAACTTGGATCATAAGTGTTTCCTATATTTAGTTATCATTTAACAATCTGACCATCAATTTCAAAACCTTCGACTTGGTGNCCAAACTGATTCAAGACCGTGGGGAAGATGTCAACAGACCTAATAAACTCAGTTTCTATCGGGAAATTAACGGCAAGCGGTATTAACATTTGTCCTGCGATCAGCCCACCATGCGTCGCGCGGTGCTCAGGGTATTCATATCGTGCCCGCAAATCGTAGCCTGGTTCCGCACTCAAGACCAAATCCCCTGCACGAGAGCTCCTAAATANCTGTGAAATTTGAACCAATCCATCTGGATATTTTGTATCATAGGTCTCAATTAGCGCTTCCCGTGAGGAGAGATTATGNTAACAAGTGTTATATCCCAATGGGTCAACGCCATCAAACTTATAAGATATGGTTCCATTGACAGCGGAAACTTGGCCTTTGCCTAACCTATTCCGAACAATAATGCTTCCATCTTCACTTTGCCCAGCAATCAACCCGAGCCCTTCAAACTCAAGCAAAAAATCAACAACCCCTCTCCGATCGATTTCCTCGAAGGACATACGTTCTCCCCAATCAACGGCATTAGCTTTAAAATAAAGGTTAGCCATACCATTTCCAGAAACCATACTTGCTGATTTTACATTTCGTCTCCAAATCAGCGGGTAGTGTAGACACCGATGGCCGGATCGATCCAAGCAACGAGCGATATCTATATGTGTCTTTGTATTTGTCATACCATGATCACTAGAAATTAAAATCATTGTTTTATCTAGATCACCCGACCTATATAAACTTTGACATACTTTTCCAATCGTTTGATCGACAGATTTATAGCTTTCAATCACCGCTTTCGACTTGGTGTGCGAGAAATGGGAATGACCATCCACAGCAGAGAAAAGGCACGAAATGAACTGGTCCCCCTCCTCGACAGCTTTAATTAATTCCTGAGATGCCACGGCAGTAATATGTTGCCATATCTTATGAAAAAAATGTGCGGCAGCATAGGCCAAAGGCTTTTTCCGACGNGTTCTATCGTCTACGGGAGAACATCCTTTAGTCAATAAATTATANATATTACTAACTGGTGAAAAATAATTAAATAAAGTTGGNTGATCAGGCAAATCAACTAAAAAATTAAGCCCGTCAGCTCCCTGATAACTACACAANCCAGGTCGGCCATACTTGTGTTGGAGGATGTCCTTTTTTGATAACCAACGGTATCCCGGGACGTTAGCTGTCCCAGGAAAAAGCCCCATAAAAAATGGGATAAAAGCAGGACCTGTAGTAGAAGGAAAAACTGAAACAGCCTTTTTGAGGCATCCTTGATTAGTAATAAATCTCTTTATATTAGGAAGTTCATTATTTTCAATCAACTCGTGGAATACACTATACGGTGCCCCATCGATTAAAATAAATATAAATCGAGAAAACTGCATTTTGAAAACCTTACATTATTCATTTTCCAACACGAAGCTTAAATTCTAACATATCTTGTTCTATCCATTACATATCTTGTTTTAGGTACTGATCAAAAAAAGATTGGACTTGACAAAGAATATCTTGACGAAGGTTAGCACCAACTCCCCAGAAATCATGAGCCACATCATCAAGAAGAATTAATTTCGAGGAGTTTCCTTTTTCCTGCAAGGCTTGATGTAGCAATTCGCTCTGGTTTTTGATTACTGTTAAATCTAGCTTGCCATGCATAATCAAGAATGGGGGAGCAACCGTAGAAACATAGGTAATTGGATTTGCCTTGGCTACTTTTCCCTTGTTTTCTTGAATTAAACCGCCGATTAATTGTGACTCTGGAGAGTTAAACGCATCATGATCAATTTCTCCGGGAACATCGTTCATACGCAAGAAATCGGTTGGGCCAAACCAATCGCAAACCGCTTGGACGCAACTCGTTTGATGGAGATTATCTCCTACTTCCCATGAGTCCACCCATCCAGATGTACCCAGTAATGCGACCAAGTGACCACCAGCCGAACTACCCCAAGCACCAAATCGGTATGGATCGAGTCGATAGTATTCGGCATTTGCCCTTAGCCATCTTACTGCTGCTTTGCAATCCTTGATCTGGGCTGGAAAAATTGCCTGATGGCTTAAACGGTATTCGATGCTGGCTATAGCGTACTTTCCTTGCCAGAAAGAGGTGGTCCAAATAGGGATATCTTTAGTCCCATTCCGCCAAGCCCCACCATGCACCCAAATAATCAACGGTACCGGCTCCACGGCCTCTGGGTACCAATACAGATCTAACCTAAGCTGATGTTTATCTGTATGAGCATAAATCAGGTCTTTATCTGCACGAACATTAGTGGGTAATTCTTGTAGTTCGGTAGAATACAATATCTAGTTTCCAATCGAAATGAGATGGTACCCACAAGCACATTTTTCTGTATTGAAAAACTTATACCTAATTAGACGGCAAGCCAACGAACGACAGATCGATAGCTTTGATACATTCCAATTCTCTTGTTAACTCCAACATTAAGCTATTTTCCGGGGAAAAAACCTAAACTGAAAAACATACTAACAGAGCAGAACAATATTTGAACTTTGGTTGCTCGATTCCGCTGAATGTTACTGGCGGAATCGTCTAAAAAAATTGCTAATGTCATCTGTGATAGCATACAAATTTGGCATCACAAACAATGTCAGGAGTGTGGAGAAGAACAATCCAAAAATTATAATATATGCCAATGGTACCCAAATCGGAGATTTCCCCCCTAAGCCGATCGCCATTGGAATAAGTCCTGAAATTGTTGTTACGCTTGTCAGAATAATTGGACGTAAACGCAAACCACTACCAGTTATAATAGCTTCCACAACATTTTCATTGCCTGATCTCCTTTTGTTGATNAAGTCAATCAATACAATAGCGTCATTGACTACAATACCAGACAAAGCCACAATCCCAAACATAGCAATGATACTCAGTGCTGCACCAGTGCATAGCAACCCAACCATGGCACCAATCACACCAAATGGCACNGCAAACATGATAATAATAGGCTGGAGAAAAGACTTGAATTGAGCTCCCAAGATGGCATACATTAGCAAAATACCAACCATAAAAAGTTTGATGAGTTCTCGGAACGACTCTTGAATTTGATCAAAAATGCCGCGGAGATCAAGCCGATAGTCGGGATATAGTGGTTCAATATCGTTGAATTCTTGGATAAGCTTCTGGTTAACATCGAACGCACTTATTTGTTTTTTGTCGACTGTNGCAGAGACAGTGACTGAGCGTTCATTTTCGAATCGATNAATTTCAGCATAGCCGCTTTCCTCACGTATCTCGGCGACATCTCTAAGTGGCACGATTCCACCTGCTGGAGTGGTTATTAACAAATTAGACAGTTCCGTAACTGTTTTTAACAATTTGGTGTTGTATTTAACTATAACATCGATGGCTTCATCCGCATCTCGGTAGGTAGTACAGNTGTTGCCTTCTAGGGCGTTGCGAACACTATGAGCAATCTGAAAAACACTCAGTCCATATTGGGATGCTTTTTCTTGTTTAACTCTAATACGTATCTCTGATTTTCCAAGTCGGAAATCATCTTGAATTTCGCTCACACCATCAATCTGCCTCAGCTTGGATTGAAGCAGGGAGGAAATCTCTCTCAGAGTTTCAAAACGTTTTCCTTTGATTTTAACTTCGACATCTTTTCCCTGCGGAGGACCTCCTTCCATTTTGGTAAAAAGGATGTTCGCTGGTCCGCCAAAGTCCTTAAATCGTTCTCGTAAATTGTCAATAATTTGGTCGGTTGTGTGTTTCCTNCGCGGGTCATATTTAGGCACAAGTTCTACCGTAAGTTCAGCGATGTTTGATCGCAGACTGCTTGATTGCATTACTGTAGTCGGTGTGTGCAATCCAATATTCGTTATAGCCGCAATAATCTCATCGTTTTCTGGAGAGCTGATTACCTGTTGCTCAATTTCCTTCATTACTTCCGAGGTTTCCTTGATTCCAAAAGAGGTTGGCATTTCAACTTTGAGTGTAAACTGTGGGAAGTCTTCACCAGGGAAAAAAGCCTTATCGAGCCGAAGAAAAGCTGTTACAGAAACTATTACAGCAAAAAGAACAACGCTTAAAACGATGAAATACCGCCATGGCAAAGTTTTCTTAAGAATTTCCATGTAACGTTGGCGGACACGTTCGAACCAGACTTGGCGAGGGTTGGATGAGTCTTGTCGTTTCCCCCATTCGGCAACATGGGAAGGTAAAATCATAAAAACTTCAACAAGGGACGCCACAATCACTCCAATAGCTGTAATAGGAACAATACGCATAAATTGTCCTGATGTTCCTGACATAAACATCAATGGACCAAAGGCGGCNATCGTCGTCAAGCTTGCGGACAGAACGGGCCACCCTACTTCTTCCGCACCCAATATTGCTGCATCTTTTGGCGACATGCCTTCTTGNATGTGACGGAAGGTATTTTCAATGACTACAATTGCGTCATCAACGACAATGCCAATCACTAAAATTAAACCAAAAAGTGAAGGACCATTTAACCCTTGGCCAATTTGATTCAAAAACCAGAATGTGGCCAGAAATGACACTGGAATTCCCAGTGCCGCGAANATCGCGTTCCGCCCCCCCATAAAAATGTAAAGCAGAATAATCACCAATATCAANCCCAAAATGGCGTTATTCTGTAGGATACCAATTCTCTCCCGAAGAATAACCGAATAGTCGTTCATAAGAACAANTTCTACTTCANCGGGAAGATCTTTTTTGAAATTCTCCGTCAGCGTCCGGATCTGATCGACTAGCTTGATAGTGTTACCTTTAGATTTTTTTTGCGGAGTTAGACTTATTGATCTAAATCCTTTGAGATTTGAAAGTGTGCTTGGTTTTTCATACCTATCAGATATATTAGCGACATCACTGATCCGCAATGGNGTACCTGCAGGCTTNACTTTAACAATTGTATTTCTGATATCACTGAGACTTNCAAACTCGCCCATAGTCCGAACGAGAAATTCCGATGATCCGACCTCAAGTGTTCCAGCTGGNAAATTGAGATTCCGTCCTCTTAAAGCTGCAANAATCTGATCGATTGNTAGGTTGTGTGCCTTTAGACGATCCGGATCAACTTCGACCCAAATCTGCCGGTCACGGATACCNACTAACCTAACATCCGCAATATCNGGAATTAANAANATAGCATCCTTTAAATTCTCCGCTATTTTTTTCATTGAGCTTTCATCGGTTTGCCCCGCAATTGCAATAGTGATCAGCGGAATTCTACTTGAAATCTCAACTTCAATGACTTCAGGATCANTAGACAACTGTTCAGGGAGATCCTGAACTCGGTCGACTGCAGTCTGTAGATCTTGAAGTCGCTTATCAAATTCGCGGTCNCTCATATCTTCAAACTGNACNGTGATTTCCGACCGTCCTTCCGATGAAGTTGATATAACCAAGTCAATTTGATCTACGCCCTCAATGGACCTTTCAATTGGAGCGGTTATCAGTTTCTCCACTTCCTCGGGAGAAGCTCCAGGATAAAAGGTTANAATTCGAGCTGAGTAGATCGTGATCTCTGGTGCTANGTCTCTCGGTAGTTCNATCCAAGCAAATACGCCGAATACAATAATCAGGATCATCAGCAAATTCGATAGGACAGGATTCTGAACCGATATTTTTGGAATTGTCAAANTATACTCCCAAGATTACATCCAAGCAGTTACACAGAAAACTATTTACAAAACACAAATGCGAATTATACCATGTTCTNTAGTTTTCAAAAACAGGATGTACCGAATTTTCTGTCATCTTCAATTGCTAATCAAGCTATAATAGGAACAAGCTATNAAGAAGACAATGTCAATGTTAAGCACTGGAACCGATTACTAGGGCAGATCATGTACATTCAAGATTTACTAAGCTGGAANCAGTTTGATGACGAGCATCTCAGTTTTTTCAGAACCATAGGNATTGATTATCTTTGTCTTGACATCCGATCGATGCACCGAATGGACGGTGAACTGGATTTGCGAGAAAATGGAGATAATACCAATTTCTTTGAGGTAGCCAAGGCNANNGTGGAATCGCACGGGATGTTACTCCACAGNGTTTTTATGGCGGGTTGGGATGAAATCACGCTGGCTATGCCTGATCGGGACGAGAANATTGAAGCCTGGTGCCAGATGATTCGTAACATCGGTTCTGTGGGTATACCAGCACTCGGATACAATTTCAAGCCGATGGGTAACTTCCGAACACCGCCAAAAACAGGCCGAGGTGGTGCTAAGTACAGCACCTTCGACTTCGATGAGTTTGACCGAAATCGTCCACAATCGCGTCAAACGACTGTCTCTGAAGACCANATGTGGGAGCATATGACCTATTTCCTAGAACGAGTGATTCCAGTAGCAGAACAAGCCGGAGTACGCATGGCTCTTCATCCCGATGACCCCCCGATCCCCGAACCTCTGGCCGGCGTGGCCCAGATTGCTTCAACGTTGGATCAGTACCGCCAGATTTTTGACATTGTTCTTTCTGAAGCTAATGGTATGCTGTTTTGTCAAGGATGTGTGACTGANATGGGAGTGAACGTTTACGATGCAATCGCAGAGATGGGATCTCANAACAAAATCATTTTCGTCCACTTNCGAAATGTTCGNGGTGTCCTACCTTATTTTCAGGAAGTTTTCTTGGANGAAGGNGATATNGACATGCACCGTGCCATGAGAGTGTATCGGGACGTAGGTTTTACAGGGCCCTTTATGATGGATCATACTCCACAGTTTGCACAGCAACAAGCTGGTTGGGCGGGACGTGCCTACGCCGTCGGGTATATTCGAGGATTGATTCAATCAGTGTATCGATAAAAGGAAGTTAATTGAAATGANTATCGANTGGAATAACCACATTTTCAGTCCGGATTTACAACGTTATCCCTTTCANNCTCNGGCCACCTACCACCCAGATTTGTCACAGAAACCNATTGACCCTCTTCAANATTATTTGGATCATATGGAACGGGAAGGGATTGATCGAGCAGTATTAGTACATCCGGAACCCTACGGGGATAATCACCAATTGATCCTAGACTGTTTGAAAAAGGAAAAAGAAAGATTTCGAGGTACCTGCCTGTTTTATCCTCAGGATCCTGATGCTCCATCAAAGCTAGAGGTCTTAGTAGCACAGGTACCACAGATTGTCGCTATCAGGTTTCATGCACATCGTGGTAAAGAGACATACTTGAATAGTTTTGCTGAGGTAGGGGTCCGAAACCTTTGGAAGAAAGCATTGGAACTCAAATTGATAATCGAGTTGCACATTGGACCAAATTACGCCCTTCAGATAGCAGAGGTATTGGATAACTACCCCGAATCTACTGTGCTAATTGATCACTTGGCAGAACCACACATGGGTGATGCGGTTGAATACGCTCACGTGTTAGATCTTGCTAATTTCGAAAAAGTCTATATGAAACTTTCCGGATTGAATCACTTCGCTCAGGACGCACCCTTTTATTTGAGTACCCGACCTTTTACTGCCAAAGTGATTGAAGCTTTCGGACCGGGTCGAATGGTATGGGGAGGCGGCAGCCACCAGATTGTTGATGCTCATATGAACGGTTTTTCAGCCATCGACAAACTAAAAGTCAAAGGGGAAAACTTGGTCGAACTTTTAGATTTTTCTTAATCTAACACCGTTCTTTTTTTAATCCACTTGAATCGAAATACGAACTAAGTNAAACCCTAATGTTTTTCAGGAGGGATCACAAATGAAAAGTGTCGATGCTGTTGCCAAAATATTAAAATTAGAAGGAGTAGAATACCTATTTTGCTTTCCCGCNAATACGCTAATCGANGCCGCGGCCAAAATTGACATACGCCCTATTATGACACGTACCGAACGGACACTCATCAACATGGCTGATGGATTCAGCCGAGTGACTAATGGGAAACGCTTAGGTGTAGCCACCATACAAGCGGGACCAGGTAGTGAGAACGCATTCGCCGGTGTAGCCCAAGCCTTTTCCGATTCTGTACCGATCCTGGTCCTCCCAGGTTGTGTCAGTCGACAAAATATGGACATACCAACCAATTTCGAATCTGTTAAGAATTACGCTGGAGTAACCAAATGGGTAGCTCAGATCAACCTTGCTGACCGGGTACCGGACATGATGCGAAGAGCCTTCAGTCTATTACGTATGGGACATCCTGCACCAGTGATACTTGAGATGCCAACTGATGTAGCAACAGAAGATATTCAGGACAACTTCGAGTATCACATCCCACAACCATCCAGACCATCTGGTGATCCACAGTCTGTCAAGNANGCAATCAAGATGCTGATGTCATCANAAAANCCAATTCTACATGTCGGACAAGGGGTCCTTTACGCTGAAGCAACCGATGAGTTANTCGAGTTTGCCGAANTAACTCAGGTTCCAGTAATGACAACACTAGCTGGTAAAAGTGCTTTTCCAGAAAATCATCCTCTATCTCTAGGTACCAGCGGTTACACTGGTACTGGTATGGTCAGGCATTTCCTACCTAAAGCTGACCTCGTTTTCGGATTAGGATGCAGCTTTTCAAAATCCGTCATGTCGACAAGAATTCCTAGCGGCAAAATTATGATACAGAATTCGATTGATGAATATGATATAAATAAAGATTANGCTATAGACCAAGCCATCGTTGGAGACGCCAAGTTAGTTTTGAAACAGCTAATCGATCAGGCTAAGACCCAACTTGATATGGAACCTAGAAACAACCCCAGTTCAAAAGTTCAACAAGTTAANGAGCAATGGTTGTCGGAATGGATGCCGAAACTTACCTCAGATGAAGTTCCCATCAACCCTTATCGCCTGATCTGGGACTTGATGCAGACCGTTGATAAGGAACAAACTATTATTACTCACGATTCCGGAAATCCGCGTGATCAGATGGTTCCGTTCTATGAAACTGTGACACCCCGCAGCTATATTGGGTGGGGTAAGTCTACCCAGTTAGGCTACGGNCTGGGATTAATCATGGGTGCGAAATTNGCTGCACCAGAGAAACTGGCTATCAACGTCATGGGTGATGCNGCTTTTGGTATGGCAGGTATGGATTTCGAAACAGCCGTTCGTGAAAGAATCCCGATCTTGACCATCATTCTCAACAATTCAGCACTTGGCGGCTATGAACACCACTTACCGATTGCTACGGAAAAATACGGAACCAAGTTCTTGTCTGGAGACTACACCAAAGTGGCTGAAGGATTAGGAGGGTACAGCGAAAAGGTTGAAGCTCCGGATGACATCATTCCATCCATAAAACGAGCACAAAAAGAAACAGAAGCTGGACGCCCCGCACTACTCGAAGTTATTACACGTGAGGAGGGCGCATTTTCTAGAGGTTACTAAACCACAAATCCTGACCGAAGAATTACACTTGATCGGTTAAGATCTCGAATACCTCCATGGTTAAGTAATGCCTCATAAATATTGTTTAGTTTGCAGACTAGTTTAGTTTGCTAAAAACGTGTTAAACTAGTTGTTATAACAGGTAAAAACAAGTATACAAGCAGGTCGTATCTAGAATATAACTCTATAAACCAGCCTAGTCACTTATATAATTTATCAACCGATAGAAATGAACAGCATTATTCCTGATAATGGGTAGGTTAACCACCAAATCGGCTAACTTAGGTGAGATGAAGACTTTACATCCAGAATCCAAGATTGTTAATTCTTGGAGTATACTAATAGTATTGACTACTATTTATAATTATATCTTTGTTCCATTTCAAATGGCGACTAAAGGCAGTATAATTAGTAACTCCGTTCTAGATCTCGGCTTTTTTCTAGATCTTGGATTCGATTCAATCTTAATTTTTGATCTACTCTTAAGGTTCAATGTTGGTTACATTGAGAGAGGTCAATTTATTAACGACAAAGCACATGTTAGAAAAAATTACCTCCAAACTGATTTCAAAAGACACTTNCTTTCCTGTATCCCCATCGATATCGTAGCCAGATTATTCTATCCAAATCTGGCAGTATGGATAATCGCACTTCTCAGGATTCCACGCTTATTACGTGTTTTTGACAGTCTCTCCGCCTCCAAGGTTTGGGAAGATAGTATTAATTCCAACCCAGTTATCGTTCGATTACTAAGGTTACTGTTCGTCATTTTCCTAGTTGAACACTGGGTTGCTTGTATCTGGTTCTTGATTCGCAACATTAATATTAGTTTTCATGGTTACCTGCAGGCCTTGTACTGGTCTGTTATGACATTAACAACTGTTGGATATGGCAATATTGTTGCAGACGAGCAAACGGTACAAGAACTTGGGTTCACCATATTCGTCATGATGCTAGGCGTAACTATGTATGCATTCATCATTGGTAACGTAGCTTCTGTAATCACAGATATGAATGCGAGTCAATCACGGTTCCGTGANAAATTAGACAGAATTCAAACTTATTTGCGAGAAAAGAAGGTCCCCCAAGGGTTACAAAAAAAAGTTCGGAGCTATTATCAATACATGTGGGAATATAATAGGGACACATCGACAGATTTCCTGTCGGTCGAGCAATATTACCTGAATGATTTACCTCGAAGTTTAAGCACACAAATATCCCTGTGCCTAAATCAGAAGCTGATTGAATCTGTACCTATGTTTAAAGGCGCTGAACCCCAATTCATTGAGCAAATATTGGCAAAACTGCGGCCAATTGTGCTTCCTCCTGAAGATTACGTGATTCATGAAGGTCAAATTGGTCACGAAATGTATTTTATCAACCACGGTGAGGTACAAGTCTTTTCTGAAAAGGACAACAAAATTATTGNAAACATGGAAAGCGGGTCATTTTTTGGTGAACTCGCGCTACTTGATTCAGTCAGACGGACAGCGTCTGTTAAGACATTGACCTATTGCGAATTATTTGTATTGGAAAAAAGCGATTTTGCCCAAGTCATGGCCGATTATCCTAATTTCGCTGATAAGATTGAGGAAATCGCAGAAAAACGTCGTCAAGAGAATCAATCAGACAGCATTGGGTAATCTATACCTCGATAGGACTACAAACGTAAGTTACAGGGAATTATTGCTAGCTAAAACGCGCGAGGTTCAAAGACAACACGGGTAGTAAGAGGATCAGGTATACGTCTTGATTTCGATCGCTTTGCTTGTGCATCGGAGAAGAAAATGGGAAAATGGCCAGAGATTTTTCTGGTAACAAAAACCACACCAACCTAACAACCTGTTCATGTATAGGTATTCTAATTAATACCTTTTGTATGATGATTCTACTCACCAAGTTCAAACGCGTCTAAAAGAAATTACTCATTCATGACACCCATGCGATCAATAATAGTTTGGATACTTATTTCATTTTTTAGCCTCTGTCTCTGTAAATTTTTGCCAGCAGAGGATAACGAAAAAGAAAATGATATTGTCCAAACAATAACAAGATACCAGCAGACTATATTGAAGAACCCGGATTCTATCGAGGCAAGGCTCTCTCTGGGCTTAGCTTATTTTTCCCATGATCTTTTGGAAGAAGCAACTCTCGCATTCCATCAGGTGATCGAATTAGATTCGAAATCCAGAGAAGGTAATTACTGGCTCGGGCGAACTTATCAATCACAGAAAAAGTACGAGAAATCTATTGTGATATTCCAAGAATTAATCCGTCGGTTCCCAAATTACAGCGACATCTATACCCAACTTGGACTGTCTTACTTTCAATTGCATCAATATAAAAAAGCAGAAGAATCCTTTTTACGATCGATACATCTAATGAACCCAACAGAAAATCCCCTTCAACATTTTCTGCCACTATCCTATGTCAAAAACAAAAGCTGGGATCGGACTGGTAAAATAACGGCAATATCAAAGGCTGAGATATATTACTATCTGAGCCGGATTTCGTTGGAGCAAGGATTATTGGAGGAAGCAGAAACGTACTGTCTCCGATCCATTCAAATACAACCTTTGGCCGAAACTCATTTCCAGCTTGGTCTTGTATCAATCCGTAAGAAAAAATGGGAAATAGCGGAAGAGGCATTTGTTTCAGCTATNCANCAAGATCCATCGCTACTCTATGCTCATTACCAATTGGCACTACTATACTTTAAACAAGGAAAAAAANCAGAAGCAGAAAGAGAAATGAAGACGTTTCANCAGCNGAAAAAAGATGAGACNGATCCTTTTTCGCATCAGCGCGCTATACTTGTTACCAACTTAGGTACGCTTTATTTNAGTGAAGGGAAACATGAAAAAGCAATACAATATTACCAGAGAGCGATTTCCTACAATCCAAACTTGGTCGAGGCCTATAATGGACTTAGTCGAGCTCACTCTNTGCTTAAACACTTCAGNCAAGCTTACCAAGCCCAGCAGAAAGCAATCCAGTTGAATCCGAAAATGGCTGAAGTTCATGCTAGCCTCGGCTTCATTCGATTGAAACAGGCGGAGAACACCAAGAACGATAGCGATTATCAACTCGCACTCAATGCCTATCGCCAAGCCAGGGAGTTACAGCCGAACTCGACTGAAATCCTACTAAATCTTGGCAATATTGCTTTAAAGCTTTCTCTCCTCCAAGAAGCTGAAGAGGCCTTCAGCACCTTATTATCTCTATCTTCTAATTCCACTAACCAAAAGCAATCCAACCATTACCATGAAGTTTTGAAGGACACACCCAATCTTGTCATAGCACATTATCATCTAGGAATTATTGCTTCAAAACAGGACAAATTTGATGAAGCTATTAAACATTACAAAACCGTTCTAAAAAGCGTCCCAAATATGATTGAAACACACTATCTTATGGGTAGAATCTATGCAGAGCGAGAACAATATCAGCAAGCAGAAATCGCCTATCAGAATGTTATTAAAGCAAAGCCTTCATTTGCTGATGCTTATGAGCGTTTAGCACATTTATATGGGAGTTGGGGAAAATATCAGAAAAAAGCTTTGGAATTAGCTAGAAAAGCAGTTGAACTTCAACCTGATTCAGCAGAGTACCTTAATACACTATCTTGGTTATATTATCTGCAAAAAAATTACGATCAAGCTGAAGAAACAATCAAAAAAGCCTTAAGTTTAGAATCCAATAATCGAGTTTTCCAAGAAGGCTTAAAGGCAATTCAAGAAATTAAAAAAACTAGAATAAAATGATGTCATCGAATAAAAAAAACAAATGGGGAATTTATGCTTCTTGGATCGTAAATTGTCTAGCCTTTTGCATAGCAAATCTTCCGATCAACTCGGCTATACATTTTACTGATGTCACTTCCGAATCAGGAATCCTATTTAAGCATGAGGACGGTCGTAGTGGTAAAAAGTATTATCTGGAAACACTTGGNTCTGGTGCAGCTTGGTTTGATTATGACAGAGATGGAGACCTCGACATTTACTTCGTAAATGGTACAGCTCTACCCGGAACATCTACNACCGGAACAAACGCCCTTTATCATAATAATGGTGATGGCACTTTCACAGACATAACTTCAAAAGCATACACTGATGACCAAGGATATGGATTTAGTTGCGCCATTGGTGATTATAACAACGATGGTTTTTTAGATCTTTACGTAGCAAACTATGGTCCAAATGTTCTATACCATAATAATGGTGATGGCACTTTCACAGATACTACAAAAGTTGCTGGCGTGGGAAATAGTCGATGGAGCGTGGCTGCAGCCTTTGCTGATTATGATAATGATGGCGATATTGATCTATTCGTTGCCAACTATGTGGAATACCGATTAGAAAACAATCCGGTTTGTAGTCGATCTGGTGTTCGACTTTACTGTAACCCAGAAGTTTTCACTGGTTCACCAAGCATCCTCTATCATAATAATGGAGACGGTACTTTCTCCGACTACACTCAGAAAGCTAACTTGTTTAATTCCAACGACAAAGCCATGGGGATTTGCTGGTGCGATTACGACAATGATGGGGATAGCGATCTGTTTGTGGCTAATGATAAGGTAGCAGACAGGCTTTACAAAAACAACGGTGATGGTACATTTACTGATGTTGCATTTCAAAGTGGAGTTGCACTTAGCGAAATTGGGGTGGCTGAAAGTAGTATGGCACCTGTTTTCGGAGACATTAATAATGATGGTTGGTTTGACTTAGTAATCACAAATTTCCATGACGAGCCAAATAATGTTTATCAAAATGACGGNAATAGTTTTTTCTCTGACATAACCTATCAATCTGGAATCGGCGGACAAGGNTTNNCTTATCTATCTTGGGGAGCCGAATTCGCGGACTTAGATAACGATGGCTATTTAGACCTCTTTATTGTTAACGGACACATTGATGACAATATCCGACTAGTTCGGCCAAGTATGACCTATGAACAGCCCAACCAACTGTTCAAAAACAGTAAGGNCCAAAGCTTCGAAGATATTTCAGATCAATCTGGTCCAGGGCTAGATCTGAAAATGGTAAGCCGTGGTGCAGCCCTGGGAGATTATGACAATGACGGGGATATCGATATTTTAGTCACTAATTCCTATCAGTCGCCGAATCTCTTGAGAAACGACACGAATAGNCAGAATCACTGGCTGGTCTTTGAAATGGTCGGTANACNNAGTAATTTGGATGGGATCGGCGTNCGNATCAAAGTGGTGACATNAGAACACTCTCAGATACGCGAAGTCAAAAGTGGTGGTAGCTATCCTTCCCACAGCGATATGCGTCTACACTTTGGATTGGGACAGTCAACAGTCGTCGATCTAGTGGAAATTCGTTGGCCGAGCGGACTCACTGAACACTTCAAAGGAATTAACGCCGACCAATTTTTACGAGTGGTAGAAGGGAAAGGANTAAGCCAAATTCCAAATTAAAATCGGCGACCGGATTTGTTTTCTACCGCTAGCTAGACCCTAATTACTGAGATTGAATTTGGGATGGATCTCATGCGTATTTATCACGTAATATCTCGGCCGCTCTAGCCTCGNTCTTGAGCTTTTGATAGGCTTCATCCAGAGGTATATCTGCGGCATTCCCCGGAGCAAAGCCACAATCTGGGTTCAATACTATTTGCTGTGGTGCCAGATAACGAAGTGCATTTTCAACTCGGGCGACTATTTCATCTGGTGTGTCAATATGCTCACTACGNCAATCGACACAACCGAGTCCAACCATTTTATCTTCAGGAATGGCTTTCAAAATTGAGACATCACCCGCCACAGGAATGGTAAATTCCATTACGTATTGATCCACATCAAGACGTGCTAAATAAGGAAGTAATGGCTCATAACCACCCTCTCCTATCCATCCATCCCGCCCTTTATTTCTTCGGCATAGGTGAATTGCAATCTGAATGCCTTCAATGTCTGTGATAATTTGGTTGAGTAGTTCAACACACAATTCCATTTCAGCTTCTGGATCCTGATACGTGGCTCGAATACTCTCATCGACAAACAAACACAGATGCGGGTCATCAAACTGCGCGATAGTTGCGCCAGCATCCTTCAATAAACGCAATTCATTACGTAGTATCGGCACAAGATCGTACATAAAGGATTCACGGGTAGGATAAGCGTTCCTTGATTTTTCTTGATCCCACATGCGTTGTCCCAGAAGGTATGGTGAAGGAAGACAAACTTTTGTGTCACAATTTGTGTTCTGAGCCAAAAATTTAGCTTCTTCGGCAATTACCCCCTGTTGCTTAACCTCAAGTTTATCCACCACTGTTGTCCAATGCCTACCGTTACGTATAGTTAGTTCAAAACCATTAGCTATGTCTGCGATGACACCAATATAAGACCGACGACGCCATTCACCATCTGAAATAATATCAATTCCACTGGCTTCCTGAAGTGCAATGATGTAGCGGACAGCAGCATCAAGATTATCACGTTTATCCAATTCATTTCGGCCTTCTCTGTTTTCCAACAAAAAAAGGTCCTGTACAAAATCGGGTCTCGGCATACTACCAACAATGCTAGTAGGAAATAATGGTAGCGTTTTTTTCTCGGTCAATGGGTTGGAGCTTGTCATTTTCTTTTACCAGACTTTGTTTGCAATTTCGTAATCTTGCGTAGTGTCAATCTCATGGTAACCACCGGCAACCTCAACTTTGCAGATCTTTACACCTTCTTGGATCATCTCCTGAAAAAGTTGAATTAAATACGCTTTTTGTAATGAAACAGCACCATGAAAGGGCATATTGCCATATCTATCCACCGCACGGTGATAATGTTGACACAGGATTTTTGCCCCTTCTTGACTAAACATTGCCACCCCTATATACTCTCCATCAGCCTCTTCAGGCAAGATTTCACGGCTTATTCTAGTGATGGTGTGTCCTTTTGTTAAAACCTTTTCAGCATCATCTTCGGGATGCATAGTACGTGCCACATATCGTTCTCTCCAATCAACATCAACAACTAAACTGATATCGTGGTTGGTTTTCAATAGTTGCTCCGTTACCCATGGACGATAAATGATATCAGCATAGGTGCAGGCAAATGGAGAATTCATCTCAGCTTCAGCACAGAAGAGNGAAGCTAGGATATTATTGTTTTGCCAGTCATGGTTGTAATAAAATCGTAGATCCGGATATTCCTTTTGTATTTTTTCGATTTGATATCCACCGATAAACACAAAATCCTCAACATCCACTGTGCGCCAAGCCTCGATAATCAGATCGAGTATGCGTTTCTCTCCAATTTTCGCAAAGCATTTTGGCGTATCCTCTGTCAGTGGCATCAACCTTCGNCCACGGCCAGCACCGATAATAATGGCTTTCATCGAACTAATAGGTTTGCATCTGTAGTTGGACACTACTCCAGCCTACCTCGCACCACAGGTTTGCAGGCAGGCTTGCATATGTCCCCGCGACTCAGCGGCAATGGTACAACACTGCTCCAGTGAATACTCTTTGGCACCGATGACCTCTAAGTTCAGTGGACCTGTGTAACCGTTCTGATGCAAAACAGCGATGTAACCGACCAAATCGATGTCGCCTCGGCCATTAGCCTGCATTTCGGGTTTTCCCGGTGCCCTGTGACCAGTTACGACGGTATCGAACTGTTGGCCATCGGCGTCCGACGCTTGGGTCTGGAATTTGCCTTCACAGTCACGAATATGTACATGCTTAACCCGTGAGGCAACCGCGGCGATGGCTTCGACTGGATTTTCNCCAGCNCGATGNATATGTGANGGATCCATGTCAATGCCAAAAGCAGGTGAAGAAATGGCTTCCATCGCTCGGATCGTAGTTGGTGTATTGTAGATGCTGCCTCCAACGTGTGCTTTAACACAAAGCGTAACGCCGTACTGCTCCGCTCTATCAGACAAATTGCCTAGTGAATCAATCATTTCCGGCCAAGCGTCTTCGTCGTCGCTCTTACCACCAGGACCACAATTGACAATTGGGATACCGATTTCGACCGCCGCTTGAAAGGCTTTCTCCATCTTTTCTGCATCCCTTGATGGTTGTTCCATAGCTAATAGATCAAGCTCGTAGGTTTTTGCCAACTGCTTGATTTCGTCGGCCAATTCTTGCCAACGGTCGAGGACNAAATGTTGGCTCATGCCATCGATAGCCGNCANTTCGATACCGTCGTAGCCCGCCATAGCGATGTGNTTNAANGCGGTTTCCATATCGTAACCNCCNAANAAAACTGAATTTGCACCNAGNNTCACTAAATAACTCCTTGTAATTTTAAATGTTAGTGATTATTGAATCCAGAATGCTATTTNTTATATTCTACCCATTNTGAGTAACGGGGTTNCCTTTGAGGGTCGGTAANGGNTGGGGACGAACCAAAATNCCACCTTGNTCATACGATTCTATCGCCGCCCAAGTGTATTCTAGCGTAGCCAGTGCGTCTCGACCAGAAGCCCGAATTTGGTTGAGTGGCACTTGGTTAGTAACATCCTCCAAGAAGGCGTGAATCCGCAAGGGGAAAGTGGCTCCAAAATCGGATTGCCCTGATTCGTGTACTACTGGCCCCGGAGACGCACCAACACCTAGTTTTTCTGGTGCCGCGGCACCTTCTGTTCCTGGAGCTGGCCAGAAAGTCACCTTTTCGATACAGTTTTCGATACAGAATGTGCCGCGTGTTCCACCAACTTCCACACTCCACCAGCCACCCAAACCGAAGGTAGTATCACCCCGTTGACTCAACAGATAACCGATAGCACCGTTTTGAAATTTAACGTGGATGCTATTGATCGACACCATCACATCACCCGCTTTTTTGCGAAAACTGGGCTGACTCATGAAGGCCTGCACATGCGTAATGTCCCCACAAAAATGACGCATTACGCTAAACGGATGGGCTAAAAATGCCTTGACGTGAAAGTAGGGAAACCCCTTGACACGCGGGGAATTTTGCGGACCACCATACGTCTGTTCACCACCAGCAAACCCCATTTTGTGTAGGCAGTAGGCGACCTCTCCCACGTGCCCCTCGTCCATATACTGCATGGCTCGTTCGGCAGGCGGGGTGAAATAGTGGTTCAGGTTACAAGCCAAATAAACACCTCGTTCATCCGCCTTAGCCACCATTTGTCGAGCTTCGTTAATATCGTTAGAAATCGGCTTTTCCACTAGAACATGTTTGCCGGAATCCAAAGCTTGCATAGTTGGTTCATAATGCCAACTGCCGTTTTCGTTTCCACCAGTACTGACATCAACTATATCTAGGTCTGGTTCTCCATCTATCATATCTTGAAGGTTATAATAAGCTTTTACCCCAAACTTTTCGGCAGTATCATCTGCCTTTTCTTTCACGAAATCACAAACAGCAACTAATTCTGCCAGATCGTCTTGTGCATAGCAATTTGCGTGATTGTTACCAATGCCGCTTAGGCCAACAATCCCAACTTTTAAAGCCATCTTTCACTTCCTTTTAAATATTCAAGTTGATTTAATTAAACAGTATTCCAACAAATGTGCATTGGGAAGATGCAATAAGCATTAACTAATTTCGGCTCTCAAAATGCTTGTCCGTCTATACATCCAATTCAGAGATTCCTAAATAAACTATACCGCTCTAATTATATCCTAGCAGATCCAATATGTGTCAACTCTTAAACAATAGCACCCTATTGATAAAACCGCAAAAACTGGTAAAATAACCTGCACAGCAAGAACAAGAGGATAGTAAATTGTTCAAGCGTTTGATTGTCTTTGATTCATAATTGAATTTGGAGTTTATTATGCCAACAGTTTCAGTTAATAAACATCATCAAGTATTAAGTGGACCTTCTATTTGGTTAGCCGGAGATCCAGAAGATCTAAAACAATGGATGTTATCAGGGATAGCTGGAATTGTCACCAATACCGTTGTCCTGAACGAAATGACAAAAAAATATGGTCAAATCACTGAAGTGGTCAAGCGCTACTTGGACATAACAGATAAAAAAGTAGCAGTCGAGATTGATGGTCACTCAACTCAAGAACTTCTTGATGTGGGCGAGGTTTTTACCAAGCTTTCCAATAGGATAATCCTGAAGATCCCGATGACAACATATGCTTTGGATGCTTTTTCGGAACTCAAAAAAAGAGGGGTCGAAACCTTTTGTACTACGATATTCACTTTGCCCCAAGCAGCTGCAGTAGCACGAGCTGGTGTCACGCATGTACTACCATTTTGCGATCCTTTCTTGGCAGTCAATGGCGATCCTACGAAATTGATTCGAGAGTGCTGTGCCATGTTTGAGAACTGGGAGAACCGTCCATATATTACGGCCGCACTGATACGGTCAGTGGATACCGCTTACCGTGCTTTAAGGGACGGTGCAGACGGAATCATTATTTTCTGGTCGGTTTTCCAAGATATGATGGTTTCTTCACTAACGGATGAATGGAACTCTCTTTTTCTGGAAAATTGGGATCAAATGTACGAGGCAGGTTTGTTAGAGGGAATCCCATATAAGCAAAAAAATTGAGGCGTACTAATTAATTAAGTCTATAGAAACAAGTCCTTGTAAAATTGTTTTTGTAGTTGAACCACTGAACTTGAATGAGACGGGACAAGATCTATATTCAATTACATCTTATCAAAGGGCTGAAAGATGCTGGGCGAAGACATGCCTAAACCAAGAATTTGGAATAGGGAATCGGACGTTTTTACTTTATTTCATTATAATTTAAAAGGTGAGACAACCCAATTTCCCCTCTCAAGAAGAAGTCTTCAAAGCTTCGTCATAGGATCATAATGGAAGGGCCATTTCAACTTGTAGAAAGTGTTATCGATACAGTCGTAACCAAAGCAACTCCCGCCGTTTTTCTAATTCGCCGGGTTGAAGAAACAGAAAAATATGCTTACTACAAGGGACGACTCGGGCGTGCACCTCATGGAACTCTAAGGCAAAACCTCAAACGATGGCTTTCTTCCGACTACCGTGTCTTCTGCTTTGAATATGTACAGGGAGAGAATGCCGTATTTGATCGACAATGCATACTGTGGCACAATTTGGGAGGCCCCGCGGGTAAGCTTGACAACGAGCAACATCCAGAACCAAATGAGGGACAAACTACCAAGTGTCCTGTGTGTTTTTCGAACGACTCTCGATATAATCCCTAATAACAGCCAAATTCGGCCGTTTTTCCTTACCTCGGAAGTCTGATATCTGCAGATTTCAGCATAAACTAATCTAAACCATTTGGAGGCATACTACCAATATGTGGCTCAATAATCAGCAACTTAAGAACCTGCAGCGTGCATACTACAAGAAAACGGAATGTCCAGTCCCGACGCAGGTCATCTCCAGTGGTGAATGTTTCCCTCCCCCGCAAACCAGACAACAAACACAAGTTGAATCACTGATTCAGGAAAAAGCAAACTTTTATGCCGATCAACAAGGCATGTCCCGTCGACTGTACCTGCGTTCTCAAAGTGGTATGGCTGCTGCGTTTCTAGCCATGAATCAAGTTTTCGGCAACGTTTATAGCGTTGACTCCACGGAAGCAGAAGATCAGGAGGCTGCTCAGGAACTCCATGACGNTACTAAAGACCAATTCATTTTTGATGTCCATACACATCATGTTCATGATGACTATAGTTGGGAAGGCCAACTCTGGCTACGTGACACCGCTCGTGGCAACAATCAAGACAAAACACCTTGGAATCCAGAACTTGTTGGACAAGAACTTGATCTGAAGTACTACAAGTTCGAATACTATCTGAAGGATATGTTCTTTGATAGCGACACCACAACNGCACTACTCAGNACGTCGCCATCGGTTGATCNGTATAAAATACTGTTGTCNGATGACCAGATGGTGGCCACACGCAATCTGGTGAATCGGTTGTCAGGTACGCGACGAATGTTCGCCCACGGTGTAATCTGGCCAAGTATTCCGGAGTATCTGGAATCGATGGATCGTGCCAGCACAGAACTCAAGGTGGATTCTTGGAAAGGCTATACTATTGGCGATGTGCTGGGAGCTGAACCGACTTTCGACAAACCATGGCGTATGGATGACGAAGATTTGACCTATCCAACCTATGAAAAGGCGCTTAAATATGGAATCCGGAATATTTGTGTTCACAAGGGAGTATTGCCAATCGACTACGAAAAGATTCCCAATTGGCGTTATGCTTCGTTGGATGATCTTGGTAAGGCAGCTCAAGACTGGCCAGATCTAAACTTTCATATTTATCATGCTGGTTTAAAAATGTGGCGTGATAGTCATGGGGTGAGTGAGGCCTTCGAACGGACTGGACGCCTAGCATGGATTGATGAAATGGCTGCCATCCCAGAAAAATATGGAGTATCGAATGTATATGCCGACATTGGTCTCTCGTTTGGTGCGCTGGCCATTACACATCCTAGGCTGGCTGCTGCCATGTTAGGNAAGTTAATCAAGGGCTTAGGGNAGGATCANGTGCTGTGGGGTACCGATTCGATCTGGGCAGGCTCACCNCAATGGCAGATCGANGCATTTCGCCGTATNGAGATNCCAACTGATCTACAGGACAAACACAATTTNGAACCGCTGGGGCCAGCAAATGGCCCAGTTAAAAACGCAATCTTTGGCATTAACGCCGCCGAGCANTACGACATTGAACTGGACATCAACGGTTGNCCANTTGAAAACTATCAAAACGACGANATTTCACGNCTNAAAGCTGAGTATNTGACGGCAGGNAACCAGCGCGATAANCTGTACTGGGGNTGGATCCAAAAGCAACAGGCTGATTAATCTCCTAGACAANGGTTTCATTGGATNTGGAATANNCCANATNTGTCNAAAAGAGCTATTTGAGTTGNTTTTGCGCATGGAATTTGTTTTTTCTNCTTNGNAATAGGCTATTAATGTAACACNCGGCTGTTGGGAAATTTTTATTACNAAGCCATTCATTANTTCTTTACCCATNNATTTTGTCTAAGCNGGTCAACATCTAATCCGATACACAATATTAATGCGTGCCATTTAAAACAAGAATTAGTTAAAAAANAGCGTGTGCAAACATGTATAAGTTTTGCAANAAAANNGCANNATTTGGTCTGTAGTATTTTAGGNGATTCANGCAAGAATCATGTTCTGTTTTTCACAACTGNGTANAATCTTGTTNAAAACACGAAGTTTCACATTGCNAATGATAGCTTTAGTATGTTTACGATGATCACANCCGGTTACAGTTTTTACCAAACCGCTAAAATATTGTAATATTTATGTGAGGANCNCATGGTAAAATACTTGNGAANTNCCATTTAAAAATNGTGTNTAAAGTGAAAAGTAAATGCCTTCCAAANTACTGATTGTTGAAGATGATCCGGATATTNTTGATATCTTGAGTTATAACTTGAAACAAGCTGATCTNAAAGTTANATCAGTTCCTGATGGTAGTTCAGCATTAGCAGAGGTTAAGAGNCGTCTGCCCGACTTGATTTTGCTTGATCTTATGCTACCCAAAGTTGATGGGTTAGAGGTTTTTCGCCTCCTCAAAAGTGAGCCGGAAACAAAGAATGTTCCCATCATCATGATAACTGCAAAAGGAGAAGAAGTTGATCGAATTGTCGGATTAGAGCTTGGAGCGGATGATTATATTACCAAGCCATTCAGCCCAAGGGAGGTAGTTCTCCGAGTACGGTCAGTTCTGAAAAGATCTGTTGCCGACTTCCAAAAAGAAATAACTGCGAAGATCGAAGCCAAGGGTGTAATTATCGACATTGATCGACGACAGGTGAATTATAAGGGAAAGTCGATCGATTTAACAGCAACTGAATTTGACCTGCTTTCGATTTTGGCCAAAGCTCCAGGTCGCGTTTTCACTCGAAATCTATTGATGGATATGATCTGGGGGCAGGATTACTACGGTGTTGACCGGACCGTGGACACACATATGAGTCGTCTACGGCGAAAACTGGGTGATGGTGGTAAGAATCTTCAGACCGTACACGGAATTGGTTATCGTTTCAAGGAATGATTATAGATTGATCGTTAGTCGCAAGCCCTTTGACTAAATAACATATCTGTTTGCTTATATTCTCTGCTAAATAGTTTATTCTTTCGAGATGACAAAAACATCAAGTGCATCTTTGACCATCTTCTACACTATATCTGATATTACTAAATCTATGTACTATCCATTAGAATTCTATGGTTTTGAGTCACCTTAGTCCTGTTGAACATGTGATTCAAAATCTCATAACTTCAATCTCTTTGGTTTGTGCAAGAGGTCCAATAGCAATTTATATAAATTACTCTATGCACTTTTAACAGAAATATTACAACTCTTATTTGGGCCTTGGTTAAATCCATCCTCAGCAATAGGCACCCATCCTTTTTGGGGAAATATAATGCACAAGCTCTCGTATTATTGATAGTAATTCTACTTAGATAAACATTTAAAAGCTAAGAAATTGGGCATCTACTGCCAACAACGTTTTGGGAAATAGCATCATGGACTTCGACTCTAGCAAATAGTGCAGAAGTCAGATTCTTAGTGGGAGGCTTTATCTCAACTATTAAAAAGAGTTCTTATTATCAGAAAAAAGATAATCGACATTCCCGCGCCTGCAGGTAAAGTTACAATCCAGGAAGTGAATATATCACGAATTACACGCGGATTTAAGCTTCCAATCCCTCTAGCAATCCCAACACCTAGAACACCGCCAACAAGTGTATGTGTCGTAGAAATAGGAATACGCAACCTAGACGCAAGGACAATTGTCGTCGCTGCTGCGAACTCGGCTGAAAAACCACGTGTCGGTGTTAATTCAGTAATCTTTTTACCGATGGTTTCAATAACTCTCCACCCCCATGTCGACAAACCGATTACAATGCCAATACCACCTAACCCCAAAATCCAAACAGGAACAGGTGTTTGGTCGACAAGTGCGTTTGCTCCTCCATTTACGATGGAAACAATCGCAGCAAGCGGACCAATAGCATTGGCAACATCATTGGCACCATGGGCGAAAGCAACAAAACAAGCGCTCATGACTTGAAGATGAGTGAAGATTTTCTCGACAAATTGGAAATCCCCGCGTGTCTGCATTTGTGCCTCGCTTCGTTCGACCATATTTGTTAGCAGTTCAACATGTTCTTGGATATCTCCTATATATCCCTCTGCCTCCTTTGTTGCCTTAGATTGAATTCGGCGGGTGAGTCTAGCCATCGATCGGAGATCTACCGATATCGCGGCAAGAGGAATTGTCGTCTCTTCATCGACTGATGGTGATATATACACACATCTAATCAGCAGCCATCCAATAATTGCAGCGACCAACCCAATACCAGCAGCAATCAGTAGCGCTTCGGAGAAACTCAAATTAAGGTGAAGATTTTTCAGGCCTTTAAAGAGAATTACAAGAGTCAAAATAGCAAAGACCAAAAAGATAAAGGCAGGTGCCCATCGTTTTGTAGCTTGAACAGGATTAGGAACATTAATCATTGAATGGCGAATGACAGAGAAAACGACGAAAGCAATCG
>NZUQ01000102.1 GCA_002697225.1 Candidatus Poribacteria bacterium
GACATCGTAGCCATAACCACGCCCGCCCATACGCACTGCCAAATTGCGGTGGACGCCTTGAACGCTGGAGCACATGTCATCTGTGAAAAACCGATGACGCTGAACGCCGAAGAGGCACTCAAAATGTATCAAGTAGCGAACAAAAATGATCTTAAGACCGCTATCGCCTTTAACTGGCGGTATACTCCCGAATTCATGCATCTTAAAAAACTTATCGATGATGGGCATATTGGCGAAGTCCAAGAAATACACGCACATTGGCTTCGTGGACTGCCAAAAGAAGTAGCGGTCGGTTGGTTCACTCGGTTGGAACAAGGTGGGGGATTCCTAGCCAATGGTGGAGCACACGAAATTGATAGAGTACGCTGTCTTCTCGGATGTGAACCCAAACGGGTATGTGGTAAAACCATTCACACCCTGAAACATGGATACGTGGTACCTGACACAAATTATTTTCTTGATCGATTGGCATGGAGACCAGGAAAAGATGAGCCGCTTGACAACTATCAAACTGAAGAGATTACCGCAGATATGGGATACTATTTTCTAGCCGATTTCGGAAGCAATGAAAGCAATAAAAACGAAACCATGGCGGTTTTCAGGTCTGGATCAGCCAGAGGGCGAGGTCCTCGCAGCATAGAAGTTTTTGGGAACAATGGCTCTTTGGTATTAGAAGATAACCAATTATTAGGATGCCCTCTCGATAAACAGGAGTTTGAGCCCATTTATCTACCTGTTAATTCCAGCGATTTGGCCTCAAACCAACTAGAACTACTAAACTATCTTTGGACTGAAATGGTGGAAGATTTTATTAGATCTATTCGTCAGGTTGAAACAAGCGTACCAACTTTCTATGATGGTCTGAAAGGTCAGCAAGTCATCGATGCGGTAAGACTTTCTGGCCGAGAAAACAAGTGGATACAACTCACTTAAAACACCAAGATTCAGTCAATACGAAGATCGGTTAAATTTTTCAGAGGCAAAGACATGGGAAACAAATACACCATATCGGAGGGAGAAAAACATTTTTTTGATCTAACTGGGTACTTGATCGTCCAACAGGCATTGACATCTGAAGAAATTAGCAAATGGAATGAAGCAATAGGCCAATACGCGGATAAAATCCGATCTCGATCGAAAACAAGGGGGATAGCTAGCAAATCTGAAATGCTTCGGAGTCAATCCGCACAACTGGAGTTAACAGGTATGTTCGAAACAACTCCCCACCATGAATTGTTTCGAACAAGAGCCAAACCCTACGCAGACCTGTACTAATTAAATATGCTTCCCAGAGTTCCATCTACAGACCTATACAAACCCGAAATCTGGTGAGGGAGGGGAGATCTAATATCAGGTATGACAGAAGAACAACGTGCGGTCATGTGTGGCCCAAGAATCCGTCATGGTAGACGAGTAAAACCAATAACAGCAGATAAGGACCGAACTGCTCGTATTGATCATTGAAGTTAATCGGTATCAACCATTCATGTGTCGTTAAAAATCTTGGCAGATCCTAGCTCTCTTTATAACCCATGGGTTCCGGAAAGTATGATTTCCCGAACATCATGTCTGAATAGACGCCATCAGGGATAGCCAAAGGATCACCCAGGCGAAATTTCTCGACAACCTCCAAATCCAATTCCACACCTAATCCTGGAGCATGACTCAATTGTAACTCTCCACTTTCAATCTGCAGCGGTTTAACCAACAGATCATTGACAAAAGGGTTGTTCATCTGATCAACTTCAACGGTGACGCCATTGGACATAGCTGCGACTACATGTGCATTAGCCATGATAGCGACAGCATCATTCCAGGAATGAGTTGCGACTCCCAGGCCAGATTCTTCGGCCATTTTAGCTATTTTCCATACTTCACTAATCCCTCCACACCGTGAAGCATCCGGTTGTACAATGTCTAATGCTTTAGCCCGAATCACCTCACGAAATCCCTGTAGACCAAACTCATTTTCTCCACCCGCAATAGGAACATCCACAACTTGACGCAATGCAACATAGGAATCAATATCCTCCGGAGCAAATGGCTCTTCATACCAAAAAACTTTCTGCTCCTTTAAAAAGTTTCCCATTCTACAAGCAAGTTCAAAATGATACCGCATTGAAGCATCGACGATCACATCATGATCCATACCTATTGCTTTTCTAACAGCGAGGACAGCCGAAGTATCGTATTCTTCACTACGTGCCAATCGCATCTTGACTCTTCGAAACCCTCTTTCAATATACTGCCCTGCTTCTTCTGCTAATTTGTCAACATCATTCCAAAGTAGCCCGCTGGCATAGGCTGGACAGGTTTTTCTCCTACCTCCGAGAAGTTCCCAAACAGGTTTCCCAGTCGACTTACCTCGAAGATCCCACAGCGCAGTGTCCACACCACCTAAAGTTGACATTGCCACACCTTTGCGACCATACCACAATGTCAAACCGTACATTTTCTTCCACAGTTCTTCCACATTACACGGATCTTCTCCAATTAGGAGTGGATTAAGTTGATCGCGAACGATAAGGTAGATCAGGGCTGGATGCGAATAAACGGAGCCAATTCCCACATAATTCGTATCTGTATGAACCAAAATTAGTGTTGTTAGACGGTTAGTACAAACACCGCCAGCATACTGAAATCTATCGTTCTCAGGATATTGGCAAAGTAAATTAACAGCTTCGACATGTTCAATTTTCATTTTTATTAAACCATCCTCTTAAATTGAATAGGATTCACGCCTTCTGTCCCCTGAGAAACCCATTAATTTCGATTTTAAGATCATACACTGCTAGCCAGTTTGGTTGCAGTGTATCCATCAGATACGACTCGTGGCCAAAATATCATAAACACCCATTTCCCGTTGTGCTCCATCAAGCTTGTACCAATTCCAATTTTCGATGGTTGTTTAAATCTAACAGACATACCACCTTCAAATGCACATGTTGGGCCAAGAGACGTTGGAAGTAGAATCGTTCCTATCCAGCAAAGGCTTTCGTCCAACCAGATTGTATCATGATTTAATGTAGGAATTAAACCAACACTCCAAGTATTCGTGTTGACAGTTTGCGTAATTCATCATANAATCAAAAAGNGTATGGGGTTACCAAATTCGCATTATATCGATCTTCTGCAACCATGGTTACAGAATCAACTGGGTATCTCGATTGATTCTGCGAGTGTCGATCCGGTATCGGTCTATAGTACACCTCCGCGCCAAACAGACAAAATAGGTTTATGGGCCATCAAGGTTGACAAAAAAGGAATCATTACCACTCGGGCAGAGTGGCTAGACNCACTTAAACTCTCAATTGCTGATCTGTCTACTGACCAATTNTTCTCCATCTTCGGTGCTTACGAACTTTCAAGNATCACATTAGACGATGGAATTGGGGTATGGGGACCAAGTTGGTTACTTGTTGGCGAAAGTGGTTCATTCTTNCCGGTGAATGACACTCGTCCTATTCAGCTTACAGCTGACGAAATTTCACAACANGNCGATCATAACCTTTTCTGGCACTGTTTTCTGGACCAAGTCGTAACAGGATTTGCCATTTTTGAGATGGAACAACTTGTGGCTTTAGCCTCAGTTAGTCCAGTCAACGACGAAATTTGGGAGATCGGTATAGATGTTGTGCCTACAGCCAAAGGCCGTGGCTTGGGGCGAGCAGTAGTAAGTGCAGCAGGTCAATGGATACTTTCACACGATCGGCTGATTTATGCCACTACAGCAGCTTGGAATGTTCCCTCCGCTCGTCTCCTACGCTCTGTTGGCCTGAAACACGTAGCTAGTATCATGACAGGTATTGNCGGACCATTTCGTATCCCCCCACAACCTTTGGGATANCCACGTCNGGGAACACAAATCTACAATTACTACCCGGACTGGGCTATGAACAAGGAAATCCTTCCTGCGAGTGTTTTAGANTGAGAACCGCCTGAATGTAAGCACGAGAACNAGTAAACAGTACAGCACCTTGTTCATCCGGTAATGTGGCGTGTTGGGGAGACATCATATCGGTGGCACCAATCCCTNAGAGGATTAGAACCACCATCAACTTGGAAAGTCTTGACATCATCGTAAGACTCCCC
Source organism: Candidatus Poribacteria bacterium (assembly GCA_002697225.1). The sequence continues at coordinate 4,093 of NZUQ01000102.1, forward strand.
AACAAGGTAACTTTCNAGNGGATCCAGTTTCTCCAAAAACNCCTGTTTCTGTTTCCTGAAATCCATGGGTACGACCCAACGATACCCATAACCTATCATCACTGCTTTTCGAGTGNGGTTCGTCAAATTTGCAGCTCCCGCATGCCAAGTCCTATTTTCGAAAATCAGACAATCTCCAGGGCAAATTGATGGTTCCACGACATTCACCGGATCCACCTGCCCCTCTGGAATTTCCATCGGTTCTTTTAATTGNTTACTNCCAGGAGCAACCATTGTTACCCCAGAATTAGGTTGGCTTAGATCAGTTAGGTANTAAGCACATTTCAACACAATTCGCGGAATACTGTAATGCCCAAGATCATTCATCGCCTGATAATAGTCTCTATGCCAACCTGGAGAACGACACGNGGGAGGAGTTCCTGGTATTTCGGGCGATTTGTATATTAGATGTGAAGTCATCAGTTGCAGATTTGCACCGAGCAATTGAACTACCAGAGAAAGAATACGAGGATGTGAGATCAACGGTATAAATGAATCATCTAAAGTTATGCAATTGCGAAATCCATCGTAACGCCCATCTTCACGTTGCTGCCGATTCATAATCAGGTTACTATGAATCAACCTGTCTCCGGCTGCTGTCAGTCTGACAATAGTTTCTTCTTCAATAGCTTGGCGGACAATAAGATAACCTTCTTGGTCAAATTGTTTTTGTTGCTCTACAGTAACAGGTGAAAAGTCCATCATAATACGGGTTTCCTTTTGGTCGTACCATATGATTGTTANTNAATAACTTNAAAAACTCCACTCGTTTGACCAGAACCCCCAATCGAGGGTTTCTCCACCACAGTAGACGATATAATCGGGCAATAACTGCATATCCAAATGNCTACCCCAAGTCACGCTATCTGGGCTCACTCCACCATGAATGGCTACATAGCGGTGTGGATGATCAGGATGTGGAAAGACGGCCAAAACCGCTACTCGGTCTCCGATATAGGACTTTCCAGCAAGCTGGATCACTTGATCAGAAAAGGTCAAAGGAAATTCCCCCTCCAATGCAGCCATGACAGCATTGGAAGTGTANGTACCATATAGCAGCAGATTCTTCTCTTGTAACTGGATATCATTCAATTCCGTATCNAGAACAGTGACGAGTTCTACTTCGTTGTCNCCCATAATTCCACCACGATGGACTCCCCCATTCCGTGTGCGAAANTATGTGGNNGCGTTATCTGCTACCCAAGTATTGAAAAATNTTTCTTCTTCTGTGCCGATTGTACCGGGAACCAGTAATAANTCATCATAGAACAGATCACTGATAGGACCAGNATTTTGCGGTCTCTTTTGACCAAACAGGTTAAATGGACCTATTTCCCAGATCCCTTGCTGATTCCGCTGAAACTGTCTTTGCTTCTTCANATCAANNGATCCAATAACTTGATCATCAAACAAAAGTTCAACAGGTGGATGATCGTCGACNGGNCCAATAGAAAGAGTCTGTATATTCTCTGTCTGCACCCGCAGAACANTGCNTGTCAGTTCAGCTTCAACTAGACCACGTTGGCCATAAACTTCCAATTGATCAATGGCCGTCCAATACGACCGATTGTGGCGCAAACTATAAGTTGCCAGCGAAATCTGTTCAGGATAGCGTTCTTTTTTTTGGGCCAGTAACCAAGCGGTGATCTGCCTCAATATTTCCGGAGTCTGACACCCGTGACCGATTTCTGGCACTTCAGTATACTCATACGTATAACCGAGAGTATCTAACTTCTTAGCCATCTCCCGAGAATGCTCGACCGGCACACCACCACCAACAGCACGGTCCCACTCACCNTGAACTATCCAAACTGGTGTATGACGCAGGTTTTCAACTATGAAAGCAGCCGACCTCGATTTCCATGATGCTTCCTCCCACTGATGCATATGGAAGGTTAATCCCCCAGGTTTCTCCCACAGTTGATAATCACAGTATCCACAAAACGGCACTGCACCAGCGAAGAGATCGGGATAGTGCGAGATCAAATACCAAGTAGCCGCTCCACCCATTGATGCTCCGGTAACGGTAATACGGTCGCGATCAATGGCATAAATGGAGGAAATATGCTCAATGGCTTCCAATACATCAATTTCACCGTAGTTCTGGTAGACAGACCCATTGCCTCTACCTGTAGGCCGAAGTGCCACACAGGCANAACCCTGCTCCTGCGACATATTGATGATGGTTTCAGTTCGGGTCACAGCCGCTGAGAGGTTACCCCACGCTCCTGGGCTGATCTCTACAATTAGTGGTTTTGGATTATCATCGGTATCGGTGGCACAAACCGCATATGGGTAGAAATTACCATCCACTTTTGACTTAAAATACTGTATTTNCCCAACCGGTTTCACAGCCACATTTCCTGATTCAGTCATCAATTCTTAATTTTAGCAGGAATAGATGTTTTGAGCAANACAACATAAAGGCCAATTGTAAACCACAAGACCTTTTCCAGTTGACGCNGGCTAACAGTCCAGTATAATGGATAAAATNCCGAAATCTAAAANACTTGGNAAGCAGATATTTTGAACCAGATGAGGACTCGTCATGTCCCAACGACTTGTTTATTTCAATGGAGAGTTAATCCCTGAAAGTGAAGCACGGATTTCTATTTTCGATTGCGCATTGATGTTTGGAGANATGGTTTTTGAGATGACGCGATCCTTCAATCAAAAACCGTACCGTCTGCGCCANCATTTGAACCGGCTATANAAGTCGATGCGCTATGCGGAAATCGACTGTGGTCTAACGATTGACCAAATGGAAGACGCAACTCATCAAACAATTGAGGCCAATCTGCCTGCCCTAGATAATCTTGACTTTCAAATTATGCATGATGTCACTCGTGGAGGACTTTCGCTCTACGAAAACATTATCAGAGAAGGAACAGCTCCCATTGTTTCAATCAACATCTTTCCCCTTGTTCGTCATATCGGCGATCTAGCTAGCCAATATAAAACAGGTTCGCATTTCGTTGTGACTTCTCANCAATCAGTACCTTCCCGCTATATCGATCCAAAAGCTAAGAACAGAAGTCGAATTTTCTATAAAATCGCTAATCTTCAAGCTAACCGAATGGAAGAAGGCGCCATGGCCCTTCTAACTGATGAACATGGATTCATTACCGAAGGAACAGGTAGCAACGTTTTTGTGGTTAAAAATGGAGAGGTTTTCACACCCAAACCCCATAATATTCTAAGAGGCATCTCGCGACAAACTTGTTTGGAACTATTAATCAAGAAAAATATACCTGTCTATCAGACCGACATTGACCCTTATGATGTACATTCAGCTGATGAGGCTTGGTGGACTAGTACCACCATCTGTATGATGCCTATCACCCGATTTAACTTCCAACCTATTGGCAATGGAAAACCAGGCCCAATTTATCAAAATCTTCTTGAGGCTTGGTCAACAGAAGTAGGTATTGATATTTCTAACCAGGCGAATAGATATGCCAAATTGTCGGAAGTATGGGTACCATAAGACAATGATAACACCACGCCAACCATGAGGATGGCAAAAGAACAGGAGGAACAACAGTGGAATATCGAAACCTCGGCCGTACCGGCACCAAGGTCAGCATGTTGTGTCTGGGTTGCTTGATGTTTGGTGGAAAAACCAAGGAGTCGGACTCGATGGAAATTATTGATCGGGCCATCGACGCCGGCATTAATTTCCTAGACACAGCCAATATGTATGTTCGCGGTGTAAGTGAAGAAATGGTTGGTAAAGCATTACAGCGAAATGGCAAACGCATGCATATCGTACTGGCCACCAAAGTCCATTTTCGCATGGATGATGATGATCCTAACGCACAAGGGAACAGTCGGCGTCATATCATAGAGCAGTGTGAAGCATCTTTAAAGCGACTACAAACTGACTATATTGATCTCTACCAGATCCATCGTCCCAGTGCAGAAGTGCCGATTGACGAAACACTTCGAGCCTTGGACGACCTTATTCAAGCTGGCAAAGTCCGTTACATCGGTAGCAGCACCTTTGCCGCTTGGCAGATTATGGAATCTTTGTGGGTGTCAAAGGAACTGGGACTCAACCGTTTTATCTGTGAACAACCACCATACCATTTGCTGGATCGGCGCATTGAACGGGAATTAGTGCCGATGGCGCAAACCTATGGACTGGCACTGATTCCCTGGTCTCCAATGGCCGGAGGATTCTTGACAGGGAAATACCAGCGCAACCAAGAACATCCATCGGATGCACGATATACAGATACAAACCAGAAATCAGATTTGTTTTCGGATGCAGCCTATGATCTTTTAGAGACGGTAATTGCTATAGCTAATGAAAAAGGCTGTACACCCAGTCAGTTGGCATTAGCGTGGTGTGCACAGCAACCAGGAATTACCAGCCCTATTGTTGGCATCCGAACCATGGAACAACTCGAGCAAAATCTGGGTGCTATTGAAGTGAAGATTACTGATCAAGACAGAATACGCATTGATGAAACTTCTTTTCCCGGCCGAGTGATTGTTCCCTACTATCAGGCAGACTTTGGACCACATCTATTTCGCTGGTAAGGATTTGGGAAATGACTAGATGAAACCACAACGTGCTTACTGATAACCATAACCGATCAACAAAAGCAAACACCATTCATCTTTACAACAACACTACAAGAAACTGCTTTTTCTGGGCATGGTGGTGGTAATCCACTCTTTCGTCTGTCAAATCTAGAACAATTGTCCTGTCCTTAGAAGAAGACACAGATGCAATCTCTACAATAGCGAGAAACAGAAGGTCGTCGAAAAATGTTACGAACACGAAATCGGAAATACATGCACGATCCTATGAGGATCAGGANGAACTTTATAATTTGGCCTACAATCCATAAAAATTGAAAGCATGGCAAAGCTATCGCCAAACCAAGGAGTTGCGGACAAATTCAGATCATGGTTAGTAAATTGGTGCATGATGACAGAGGGCAAAAAAACATGCCATTGACAGAAAAAACTTTCAAATAACAAAAAAATAGAGGAGTGTGGATCAAATGCAACTTTCCCCCCAACAACTTTCGTTTATGGACACTTTNGGGTACCTCCATCTGTCCGGATTATTGGACGACCGAATTTCCCGCATTACCAAAGAATTCGAANGCATCTGGACCNATCATGGCAGTGGACATAACGGACATACCCATGATGGAACCGCTCGGTCTTGTATTGTGCCCTTTATTGATCAGAGCGAATATCTTTCTAGTCTGATCGACGATCCACGGATCAACGGCATCTTTACTAGCTTGCTGGGTGACGATTATAACTATCTTGGCAGTGATGGTAACTACTANGTCGGCGATACGGGATGGCANTCAGACGGAGNTTGGCCACGCCCGATTGTCTACTATAAACTGGCACTTTATCTCGATGTGCTAACACGAGATACCGGAGCCATTCGGGTTATTCCCGGTAGTCACAAGTACGGAGATCAATACGCTGAATCACTGCAGGAACATGTCAGAAACTCGGATCAGAACTGGGGGGTTTCTGGCAGTCAAATACCGGCTATGGCAGTTGAAACCAAACCANGCGATGTGATTGTGTTTCATCAAGGAACCAAGCACAGCAGTTGGGGGGGAGGAAACTGNAGACGCATGTTTACCATCAATTGCTCACCACGGCANACCGATGACCAACTTCCAATATTACGAGACGAAATTAGTGCTTTCGCCCGCTTCTGGGTCGATTCGGTTTATGGCGAAGCCATGTTGCGAAACGCATCCCCACAACGAATGCTACACCTGGAACAGGCACTGGCCAATCAGGATCACTTAGCCGNCATTTCCCGACAATCNCGTCAGGAAATGGCCGAACCNTCAAGAGGTTAATTAATAGGANGATTATTTNAATGATGGCTATGTGCTGGGAAGGGGGATGTTGGATTCNCCAATCTAGTCTCCTTTGNTATTGTTCCAGCACTTCGACCATAACTAGCCTCCGTCTGAGTTACTCTCACCACATCATACCACACACAACTATTTAAAGAAGGAAATGACACAAAACAAAGGCGCACGATTACAAGGAAAAGTCGCAATTATCACCGGTGCGGGATCCTGCAGTTCGGTTCCTGGCACGGGGCAGGCTACCTCTATCCTGTTCGCTAGAGAAGGTGCAAAGGTTTTGCTGGTGGATCGAAATCGGGATAACGCCTTGAAGACGCTCAACACCATCAGACAAGAAGGCGGTGAAGCGTCAATATTTATTGCCGATATTAGCAAAAAGGCAGATTGTCAGGCCATAGTTAGTATGGTATCAGCACGTTATGGTGCTTTGCACATCTTATTCAACAATGTGGGTATCAGTCGCCCAGGAACAGTCGTTGATGTGGAGGAAGAATCTTGGGACCTAGTCTTGGATGTCAATCTCAAGAGTATGATGCTAACCAGCAAGTATGCCATTCCTCAGATGATCGAGGCTGGAGGTGGCTCCATTATTAATGTTTCTTCTGTGGTTGCCCAACGGGCGGGTTGGAGAGAAAACATCTCCTATGCCGCAGCCAAAGGCGGAGTTAATGCCATCACCAAAAACATGGCCGTTCATCACGGACGAGACAATATTCGTGTTAATGCCATTGCGCCGGGGCATATTCATGCTTCGCTAGTAGACCATATCCCAGATGAGGTGCGTAATTTACGTCGTCGAACAGGACCTTTAGGCTCAGAAGGCACGGCTTGGGATGTGGCGTGGGCAGCACTATTTTTAGCGAGTGATGAATCGCGTTGGGTTTCAGGTGCCGTCCTACCAGTTGATGCTGGCACATTAGCAGCCTCACCTCTCTCAATCCTGCCTCATCTGCAACAAGAAGATCAAAAAAATGAAAAATAGCAGCAACTAACCAAAGGTCTCAAAAGTACCAACATGAAAGATGACAACTATGAACGAGCAAGTAGAATTTGTTACCATGAGCAATAGAGAGAAGTACCTTTTCGACCTTCAAGGTTTTTTGGTAGTCAAGNACTTCCTCTCAAATACTGAGGTTTGCGCCCTCAATGAAGCCATCGATGCCAATCATGATAAACGCAGAGAACATCCAAAGGCAGACTTGAATGGAACACCGCTCGACGGTGAATTCGGACCTTTTTGGCATTACAACGGCATGCTTACCTGGCTACCCCCCTGGTGCCANCCTTTCCGAAATTTACTCGCGCATCCCAAGGTTATCCCTTACCTCAACACCTTGCTTGGCCGTGGCTGGAAACTGGATCATTCTGTCGATGTTCTTACCGCCACAAACGGATGCCAAGGAATGGGTATTCATGGCTCAGGCAACGTAACATTCAACGGTTCTCGTTTCTATGCTTACCAAAACAATAGGATGCGATGCGGGTTAATCGTCTGTGAATACTACCTGACTGATGTCAATCCTGATGATGGAGGATTATGTGTCATTCCTGGCAGCCACAAATCTAATTTCCCCTGTCCGGAAGACATTCGGATGTGGGAAGCCAACCAAGAGATTGTCTTCAATATACCGGCGAAGGCCGGAGATTTGATCATCTTCAATGAAGCGACGAGTCATGGTGTTCTGCCTTGGCGTGCAGCACACGAGAGACGTGTAGCATTTTACCGCTATACACCGAAATATCTTCACTACGCTGGTGGAGTGTACCAGACACAGATGCCGGAATGGGTTTCCGAATTGACCGAAGCCCAGCAAGCGGTGCTGGAACCCCCGTATATCTACAATCGCCCATTGATCGAAACCGACGGCGAAACTTTGGTTCGGCCCCGACGAGAAGGGGAGTGAACCAACGTATACTTAAGAACACATAGCTGATGCCAACGTTAAAGTGGCCGTTCCAGACTTACGCCGTGGACAGAAATCGATTCAACACATTACTAAGTAAGTGCGAGATGTTATTGTCGAAATTGTTCCATGGTAAGCTACCACAGAAGGTTATAGAACCAGTAGAAAACACAGCACCCCCCTGTGGTGTCTGAAAATAGACCATATCTGCCCGAATCAGTTTCGCCTCTTCTTCCCCCGGCCAATTAGTAATATGTGTCAATTTCTCTTCAGGCACCAAGACAAAGCTTGGCTGATGGTTTTCGGATCGGGCAACGATCCAAACATTATCAGGTGTACCCAAACGTATGTCCGCACGGTCAAGCTCGAAACCAGCAGCACCTCCTCCACTAAACCCGAAATCGCCCAGAATCTCATCTTCAATACCATCGAAGAGCCATGAAACTTTTGGGTCTTTTGATTCACGGGTGCGGCGGTAATAGGAACCTTCGAATTTCCCTTGTGCGGAAAAGCCAATTCCTGACAATTTCTGTGGAGGCCGACCGTTTCGCCTCCATAACCCCCCATAAGCGCCATCAAAAACATGGTAATATTCCCCCGGCTCAGCTGCCCAAGCTCGAATTCCGCTCTCAGCACGACGAATCTCAATCATCCCCGGCATCTGCGGAGAAAGTGCCACTCGCCAGTAGAAACCGTTGCCACCCAGATAAATCAAACGACCACCTTGATCTCGGTAACTCTGCAAAGCATCGAGGGTTTCCGACGTATGATATTCAGGATGCGATCCGGTACATACTACAGGATAGTCTCTGATGCTGTCCAAACCTTCCTGATACAGTTCCTGGTCGGTAATCAGGTCGTAATCATATCCCTTAGTTTCAAGCCACGCAATCAAATGAGAATCAGCCTGAAGGTGCCGCAGACCAGAGCCTTCACCTTCCCCAAACGTCAAATATCCCGGACGCAAATTCATCAATGGTCTCCGGTGTGAGGCAAAGCAGATCCCGCTTCCATCACTATGAAAATTGTAGGTGGAAAGCCCATATTGGGGATAATCAACGGGATTGTATGGATAGGCCTCCCAATCCCGAATTCGGTTCCGCCAACTATCCTGAAAATCCGGACGAGCATGGTTGCCATACACAGTGTAAGTAAAGGTCGAAATCAGTAGACACAAATCAGCAGTCCGTTTGCCTCGTGGAGGGAGGATAAAAAAAGGAATTCTGTCTTGGTAAACTCCACACTCTAACTTGACAGCATAAATTCCACTAGGTAAATTCTCAGGAANCATAAANCGGAAATCAGTTTCCCATTTAAAGTCATAGATATCATCATCGTGAAAATGAATGGCCCCATATTCATCAAGTGAGTGNCGCCAACACATCTCACGACCTGTCCAGTTGTAACCAGTCATGGCACGTGTTGGCATATTGACCAATTCCCCGTGCAATTCATTAGGACTAATGTCGATAATTTCGGAAGTTGACATTTTCTGCGAAAAATCCCAGTGAGCTACCTGTCCCGGCAACGAGGCCCCATCAAAGCATTGTGTCATTTCGGCCTCTGATAAAGCACGATTGTAAACTCCTGGAGCTTCAAGTTTACCATTGAAATATTCCTTTACTTTTTTGCCCAACTGCGCAGCGATACCCAAGTGACAACCTGCTCTNGCCGGAAGGAAAGAGCAATTGTTCTTTCGACTGACAAAGTTTCCTCCTTCATGGCCAGTAGTGAGAATCAATTGCCCTGCTTGTAGTTCCCCCGAGTTAGCATCNAAACTCATCCATACTTGGTACCAGTTTCTTTCTTTTAGGATTGTACCCAAGCAAAGTTGATTCAATCGTCGTCCGTCCCCCACCACNGCGGTCAGCTGACCTCCCTGATTAATTTTAAGGACAAATCCACATTTCTCATCTTCACTCAGTTTAGAGATAATAACCTGTTTTCCCCTCAGAGGCGCTGTCGGCCAAATTTTTGCATANGCAGTNAAACTTACCAGTTGGTTCAACGGTGTTGGTTTTGAAACTAAACCATAGGATCCNGGAAAAAAACCCTGCTCCCGCGAAGGATATTCTCCAGCGAAATCCCCATCAATCTTCTGTTCGATTATTCCCGGGCCCTTCAAGTTAGGATCAGCACAAATGATCCGTACNAGACTAGCACAATACGGTTGGTCGAAACTNGAGCTAATCTTAAATTCCAATGATTCACCAGGACGAGCTGAGAGTCGGTNNGTATAACCGATCAATGGTATGTTTCGCCCTTTTTCCATCTAGATCCTTCCTTTCACATTTAATTCAGAACTATCATAATTTTAGATTAAATTTATAGTCGACAGGTGTTTTCTCCAAAAGGAATAACCAACTTATATTCGAGAGTNAAAAAATGATCACTGATAGATAATATCGATTACTCTACATCGTCTAGGTCTATTTCCCTCAAGTCTAAACAGTTGTTGGGTTTTATTATCAACTCTCTGTCCTACTAGTAACATTTTATGACAGGGTGGCGATGTACAACACGCAGCCGAATTGCACAATATACCAAATCCAGACCTTTTGCATCATACATTGACGTAGTTACGGGGATAGTTTGAAGGGAAATCCACAGCAAAAACTACTGAACATAGTA
>NZUQ01000103.1 GCA_002697225.1 Candidatus Poribacteria bacterium
GATAAATTAATCAAAGCATTTTCGATGGTGGTAATAGAAGCAGAACGCTACAATATCGACGTGGCACTATCCATGATGTGTTGGAATTATACCAATACAACAGGCAATTTTCGGCGTCTTGTAGACCAACTTGGTTCTAAACGAATCAAGGTAATGTGGGGACCAGCCGATAATATAAATTGTGGAGAGTGGGATGTAGCCACAACTGGATTCCACAACATCCAACCTTACTTGCATGGACTTCACCTCAAGGATTTGCACATCATTGACGGCCAACAATTGCAATTTGAATATCGCCCAATTGGCGATGGGGATGTCGATTATCTGACAGTGCTAAGACAGCTGCGCAATCACAATTGCGATCCTGTTCTCTCAGTGGCAACGCATTTTCTTCCAGATACAGGCTCACCAGAAGATGCAATGCGTATCAATTACACGAATCTCTTATCACTTATTCAACAAATATAAGGATAATGACAGGAAAAGGGGAGTTAGTTAAAATGCAATTTTTCTCTGTTTCTGATGAAGTAGTCTCTCTACCCAAGGGGGCTTGGGCAAAGTCGCACCGAATCAACATCTNCTGGCNAGGAAGACACATAACATCCCTAAGCCAAGGTAAATATCGTGCCTACCTCTTTCCTGTTTATACNCCTNAAGGGTTTGCTGTTACCACAGAAAGTCCTATCGACCATCCACACCATAATTCTATTTGGATAGGTACAGACCATCTTCATTGCCATTTGCCTTTTTCCAATCAGGGTTATGAAGAGGCTACTTATAACTTCTACGTTAACGAAGTCTTTCAGGGACGTGCGGCGGGCCGTATCTTAAACGTTTCCGTAAAATACCAAGAGGTCTCGGAAACCCATCTACAAATTACCCAAACTCTCAACTGGCAAGGTCCAAACGAATGGGGCGCACCACAGGGTAGAATTCTCGCCGTCGAAACTCGTACCATAAACATTTACCCAGGTGAGATTGCTAACCTGATCGATATCCGCTCACAACTTCGCTCAACAGAGTGGGAACTTCATATCGGTCCGACACGTCACGCTTATTTTGGAGTTCGCATGTCCGAAGCATTACGGGCAACTACCGGAGCTAAACTTATCGATTCAGCAAATCGTTCTGGAGGATCCGAAATTACAGATCAGATTTCCGACTGGGTGGATTGTTCAGGGACAGTGGCAGCCTCGAGAAGTGCTGGGATTTCCCTGTTCGCCTACCCATCTTGCGCAGAAGAACCTTGGTTCGTTTCAGATTGGGGCATCCTAACAGTTAACCCCTTGAGACAGCACAAAAAAGTACTTAATCACAATACAGAGCTGGACTTAGCCGTGCGTATTGTTGTTCATGATGGAGACGCCCAACAGGCAGAAATTGACAAAATTTATCAGGCGTTTCGTACAGAAATAGTTTCACAACAAAACAGTAAAGAGACATCATGAAAATTGCTTACGGCACATACGCCATGCCTCTTATAAGGCTGGAATCCGTAATCCCCATGCTGGCACAAATGGGATACGATGGAGTTGAAATTTGCATTGGATCCAACCATCTTGAATCTATGCCTGACAAAATCAACGCTANTCGTCGAAAGGAACTAAAACAGCTACTNCAGCACCACCACCTAAGTGTACCGGCATTTATGGTCTTAGGACATATTCTGGAAGCAGATGAACAAATGCACCAGAATAACCTTGAACTCATACGACAAGTTGCACAATTAGCGNGAGATCTTGATGTGGGAGAAACACCTGTAATTGCGAGAGGAATTGGAGGCAAAAGTGACTTGTGGCAAAAACAGCGTAACCAGATTGTTCAACGATTTATGGACTATGCGGAACTTGCCTCAGCAGAGGGTTTTATCATAGCCGGTGAGGCTCATTGCGGCGCAGCTGTTGACCGATCAGAGCGAGCAATATGGATCATTGAAACTGTTGACAGTCCATCAGTTGGATTACACTTTGATATCGTCCATTTTTATCTGGCAGGAGAAAGAATCGAAGATTCAGTCAAAAACCTAGTTCCAATTACTGTTCACACTCATATTACAGATGCCAAAATGTATCCCAANGGTCAATTCGACTTGCTGCCCCTAGGGAGAGGAGAACTCGATAGTATCACTTACTTGAAGGCAATGCACAAAGCAGGATGGACTGACTTTATTACCTTAGAAGTTAGTGCTCGTGTTTGGTCCGCAGAAGGATACGATCCGGTTCAAATAGCCGCACTGTCTTACAGTGCCTTGAATAATGCTTTCAAAATCGCTGGCGTTTGTCGAACTTAACAAAAATTGATTATCANCGAGAAAATTCTTCTAAAACATGTGTTTCAATGACAGAAACCCCGTGAATGAAGAGAAAAACTTGAGCTATTTCCGCTTTAGCTTCGATGTCTTCAGCCCCGTGACTTTGTTGAAATCCTATTACCAAGCGAGAGGAAAACAGTTTGTCTGTCCAACCAGTGCCTATATACTTCAGCCCAATACTAACAAAATGAAATTGAATAACATATTAAATCAAAAAAATTGGAAGGAATAAGATTCTGTCTGTTGGTGAAACTAATTTTTAGTTTAATCATAATCAAACTCCTTTTTTGATGTACAAGGATACTTAGTCGTTGAAGATACCCTCAGAGGCAACCAACTAACTCGAATCCGAGAGGCATTCTACCGAGTTGAGAAACAAACACAAGCAGAATGGCAACAATCAGTAGCTAACCCACCAGATTTCAGGCCCTATGGTCTTGATGGTCTTGGTTCTACAGCCCGCGTGGTTTACCCCATTATCAACCATGATGACATCTTCCTTGACTTACTAGAGCATCCAAGGGCCATTCGGATTGCGATGGCTTTCCTAGGCCCAGATATACAATGATCGATAATGCACTTCACGTTAAACTTGCTAGATCACGATCGCATACAAGATAGCACCGAGATACTCCAATATGGTTTCATTTCATATAAACATGGACAAAAGCAGATCAGAATGCCTGGCAACAGATGCGGATCAAGTGCCTCAATGCGATGCACTTGAAGAAATGCCAAACCATCTCAAATTAGTCAACCAAGCAGGTACTGTTATCCTTTGAAATGGAAACATCTGGCACACAGCAATGCACAACATTGACACTAAATCTCGGCGTATACTCCTCTGCAACTACACACACTTTGGCATGAAACAGCATGCTCCTTGCCTACCAACTCCAGATTTTGCACAACATGTATAATCCCCACTATGTCGACAACTTCTTGGTCTGGAACGGATATCCAAAAGAAGATAACACTACATTCATTGTGCCGTAGAATGATCAAATTTAGGAGGGAATGTTAATTTGGGAAACAAAGATACGATATAGTAATGATAAACGGTCTAAAATTCAGACAATTCGGCAACACACCGAAAACCGAAGTAGTTATCAGCATCATTTGGTAAATGAAAGCTACGGTCAGTTATCCGGAGACCAAATGAGAGGTTGTCCCAGGACCCACCACGTAACACCCGATTGTCCTGATCATCATCGTACGAATCAGCACACCATTCCCAGACATTGCCTATCATATCGTAGAGGCCATAACCATTGGGAGCGAAACGACCCACTGGTGCGGTTTGATCATCCCACNTATCCTTGTTACCAGTNCCATCATAGTTAGCATAATCTCTAGACATCNTTAAATCATCGCCCCAAGGGTACTCCTTATCCACCAAACCACCGCGTGCGGCACGGTCCCATTCGACTTCAGTTGGAAGTCTTTTGCCTGCCCAATTACAATAAGAAATGGCATCATGCCAACTGACATAAATCATTGGATGCTCATCCGTTGGCGAATATCTATATACCTGCTCCCAATAACCAGTATTGTATCGGTGTGCTGTTGCTCGAAGAAATTTCTTGAACTGTCCAACTGTTACTTCAGTACAATCCATATAAAAAGCATCTATTTTGACAGGCTCTGATACTTTAACGGACTTGGTAACAGGATTTCCAATTCGATCATACACCCTTTCCTTTTTAAATTTAGCGGGAATAAAAAGTTCAGGAATCCATACCATCTCAGCNCCATCTTTTTCCCAGACAATCTTGTTAGAGGGACCNCCGTCACAACCAGTGATCCCCAACACCATCAACACGANAATCAATCTCTTAATCATGATATTCTATTTTTAAACTAAATAGTTCTAGTTGTTTTAATNCACACAACTTCCAACCATAACACACTATTTACGACCGCTAAAATTGAGAAAATTATAGTTGCCACTTTGATACCATACCCCAATCCCACTGGCAATACAGAAAAACTAGATCGAAATGATACCAGCACTTAGAGTAACGAAGGTCTCCGTTGACAGCCTTAAACTTAAAAATATGACTCTTTAGTGAATTAAAGACATAATCAAAATCGGTGTTGTTTGTTTATTACTACTCAATTCCTAAGTGCTCCCAATTGTACTTCAAAGCACTCTCTGTTATGTAGCTAATATACCAACAATTACAATCTATCACAAACACTAGCGCTATCATAAACAACAAAGTTAGTAATTATTGGAATGTAAAACTTTCTCGTTACAAGTAAAAAGANCCCAGCTTTCACAACTATTAGTCTCATTTTTCAGTACTAACTCTTTAGCATTTGGAAAAGAGTGGCCCCCCAAGTGCTTCCTGACTAGATTGTATTTGTCCAGATTGATCACCTCCGAGCCATCGGTACTCCCTNGGGTACAGCGCCAAGGAGCGATCCTCAAGTGGAAGTTTCAGCGGCACGCTACCCCATAGAGCTGAGTACTTTGCAGCAATTGCTACTTCAAGCGACTGCCGCAAATCGTGGCCGGATACGGCTAATTCACCACCGCTCTCTATTACCTGAAGGNANGACATAATCGAGGTAGCCATATAAGAAAATCGGGGATATTGCAACGGAGTGTAGGGCCGANTTACCTTTAGTCGAGCACCATCAGAATCAAAACCACAATAAATTTCAGGAGGCCCCCAATTCCAACGTATGAGTGCCTTATCAGTCCATACGTCTACACCACGATAAGGGGTTTCTCCTCCAAAAACTGGACAGATAAGACCATTGCTTAGCCGGAAGTGCCCATTGACGATAAGGCCATCGTCGCTATTACTTTTGAGCGCATCTTCGGGCATTCCCCAAGCGATAACTTCAGTTACCTCAGCTTGAGTCAGTAACCGCAACACAGCTATATGCTGGCAACCACCTCCAGAGATCTCACCACTCCAACGATGCACACTAGAGCCGCGAAGTTCCCCGTAGTCGCCGGCAAGAAGCCAGCTAGCGACTTCTTGCACTTCGGAAAGCGCCCTCTGAAGATTGCCACCGGCAAAGACAACACCACGTTCTACACAAACATCAACCATCTGGTCAGCGTCTGCTAAACATGCTCCAATCGGCTTATCTGTAGAGACTCCTTTGACACCTGCCTGTGCACTGGCGATTACCGCTTCCTTAATGTACTTGACAGGTAGAACCACTACCGCGATGTCAGGTACAATTTCACGGTACATGGTCTCGGCATCTGGATAGAGTTCCTTGACGCCAAAACGCTCACCAACAGCTCGTAGTCGCGCCGGATTGTATTCTGCGATTGCAACCAGTTCAGTGTTGTGCAAAGCTCGATACACCTCAGCGTAATGTTGCCCAAGGCGACCACAACCAATGATAGCTACTGTATATTTTGGCTCAGCCATAACCAACTCACTTTCAATATTCCCTATCCTTCTACCAAACACTGCACACAAACTAAGGCAGTTAATTAATCCCGTAGGAGATGTAAGATAATTCCGTGTTTGATATCTGAGCGAAATTCATCATTTTGACAATGTGGCTTCAACTTGTTTGTTCTGGATCGTTGGTACTCCTGTTAGATAACCTAGGGAAATGAGAAACTTGTCGCACTCGAATACAGTCGCATTATAGTAGGGATTGTTGCCATCCTGGTAATTAAAGAACCCGTGTGGTTGGCCTTCATAAATCCACAGATAACATTGACCTCCAACTTTAACCATCTGATTCTTGTATTTCTGAGCCGTAGATACAGGAATCAACGCGTCTTCGGCACCAAGGAAAACAATAGTCGGACAGATTCCTGCAGTAATATTGTGCAAAGGGGAAAATTCCTGCCAGCGATCCTTGACACGCTCATACCCAAATCCATCTGGGCCATTATCAAAAACAGGATTAAAAAGAACCAAAGCATTTGGTTTTGCACTCACTCCTAGATTTTCAGATGGTTCGTCAAAAGTCATTGTCGTAGCAGTTGCTGCTGCCACCTGGGCACCAGAAGAACCACCACCAGCGGCAATACGATCCGGATCTACCCCCAACGTGCTGGCATGTTGACGTATCCACCGGATGGAAGACTTGCCATCCGCCACACATTGGTAGGGTAACGTGTCATGTCGTGAACTAACTCGGTACTCGGCGGAAATAGCCACCATGCCACGTGAAGCTAAGTATTGAGCGTGAGGATAGAATTGGCTTGGAGTCCCACCAGTCCAACCACCACCAAAAAAGAACACTATGCAAGGGCATTTATTACCCGCNTGGTGCCCCTTCGGTTTGAAAACATCGAGATGGAGATTCACTTCTCCCACTTTTTTGTAAACTACTTGTTCATCTGGAACTTCAATGCTACTGACTATCTGTCCCAATGCTAGTGTTCCCAAGCTAATTAATCCCAATTGGTATGACACGATAATGTTTACCTTCCTCCTACCGGATTTGTGACTCCCCCTAAAATCCGAACAAATAGATCCAATCTTATGAATNTCTCTTACTGACCCAAACCACCAATTCCAAACACAACCATAATCGNCGCAATTATTTTATCATAGCAGACCCGATTTTCAAATGATCGATGTAATCTCCCCAACTTCACATGTATAAATGCGCCAACTTGACATCAATTTTAACGAAATAGTAAAGAATAATGGCGAAAAATGCAGTCTAAAATAAGAGCGATAAGACGATGAAGCCTGAACCGGAACAATTTTCACACACAAATCATAAACATGTGGCGAGAGTCAACGGAATCTGATAGGATATTTTGGTGGCTTGCCACACCATAAAGCCACTTTGGAAAGAAATCGATTCGAAATGCTAATCATAAGGATAGATTGAATGAAGCCACGACAACCAAATATTATATTTATTATGTCTGATGACCACGCTTCTCACGCCATCAGCGCCTATGGAAGCAAAATCAATCAAACACCGAACATAGATCGTATTGCTAAACAAGGGATGCGTTTCAATAATTGCTTTTGTACCAACTCAATATGTACTCCCAGTCGTGCCTCAATCTTAACCGGAACGTATAACCACATTAACGGTGTCACTACATTGGCCTCCAAACTTGACGGACGCCAGATGACATTCCCTAAATTGCTCCAAGCTGCCGGATATCAAACAGCGATGATCGGCAAATGGCATCTTGGACATGGCGGTCATAACGATCCAACGGGTTTCGATTACTGGAACGTACTACCTGGTCAAGGGCTGTATCATAACCCTGAAATGATTGATATGGGAACAAAAAAAGTGTTTGAAGGATATACCACTGACCTAATTACCGATTTCTCACTGGACTGGCTGAGAAACCGAGATCCAAATCGTCCATTTTTTATGATGACTCACCACAAAGCACCNCACAGACCATGGGATCCGGATGAAGCACATATGCAGATGTACGAAGATATAGATATTCCGGAACCAGAAACTTTTAACGATGATTATAGTACTCGCGCTTCGGCCGCCAAGGAGGCCAAGATGCGTGTTGACCGGGACCTCAACGCACGAGATCTAAAAATTCCTATTCCAGAAGGACTCACAACCGAAGAAGAGAAAAAATGGAAGTACCAGCGTTACATCAAAGATTATCTCCGCTGCGTCGCTTCAATTGATGATAATGTAGGTCGATTGTTAGATTATCTTGATCAACAGGAACTAACCGAGAACACAATTTTAGTCTATACTTCTGACCAAGGTTTTTTTCTGGGTGACCACGGATGGTACGATAAAAGATTCATGTACGAAGAATCGTTACGGATGCCATTCCTGATACAGTATCCACGCGAGATAGAAGCTGGATCAGTCAACAATAACATGATTTTAAACGTTGACTTCGCACCAACGTTTTTGGATTGTACAAACGTGGACATTCCCGATCAAATTCAAGGCAGTAGTTTCCGACCTCTCATGCAGGGTGAATTACCCGAAAAATGGCAAACGTCAATGTATTATCGTTATTGGATGCATCTTTCACATCATAATGTCTATTCTCACTATGGTATCNGGACATTACGTTACAAATTGATCTATTATTATGCTGATGCACTTGATCAACCAGGGGCAATTGATGATCGACGTCCTCCAGAGTGGGAACTTTTTGATCTAGAACAAGATCCATATGAACTTAACAATGTCTACCACAATTCGGCATACACCGAAATAAAACAGCAACTGGAAAATGAACTTCACCAATTACAAATGGAAGTTGGCGATCAACCTTATCCAAATGAATTAAATTAATTTGATTGCCGATCTGAAATTGATATANGTCGCATAATCAAGATACCAAATTTACAACAACAGGTTAAGGACTTTTGTCATAGACACCAATTGGACATACCGCTGGAATTCAGGATGCTGGATCTGATCTTAGAACTAGGCGAAGTAGCCAAAGAAATCCTAAAAACGTCTAATTATGGAAGCAAGGAGTTCCACCTTCGGCCAGAGTTTTCTGATGAACTAGGTGATGTGTTTCTCGTTCATAACAGTAGCTAACNAGTGCAACATAGATCTAGAGGAGGCTCTACACCAANCAATAAACAAATACGAATACAGATTGCNAAACACAGGAAATCCAGGATCGGAAAACAGTTTTAGAGGACCCACATGTCAAAACGGAAGAATAATGTGTTGTTGATCACCAGTGATCAGCAACACTGGAATACAATTGGATTAAATAACCCAGAGATTGAAACTCCCCACTTGGATCGATTGACAAAAGAGGGAATGATATTCAAACGGGCCTATTGNCCCAACCCAACTTGCACACCAACACGTGCATCGATTATCACCGGCAAATTTCCAAGTCAACATGGAGCTTATTCGCTGGGCACCAAATTGTTGGAAAGCCAACATACNGTGGGTGAGGACTTCTTAGCTGCTGGGTATCGTACTGCATTAGTGGGGAAAGCGCATTTCCANCCGTTAGACAGTACAGATGAATTTTCATCCCTTGAATCCTATCCTATTCTGCAGGACCTTGACTTTTGGCGTAACTTCGATCAAANATTTTACGGTTTTGAGCATNTAGAGNTAGCTCGGAATCATGCGGATGAAGCGCACGTTGGTCAACATTATGCAATATGGATGGAAGAAAACAACTGCATGAACTGGCGAGATTACTTTCGACCGCCAACTGGAAACAACAAAAACCAACGTTACACCTGGTCAATTCCAGAACGTTATCACTACAATACNTGGATAGCAGAACGTACCAACGCCCTCATTGACCAATACCAACAAANCNATGACAATTTTTTCTTATGGGCTAGNTTCTTCGATCCNCATCCACCATATTTGGTCCCNGAACCTTGGGATAAGATGTACGACCCAGAAAAACTGACTNTCCCCTCAATTTTTGAAGGTGAGCACGACCGAAANCCGCCTCATTTCCAGATGACGCAACAANCGAACCCTGATTTCTCNGCTTGGCGCGAGAGTGGAAAAGGTATTCACGGCTGCCATTCGCANNTTCATGACCCAAATCAACTTGCCAAGAATATAGCTATCTANTACGGTATGATCAGCATGATGGANTGTTATATCGGTAAGATTCTAGACTGTTTGNANACTTCTGGTTTAGCAGAAAACACGCTGGTTGTTTTNACCTCAGACCACGGCCACTTCTATGGACACCATGGCNTAACNGCCAAAGGACCATATCATTATGAAGATTTGATTCGCGTACCAATGATTGTCCGGCAACCTGGNCGTGTCCCNGCAGGAAAGACCTCNAATGCGCTACAAACTTTAGTCGACTACGCNCCAACATTNCTGAGTAGCACAGATATTGACATACCNCACCAAATGACNGGCATTGATCAAAGTCAAGTTTGGTTNGGACAACAGGACACAGCCAGANACCATGTAATCGTCGAAAANCGACATGAACCNACAACTATTCACTTAAAAACATGCGTAACTGACCGTTACAAAATCACAGTNTATTATAATCAAGAATATGGAGAGCTTTTCGATCTANANGAAGATCCNAGNGAANTCAACAACCTNTGGAACNACCAATCATNTGCNAATCTAAAAGCNAATTTGATNCAAAANCTCCTGTTNGCAGAGATGGGTAAGGAACCTCTNCTAATGCCCCGNATTGCTGGNGCCTAANTANANATNNAATCGNAAATCNTTTAGACGNTCNAAAANNATNCGGTTNCTNTCATGNAAATTATGNGCNGCATNATAAGCGGTNCTCACAACATAGATTATATCATTCCCATCAAATTGCCAATCAACGTATTGAAAACCTGTTAATAACANAGAGTCNTGCCAAGNNAGATCNGAGTCNTCNGCNANAAGTTGATGTNTTACTTTCCAATTAACNAAATCTTCAGACACAGACAATGATAAGATATTACGTTGTTGGGCACGATTGGCATCGGTATTGTTGTTAACCAATGACAAATACATTCCCGTCACTGAATCTCTCCGGATACTAAACTTTGTCATGCCTCCAGGGAAATCAATGAAACCAGTTTGAGGCTCGAAAGAGAGATTTCTTCCTTGATCATGCACTTTTATAATCGCTGCCCTATCATAAAGCGGGATTGAGTTGAAACGCAAAATATTCCAGATTTCCCCTTCAGGATTCTCGATAACATTTCCCTCAAGCCAACCTGGACGTTCCAATTCGCCCCAATCCGACGGTACCCATCTTGAATCAAATGGGACTTTATTGCTGATTGTCCAACTATCGGCAAGCAGCATGTCTGACTCCAAATTTGCTGATATTACCAAGGACTGAAACCCACTACCCCAAGTGCAAGGATCACAATCCTCAAACGCACGATAAATACGACCATCTGCCATCAATATTGGTACTGGAGCACAATGATAATTTGGAGCACTGCGATAAGGCCCCCCTTTAAACAGTAATCCAGTCTTTTCGTCCTTAGGATGCGTCCAAGTGTAACCGCCATCATCGCTACGCCGAATGACAATTGCCCCATATTGCTGGGAAACACCAATCAAGTACACTGAATGATGATGAATAAAAAGTGAACTCCAATAGGCATTGGAAATGTGGGTAATATTTGACCACGATTTTCCACCATCATCTGAACGATAAACACTTGTCAGGTGCTCTTCGCTTTCATGATTGCGAGGGCAACCTTGACCGAAATAATCATGAGTAACTAGTAGATCCCCATCCAGCAACCTAATAATACTTGGACTGCCGAGATACGTCCTCGATTTGAACGATTGAAATTTAATTTGATTAAACTGCACCAATGACCTCTTCACAGCAAATATAGCCTACGAAAATCCCATAATAACACATACCCCAAACAAATTCTGCGATTATACCTTCACTAAAATATGGTAGAGGTAGGACAAAATCAATACTATTATAAATAATGTGCAGTCTTTCAGACATTTCATATAGATAATTCCAAGTCTATAACAAAGGCTCCAGTTTCCCATGAATTTAGTCATATAAAGGGTTTAAGCCCTACCTACTAACGCGAATTACTACCTGCATATCCGTTTTGGAAACACTAGGGGCAGACGTAATATAATGAAAATATTTATCTGGTTCACCGTAAAACAGGCAATTCCTACCTTTGTCATTTTGTTGCTTCTCTTGATCTCCGACCATTTTTTGAAATGGAACAATTTCCATTTGTCTTGGGAGGCTAACACCTAGAGTCAAACCAAGATTCCACCCTGATCACAGTCGTTAATTTGATTCCAGTCTCTTGTCACATCAAACTCCTTTCGATTTATCGAGATAGTATTGTCTCAATCGAGTTTGATTGAAATCTACA
>NZUQ01000104.1 GCA_002697225.1 Candidatus Poribacteria bacterium
TTTACCATTGTTAATGCCTTCACAATTGTACCAGGTGCCTTTATGGGAGCTATGTTTCCCATGATGTCCCGTGAATTTGAGGAGGGAACGGTCGCTTTTCGCCGAAGCTATACCAATGCAGTCCGTGCAATGCTTTTACTCGGTTTGCCACTGGCTATAGGTTTGTCTATACTTGCTGACGAAATCACTTTTCTTTTATTTTCTCAACTAGAACAATGGCAAAAGATTAGTCAAGGACTTCAACTGCTCAGTTGGTCTGGAGGTCTTACATTCTTGACAACTGTGGTTATCACGGTTCTTCGTGCAACTGATAAAAGGCGGGCATTCACTGTTCTCATGGTACTAACGGCTATCTTGAATATCAGCATTAATTTTCTGATCATTCCCAAATGGAGCCATATTGGTTGTTCAATTGCGATGGTCATCAGCGAAAGTTTCTTGTTGATTGTTGGATTTATTTATATCCACTTTAAAATCTGCCGTTTAATTAAGATAGATTTTGTATTCAGAATTGTCGTCTTATCTTTTACAATGGGAGCGGGTTTGATTCTTATTCAGAAATTTTTTCCTCTCTGGCTATTAGTTTTGGTTGGATTAGGGTTTTATCTGGGAGGAATATGGATGCTGGGTGAACTAAAAGCAAATCTAACACATTGAATATAATGAGACACAAGTCGCGAAGTAAATTGGTTTGCGATTTATTGGGATCAAAAAGCGAAGATTTGGTCTAAGGAAACTTCAGTAATCTTGCCGTGCTTAGCTAAGGCTTCCATATCAATTTTGCTTTTTGATCCCACGATCGATACTAACTTCTGACGATTGGTGATGTTGGATCGATGAAAGTCTTGCAAAATATCAATATCTGATTGTAGGATTTTTTGATAGCGTTTAACTCGTGGATCCACTTCCAGCCCTTGATACTCCCAAGTACGCACCGCATCGATGACTTCGCGGAATCCGACTTTAGCCGTTTTATAGCGGTTGATGATGGCTTCCTTAGCAGTAGCAAACCGTTCTTCTGAGATGGGTAGGTTGTCAATTAAGCTGATAAATGTTTCTACCGCCTCCGGTGTTTTGTCGGCTTGACACAATACAATGGCTAACATCTGGTTCTGCTCACCAACTCGGCTACCTGTTGCATAACGAGCATAGCTAGCATAAGCTAAGGCTCGCGCTTCTCTCATTTCCTGGAATACTACCCCTGACATCCCACCATCGAAATACTCATTATAGAGTAAAATGGCAGGACGCTTGGCTTCATTATAAATCTCATCACCAAAATCCAAGCGAACGTAGGCTTGTGCCATCTCTTTATCGAAGAAATAGATCTCCGTTTCCTCAGGTTGGCGCTGGGCAAAAAACTCGTATGGAGGGGGACTTTGCAATTTACCATTTAATGTATGGTATCGACGGAGTTGGTTTTGCAGATCCTCAACCGACAATGATCCAACGTAGCTAATGGTGTGTTTATAGGTTAGTAGATTGGCTATTGTCTGAGTGAGATCGTCAACTTTGAGTTGAGTAATTTGTTTATTGGGCATCATCCGAAGCATTGACGACCGACCACCGTAAAGATTGTATTCAGCCATAGCTTGAGCAATGGCACGATAGTTTTTTTTGCCATCTTCTCGGTTGGCCAAAATAATTTGAATCAACTCTTGTAAGGTTGCGAGGTTAGCTTGTGGTCGTTTCACCAATTCCATTGCTAGTGCTAGTGTTTTCCCAAAGTTTTCATCTAGCCCTATCATTGTGAAAGAGGTAGATTGATCACCAACCGAGAAGTTAAAGTCAGATCCCAGCTTGTACCACTCTTTTTTCAATTCTGCAGATGTGAATTGAGATGTTCCAGACTTATCCAGTAGTAAGGCAGCCGCCCCTAACTTTTGATTGTGGAGTTTACCTACTTCAAGAGAGAAAGTGAGAGTAAATAGGTCGTTGACCGGATTTTCCGAATGATAAAGCTTGACCCCTGGNTANTANTCANCGANCTGGTAATCTTGNTCGGNNTTGATNAAAACNGGNTCAATTTCTGATACTGGCATTGNCATTATCGACGTAGCAAAGGTTGATTGACGAGTTGGATCCATCTNGATAGGATCAATTTTTGGCTTTTCGATTTGTGGAAACTTATGCTGAGCATCGATTCGGTAACCAACTACATAGTTATCTCCAAAGTATTTGTTAGCTACGGCAACCACNTCTTTNTTAGTCAATCTCTCCATTCGTGAAATTGAACGAATAGCGTGTTCCCAACTTTGATNAGCAATAAAAGAGCTCCGAAGGGTTCCAACCCGACTTTCGTTATTTTCCAAACCTGCCTTCTGGGATTTTTTAAAATCTGTCACAATCGCTGGGATAATCCAATCTTCAAATTGACCTTGTTTTATTAGGTTTATCTGTTCCAAAAGCAACTGTTCGACTGCTTGTAAAGATTGGTCTTTTTTCGGAATACCCCATAGTTCTTGGNTNCCNTAGTCGTTACCCAAGGNAGGACGAGAACCAGCTTTNCGCACTTTTTGCTGTTGGTTCAAGTTGAGATTAATTAGTCCCGCAGTAGCATTATCCAAAATCATGTCGAAGAGCATCAGAGCTTCCACNTCGGCATGGTTTTGCNGTGNTGTTNGGAAGACGATCATTACGTATTCTTCACCTTGGTACTGGACAGTAACTCGTTCGACCCCATTGATTGGGTCTTCTTCCCACTGTTTNGGGGTAGGTAAAACCTCCGGTTCTAAATGTTTGAAATTTTCAGNGATGATCTGNATAGTNTTTTCAATNTCGATATCACCTGAAATACATATGGCCATATTGTTGGGTACNTAGTAAGTATCAAAAAAGTCGTATATCTTAACTANTGAAGGTTTTTTAAGATGTTCAACTGTTCCTAAGATAGACCTTTTATAAGGGTGTTTCTTGTACACTAGCTCGTAAACTGCATCTCGAATCAGTCGGTCTTTATCGTCGAGAGACCGGTTTTTCTCGTCATAGACGGTCTCTAGTTCGGTATGNAATAATCGAAAAACGGGCTTGCCAAACAAACGATNCGATTCGATTTTGGCCCACTGTTGCAATCGGTTGGAGGGTAAGTTTATCTGATAGATTGTCAACTCTTGGCCTGTCCCTGCATTTTTAAAGGACGCGCCCATAGATGCATATAGTTTGTCTAATTCATTTGGCACTGCATATTGGGCTGCTAATTGGGACTCTGTGTTTATTTGAACATAGATCTCTTTACGCTTTTCCGGGGTTGTCTCCTCAAAATGTTGTTCGTAGAGTTGCGTAATCCGATCCAAATGCGGTTTTTCTTTTTTGTAATCTGTTGTTCCTAATTCTTGTGTCCCTTTGAAAAGCAGGTGTTCCAAATAGTGAGCTAGCCCAGTTGCATCTTCTGGATCGTTTTTGGCACCAACGCGAACCGCGACTTCAGCGTAAAAACGAGGTTCTTCGTGATTTTCTGTCAGATAAACGGTTAATCCATTGTCCAACTGGAATATGGCTACATCCATCAAATCAACAGGATCGGGCTGATTGATCCGCCGGTAGCCGAGATTAACATCCGAATCAGAAGCGAGGCTTGCTTTTTTTGACTGGATTTCTGATTTGCCCTGGTCTGCTGAAACAGCAGAAGTCGTTGTAGATTGTCGCGGCCCAAGACAACCTATCAAAAATAAGAGGATGAAAAGAGGATGGTAAGTTCGGTATCGCATATATTCACCTCAAAAGAAAAAGCCCAGCAGCAAAATCGAGATTTCCTTTTGGGCTTTGAGTGTTGAATTTAAAATTTGGTCTAAAGGTTGTTAACCTTGTTGTAGTTTGGAGGATCTATTTTCGACTTTTAACTTTCGACTTCGTCCCAATCACAGAAGCGTTTACCCTCTTTTTTTTCTTTAGAGAGAATCAACAGGGCTGCGGAAGCTCCGTCTCCAGCTGAAATAATAGCCTGAACTTGATGAGGACGAGTGGTACGACCAACAACAAATAGATTTTCAATGTCTGTTTCGGCCTCGCGTGTGGCTCCAATAGCGCCATCATCACCTCTTTCCAAACCCAAACTCTCGGCCAATTCCCGGCTTGCCCCTGTAGCAATAATCAGATACTTTCCTGAATAGGTCTCTCCATTATTTGCGGTTACAGTAAACCCATCGTCTGTTTTTTTTGCCTGATCCACTGAGGCGTCAACTAGATTGGTACCGAAATTCGTTGCCTGCTGCCGCCCAATTTTTTGAAAATCGCTCCCTGTCATTTCGGGAATTCCCAGATAATTGTACAGCATGGCATAGTGCATGGGGGTCTCATCCTGACCGAAAATAGTGGTTTCGATATCGTTTTTGGCCAAATATAAGGCAGCGCTCAAACCACCTGGCCCATCGCCAACAATAAGTGCACTTGACATTATTCCTCCACAAAATCATCTCAATCTCATCGCCGGATTGTAGCATGGGTGACGAACAAACACAACAAAAAACCCTAACTTCCACACAATCTATAAACTGTAATATTCTCCCATTTTTTCTTGGATCGGTGTGTAGGTACGCGTTTTCGAAATACGTCTTGTATTAAAAAACCGTGTGTCTCAAACATAGTTTCTAAATTGGTAATCATCTTCTGACCGGAATGATCAGCATACCCTAATAGAACCTGCCCACAACTGGTTAAGTAATCTTGTGTTTGAGCGAGAAAGCGTCTCACTGTATTCTGGTTTTCATCGTGGATTGCAATTTCAGCACGACTACGACATCTTGCTACTACCCAAGGCGCATTAAAAACAATCAAATCAAATTTCTGATTCCCTATCGGTTCGAATAAATCTCCTGCCCTAGTTACTTCAACCTGAGCACCATATAAATTAAACCTATAAAGGTTGATTCTGGTAGTAGCAACTGCTTCCGGCAAAATATCCGAAGCGAGTACCCTTGGCTTGCAACCGGCTAATCGATGTGCAGCAAGAATAGACAAAATCCCGGATCCACAACCCAGATCCAAAACAGCTGCTTCCATGGGCAACGAATCTTTAACACACCAAAAACCCTGTTGGAAAAGATGGATAGTGTCTTTTGACTGTGGAGGAAGCACGTTTTCGGAAACAACCAATGATTTCTCAAGAGCATCGGTTTCATAAGGTTGCTGTAGTGAATCCTGAATTTTTTTCAATGCAGGTACAGGAATGAGAAATGGACAATCTTGATTTGCTTCCGGGTTCTCACCAACTAACTCAAGAAGGTATGGGAGGTCAGAGGCTGGTTCAACTTGTAATAAACCAGATGCATTAACTAAAATCATTAACTTAAGTAATGGGGAAGATTGCTTCTTCTCAGCACGTGGCCTGTCCGACGATTTAAAGTCGCGTTTCCTACCTTCTTGGTTAGGTGAGGGTTTCACCAGCTCATCCTTTTTTCGGTTAATAAATTCCACTGTGTTTGAGATAAGATCCGAATCTCCAGACAAAGCAGCAACCCCTCCTCGTTTAATATGGCTGAAAATCCGATTTGGTCGTTCGAGATCTTGGTTGGTGAAAAGTTTTATTCTAACATCCTCCGGTGCAAAATCTCGGAACTGTGTGGGCACAAAAACTTGACCAACTCCTCCTACTTCATAAAATGGTAGCATCCTTACAGCAACCCCCAATCCTTGAAAAGTTGCCAACTTCTACCAGGTACATCTGATCTGAATACCTGTATATTTCCAAGATCAGCCATGGTTACGTAACAAGTTCGACCATCTGAACCACCAAATGCGATATTGGTGCAATGCTCTCCTTCTAACTCGACTTCTAGTATTACATCACCTGTTGGTGAAACCTTGGCGATAGTTCCTTTCCCATGACGTGTAACAAGTATGTTTCCCTCAATATCACAACGCATGCCATCCATGCCAAAATTAGGAAATTGAATTAAAAGCTTTTTATTACGGATATTACCGTTACTAGATAAGTCATAGACCCATATATTGCGCTGAACACTTTCATTAACATAAAGTCTTTTACCATCTGGACTGACCTCAATACCGTTGGTTGTTCCCATATCAGTCTCAAGCAAAGTAACTGTCCCATCAGTGTCAACACGCCATATTTGTCCAGTTGCCTCTCCCCAGTTCGGGTCGCTGGCATAAATTATTCCGTTTTTACCAATGGCAATATCATTTGGTTGATTCATTCGGGTGTCATGGCCGTAGACGGAGATCCCCATAGTGTCTATATCAACTTTGAGAACATTATGATTTGTGTAATCAGCAATGAACATATAGCCTTCACTGTTAAATCGTATCCCGTTTCCGGTACTGCCGTTTGGCAATTCAATGAATACACTGGTTTTGCCATCTGGAGTGACTTTTCCTATTGTATGTTGACGTGCAAAATTGACCGCATATAGATTGCCATATTGATCACACGCTGGACCTTCAATACCAGATGTAAAACCCTCTTTTTCTGTGAATTGACACGCTACAAAACATTCATCGACCATTTTAAATTACCCATAGAATTTCATATTTGAATTTTAGGTTAACCTTATTGTACAAAATACTTTAAAGGATCTAAAAAGACATTTTATCCACGCCGACAATCCAGTGTCAATGTGTAAAATCAGAGTCCAAAATAATTATTACATGTTGGGATTTGCTAATTGAGTAAAAACTTTCATTGTGTTATAATGCTGACTGACGATTTTTCTTAATTTGTTCTATGTTTTTTCGATAATTATAGACAGCATCCTAATTTCGATGATTGTATAATTTATTCTAACCAGATACTTAAGGATGTATTTTTTGCATTTAGGTCAGGCAGCCTACTAAATCTGCTATTCAGCCTTTTAAGGAGAATTTGTGAGAAGAACAGCCCTAATCTCATCATTGGTTTTTCTGTTTTATTTTTTTTGTAGCTGGAATTCTTTCGCAGTTTTGGTCGTAGATCAGACTGAGGGGCATCCCGGAGTTACCGTTACCATGTCTAATAATCATGGAGCTGGTGTGAAAACCGTTGGGATAATTATGTTTGGCACTACTCAAGTTACAGCGGCCGAGCATAATCTAACAGCGACAAAAGGGCAAATTAATTCCGATCAAGTTGTTACAGACCTTAATGGGGATTATAAGATTGCCTTTTCTGTTCCTGATCTGCCGGCTAATAGTTATCTGGTGCAGATTGGCAACCTTGGTACCTTTACTTTTAATCTAACTCAGCCAGTTCTGAATAGAAGCACGGGTTACGTTGGTAATTCACTCAGGGTTTCTGGTTTTCATGGTATTGCTGAGTTCACTATAGGCAAAATCCAGCTAGACAATGGCTCCCGGACGATTACAAAANCTGATAATGCTTTAAANTCAATCGTTGGGTCAATTAGTATCGATGACAAAGTNGTGACAGATGCNTCCGGAAATTACGAGGTGATATTTGAAATTCCNAACCATGTTGGAGGNCCAATAGTATTTACACTTGGTGGGACCAAGATGCCTTTTGCCCTCTTAGCTTCGATTACTTCAATTGAACCCAAAGAGGTTAAGTATGGAGAGTCNATCACCATTACGGGGCAAGGGTTCAGCCAACTTGATACTCTAACAGTTGATATCGGTGAGTTAACCTATAAATTTCCAGCGAGTGATANTCCAGTTAACGCTAATGGTTATTTTAGCGTAAGTGCNCAGATTGGTGATATACNGTGGCAGCCNACACANGACGTTACTATTTCNGGTAATGTTTCAGGAAACAAAGTTGCCGAAATNGACGAAGTTNTTATTAATCCCTCCATTACCTTTCACGATCCGCAAGGGGACTTGGGAAATAGCTCGGGTACAGCCAATGCTGTTGTATATGTTACAGGTCGAAANTTTGCTGGTAGTGGTCAAGATAATGATGAAAAAGTTAGTATTCAATTTGACAATAAAGAAGTGGCTAAAGTGGGTCAATTTGATTTTAGTCTACAACCACCGGGGAAATTTTCCATCTCCTTTGTCACTGCTAAATTAAANAATGGCGGTAATTTAGAAATACAAGCTCANGGNACTATCTCTTCCCCTTATCCAGTAATGGAGTTCNTATATTCATTGCCTGATAGCAGGCCTAAGTTGGAAATATCTAAGGATGTTGGTCAACCTNGTCTACAGATTGATATTACTGGAACNGGATATGCGGGTGGTGCTGATATTGGCACACCAGTCCTAAAATTAAAAACAGCAAATACATATTCCTCTCTGGCAATCGATGCATATTTAGTTGGTTCTGATCCGAGTAGTTCCTCAGCTAAAATTAAAACTGATACAGATGGTAAATTTTANGTAAAAGTCACAATTCCAAACAAACCCGCTGATCTATATCAGATATGGATCAANAAGGANGACACGAATAACAACAGCCAGCTTGATGATGGAGAAGACGCCAACACCAATAGCCAACTTGATTACTTTAATACTAACAACGATACNACTAAAGAATTTCGTATTATTCCGAAACTTACTGTNGTTGCGGGACAATCAGAAAAAGTTGGTGGTACTTTCTCGATATCTGGTGCNGGTTTCGGCACNAGNGAATNNGTTGATATTAAGTTAACNGCTGACGATGTNTCTCCCGTTCCGCTGACTCAAATTCAGGCTGATGTTGATGGCAACATCGGTTCGACTGATTTGGAAATTAATCCTCAAACCTATGGAAATAAAAAGATNATTGCGTCAGGAATCACTTCGCAATTGACAACAGTGGCAGATGGAACGTTGAAAATTCTTAATCAAATTACTTCAGCAACCACTTCAGCAAGTTCAGATTTAGGAACNAATATCTCCGTTGGTCAATCTATTAAGCTTGAAGGNAATGGTTGGGGCGCTAATGAGGAATTAATTGTTGCGGTTAGTGAATTTAACAGTACCAATGTGTCAGTGGAATTAGGTCGTCTAACCACTGATGCAAACGGTGTTTTTTCACATAGTCTTGTCATGCTGAGTTTGGGGGGGACTGGTGTGTTCAAACTCACCATAAGTGGAACTGCTGCAACTATCAGTGAACCGCAAACGGCTATGGGGCGTGGGGTGAATCTCCTTTCTTGGAGTCTTCAAGGTTCAACCGAATACCCGATTGTCCTTATCCAACAGAATTCCGGGCANNTTGGTGACACAATTACAGCTAAGNCGACTACCAATCCGGGAGTTGGAGACTTNTTCTTTGGAAATACAACAGTGACTGTTGACAGCTCAAGCNCAGACGGGAACGGCAATTTTGATATTACCTTTAAAATCCCAGAGAAACCTACAGGAATGCATCTCATTAAATATAAGAAGAGCGAAGTTCCGTATACCATAGGTAGTAAGATCACCAATATATTGCCAAATAGTGATGTAACTGTTGGTCAAGTTGTGACTGTTGAAGGAAAGGGTTATCCGGCCAATTCGCGAATTGAGGTGAAATTTGATTCCACAGTTGTTGCTACTGTTATCTCTAATTCCAGTGGTACTTTCAGCGCTGGCTTTCCGCTTCCAGTTGTGGCTGGCAGCACTTCCCATCAAGTTACAGCTGTCGCTACTATTTCGAGGGAGACGGCCCCAGCGGTGACTTTCCCAACTACTGGAAATAAAGTGACGGGGAAAGTGACTTCAATCCAGCCAGTTATAGGAACGACAAAAACTCCAGTTGCCTTGTCAGGTAATGGGTTCAAATCCTACCAAACAGTGACGATTCAATTTGATAGCACCGATGTACTTGATGAAAATGGGGCGACATCGGCAACGTTTCTGACTAGTGATCTAGGGACTTTAACGGCAACATTTTACCTTCCAGAGAAACCAAGTGGGACCAAGCAAATTACGGTTAATGGCCAAGCCAACGTTGGATTTACAATCCGCAGTGCGGTGTCGTTAGATTCCAAAAGCGCACAAGTTGGCAGCAGTATCACAGTTACCGGTAATGGATTTGCTGCTTCTGAAGCCCTTACTTTCAAGGTGGAAGATAAAACCGTCGACACTGTTTCTGCTGGAACCAATGGCAAATTTAGTAAAGCAATTACTATCCCACGACTTGGTGGCGGTAGTAGAACACTTGAAGTCATTGGCGGTAATGGTAGTTATTCGACAGTATCTTTCTCTGTTTTGGGGAAAATTACTAGCGTTGAACCAAATGGCGGTACTGTACAGTGTGGAGATGAGGCTATTGTCACTGGTGAAGGATTTATGCCGAATGAGGATTTATATATTGACTTCGGAACCACACAGGCTATTGACATCTCCAGTGGTGATACTGCTGTGCGCGATGACGGCACTTTCATAACAAAATTTAGGATTTCCACACAACCTACTGGTGTCAAAGATCTGACGGTTAGACAAGCTAGTGGTTCTTCCGATAGTCGTGAAAACGCAGTTCAAATCGTTGGACAATTAACCCGGTTGCTGATCAATGGTAACCCGCGAAGCGCATCCAACAAAACGATAGAGTGTAGTGCTGAGCTAACGTTGGCTGGACGTGGCTTCACAGCAGGAAGCGATTTAGAGGTAGTGCTACAGACAACATCAGATATTAATGTTACGTATAAAACCCATGGCTTATTAAATCCAGTTGTTCGATCTGATGGGACTTTTGTGATTATTTTCAATACCAATAATCTTGGAGCAGATCAAGGGATTGACATTCAGGTCAAGGACATTGATAAGGAAATAACTGTCAGTACCAGGACAGAAACGGATACTGACGAAGAACCCGATGTCTTTGGAGGTATCGATGTTATTGGTAGAATATTGACCTTCACTCCCTTAACTGGAACTGCGGATACGGAGATAGAGATTACGGGATGCGGTTACCATGCGGGAGCAACAGTTGAAGTTCGAACTCCCTCGATTGATTCAGTGTTGGGCAGCGAGACTGTGGAAGCTGTCAGCGTTCCAACACCAGATGCAACTGCAACAACAGATACTGAAGACGAAGTTAGCGGTGCAGGAACTTATAAGGTTGCGTTTAAATTCGGAGACCTCGGCGAATCGGTAGATTTACCATTAGGTCCCGTGACGTTCACAGTAAGTAGCACAGGTGGTGGGTTTACGATTGAAGATACTACCGCACCGTTCATTTTGTCAGAAGTTGATTCTAAACGGGTAGATGTAACGCCGCTTTTCGGTTCCTCCGAAGATGAAGTCACTATCATTGGTACTGGTTTTCCTCCCGGAAAGGAAGTGGGACATATCACCTTTGATGGTGAAAGAATCAGCGTCACCTCTACTGGNGTTGGATTTNTCAACCCAATTAGCAGNAAGATAAAGACTGACATTAGCGGCGTNTTTCAGGTTTTAGCAACCGTTCCAGCAGTTACCCGTGGAGTGAAATTAGTCACGACGACCGATNTNCCTGCAACGACAAGAGGTAGTTTNGAGGTGCGAAAGAAACTGTCAATTATCACACCTGAAACAGCATCTGGCTATGTTGGCTCAGAAATTATAGTNAAAGGTACCGGTTTTAANGCAGTTGAAATTCGTTCTCTNCGCTTTAANGGAGTTCATGTTACTTCGACTAATTACGGCNTGAAANTTGNGGGAATTGGTAACTTTGTAGCTGGCGATAAAATTGAAACTGATAGCCTTGGTCGATTCAAAGTTAGATTTGTGGTGCCAGCAATTGCTTCAGGNCGNCCAGTAATGGTTACNACAGATGANGGTGGNATTGCNAACTTTGAAGTCGTTCCTAGNATTAGCTTGGTCAGTCCTGCCANATTGAAGAATGGCACTGCNATTCGNNTNGTGGGNGATGGTTTCAGGTCAAACGAATCGATNGTTGTTGATTTNGGAGANCCNACNCANAGATCNCAGNTTAANGNGAATTTCCTTGGCCAATTTGATTCTTANACACAACCTGTACANTTGCAAACNAGTAGTGTNAAACCNTTAACCATTAAGGGATTGGATAGTTCAGTTGAAGTCAACAGTTTCTTTTATGTTAAACCTTCTCTTGAAGTTGAGGGTGTAATAGCACAGGATGGGACGTTTGTACGTGGTATCAGTAGTGGGAAAGTTGGAACGTTTATGCGGCTTCGAGGGAAAGGCTTTGCCAAAAATGATCTGGTCACATTGGAAATTGGTACTGTATCAATCAATATTGATCAGCGTATTATCAGTGATAAGGACGGTGAATTTACAACCGATATAAAGATACCGAGAATAGTTGGCGGAACTAAAGAGATAACTGCTACAGGGACAAGTGGAGATGTCGCATCAACCACATTTACAATTACGGCGCAACTTTTGTCAATCAATGGATTTCCCATCACTTCTGTTGGTTTTACTCCAGTTGATGTGCAAGTCGACGATGTTGTGAGTATAGTTGGAGACGGGTTTTTAAGTACCCAAACCATCAGTTTTGAAGTTGGAATTTCAGGTCAAGGGTCGTTGCAGAACATAGGGATGCAAAGTGCTGAAACTGATGGTTCTCTAAAGACTACATTTACAGTGCCTATAATGAGCTACGGCCCCAAAGTGATTCGCTTGACAACTTCAGCTCCATCCTCACAGATTAATATCGTTGGAATTCGAGTTGTGGGTCGGATTAAACCTGGTGGTATATCAAACAGAAGAAGTGGTTTCCCAGAACCCGTTGGT
>NZUQ01000105.1 GCA_002697225.1 Candidatus Poribacteria bacterium
CAGTCCGCTCTCCAACCTAACTAATCTTGTCAGGTTATATCTCGGAGTTAATCAAATAAAAAATATTGGTCCTCTGGCCAACCTTGCTTATTTGATCAAACTTCGATTAGATGCTAATCAGATCAGTGACATTTCCACCCTCANCAACCTTACAAATCTGACTGTTCTNNATCTTAATAACAANCAAATTNATGACNTAAGTTCATTATCNAATTTAAGTCAATTGATAGAATTAAGGTTNGATGATAATAAAGTAACCGACATTACTGCCTTGGTAGANAACACTGGCATCTCAGGCAAAATAAACCTCAAGGACAACCCACTCTCCAACACAACCTTATCCACCCACATACCTGCTTTAGAAGCTAGGGGAATCAAAGTCGAATATGATATGCCTGAAGATGTGGTGTTGTTCAAGGATGCTAATCTAGAGAAGGCTATTCGAGATGCATTAGGAATACCAACTGAACTACTGAAGAGAGAGGATTTAGTAAAATTGGCAGAGTTAAAAGTCAATAATGAGAACGANTCCGAAAGTGTNAAAATAGCAGATTTAACAGGATTAGANCATTGCACGAATCTCCANCGGTTAGAGTTAAGGCATAATAAAATCACTAACTTGAATCCGATTTCTAATTTGACCGAGTTAACCTCTTTGCACCTCCAAGATAATNAAGTTAGCGATGTCAGTATGCTGTCAAATCTGGTTAANTTGACGGTGTTGATCCTCCTAGATAACCAAGTAATCAATATCAATTCCTTGGCGGGTTTAGTTAAACTTGAGATGTTGGACCTAGCCCATAACAAAATAGTAGATATTTCACCGCTTACCAATCTAACTCAATTATGGTGGGTGGCACTAAATGGAAACCAAATTTCAATCATTCCTAATTTCTCTAAGCTTGATAAACTTGAAGAACTCAATCTTGGTGGGAACTTGATTAACNATATTTCTCCTTTAGATAATTTATTGGAAATTGTAAAACTAGTTCTTAATCAAAACAGCATAAATGATATTTCCGCACTTTCTGAAATTAAGATTAGCTACCTGAGTTTACCTGAAAACCAAATANCTGACATTTCACCTCTAACCNAAAACACAAGAATATCTGGGAAAATACATCTAAAAAACAACCCACTCTCCAACACAGCCTTATCCACTTACATCCCTGCCCTAGAAGCGAGGGGAATCAAAGTCGAATATGACTTACCTGAAGGTNTGATACTGTTTAAGGATGCCAATTTAGAGAAAGCTATTCGAGATGCTTTAGGGATACCAACGGAACTGTTGAAGAAAGAGGATTTAACTGGGTTAAAAATGTTGGCATATGAAGGGAGAGAAGGTGCTAAGATCTCTGATTTAACAGGGTTAGAGCATTGTACTAGCTTGACTAACTTGGAACTCAAAAGCAACCAGCTAAGTGATCTAAGTCCTTTANCTAACCTGACTAACNTGACTANGCTGCAGCTCGATGACAANCAGCTAAGNAATCTAAGTCCTTTAACTAACTTGACTAACCTGACTAATTTGGAACTCAAAAGCAATCAGCTAAGTGATCTAAGCCCTTTAGTTAACTTGGTCATCGGTTATTTGGATCTGCGCTCAAACCAGATCAGCGATATATCAGCACTAGTTGAAAACACTGGCATCTCAGGCAAAATAAACCTCAAGGACAACCCACTCAACAATGCAGCCTTATCAACTTACATACCTGCCTTAGAAGCTAGAGGAATCAAGGTTGAATATGACATACCTGGAGGTGTGGTGCTGTTTAAGGATGTCAATTTAGAGAAGGCTATTCGAGATGCTTTAGGAATACCAATAGAACTGCTGAAGAAAGAGGATTTGGCTAAGTTGACTGAGTTGGAATATACTGGGTTTAAACTAGCTGAGAATGAGAGAATTGCGGATCTAACAGGGCTAGAGTTTTGTTCTCAGCTAATCAGACTTAATCTAGAGGGAAATCAAATAGACGATATTGGAGCTTTAGCTGATTTGACCAACCTAGTTCACCTTAGTGTGATTTATAATCAAATTAGTGATCTAAGTCCTTTATCTAACCTTAGCCAATTAACTCGACTAGAACTGGATGCAAATGAGATCTTTGATATAACCCCTTTGTGGAGTTTAGATAATCTGGATTGGCTTAGCTTAAGTGAAAACAAAAAGATTTATGATTTAAGTCATTTAGAGAGTTTGTCAAAGTTAACAAAGCTTGAATTAGGAAATAACCAAATTTCGCAAATTAGACCATTAGTGAGAAACACAGGAATATCAGGCGAAATCAAACTCACAAGCAATCAGCTCTCTAACACTGCTCTCACAGCAGACATTCCAGCATTGATGGAAAGAGGTATCATAGTTGAATATGATCAAGCACCTGCAGACATCGTCAAAATGTCTAATTCTAATTTTGAAGCTTCTCTTAGAAAGGGTCTTAACATTCCAACTGAGACCATAACAACATCCAACACCTCAGCTGTTACTGATTTGAACCTCTCCAATACTGGCGTTGTGGATCTGGATATTAAAGTACTTAAAGCACTTACCAAGCTGAAATCTATCAACCTAACCAACAATCCACTAAGTGCTAATGCTATCCTAGTTCAAATCCCTGAACTGGAATCAGCAGGTATTACAGTNAACTTAGGTACATCTGTAGCAGCTAAAGTAGAACTAGTAGCAGAAAAACCAGCCATACCAGCCAGTTTAGCCTCAACTACTGATATCGTGGTTACTGTTACAGATGCCAGTGGGAAGTTAGTCAAACGGGAAACTGTGGATCTGACAGTAGATAAAGGAACAATCCAATCTCCAGCAGCTAATAATGGAGATGGGACTTATACTGCCTCTTATGCAGCTGTTGATACTGTAGGTGAGGTTCAAATCTCAGCAATTACCAGTAATGGCAAGTTTGGTTCAGCCTCAGTACAGTTAGTGGAACCAGCTGTTTCATCTGCCAAATCCACACTGGAAATAAGTATTGGTAGCAACACAAAAACAGGTGGACAGATATCCATAGTTGTAATGCTGTTAAATGATGATGGGTTGCCATTGAGTGGACAAAAAGTTGAGTTAAAGGTTAGTCCTGAGGNAAAAGTTGTCATCAATCCATCAGCCAAGACAGACAAAGATGGAAAAACAACTATCACCTTCACAGCAGGCAAGTCAGGAATGAAGATAATNAGGGCTAATATTAATGATGTTGAACTGGCATCTAGTGCAGCAGCTATTTTCACAGGTGATGAAATTGATTTAGAATCAGTAGTAGGGGATGCAAATGGTGACAACAGTGTTAATATCTTTGANCTGGTAATGGTGGCAGGACAATTTGGCAAGAATGGCACTGGTTTATNAGGAGATGTAAATGGTGATANCGGTGTTAATATCTTTGANCTNGTAATGGTGGCAGGACAATTTGGCAAGAGCGCAGTGGCTGCAGCTCCCACACTGTTGACAAAGGAACTAACTTTCAACTTCCAACAGAAACGGAGTATTCAATTAGCGATGGTGGAATTGGAAGATATGCCAGTGCGTTCAGAAGCAGAAGAACTGGTATTCAGCTTGTTGATAGCTATCCTACCTGAACGGTTACCGGAACAAACACAACTGCTGTCCAACTATCCTAATCCTTTTAACCCTGAAACATGGATACCATTTGAGCTTAGCCAAGATAGCAAGGTATCGGTAACCATTTACAATGTAGCGGGAACACCAGTTAGAAACATCAGCGTGGGTTATCTGCAAGCAGGAAGCTACGTTAGCCAATTAAAATCTGTCTATTGGGATGGTAAGTCAGATACTGGTGAAAGGGTATCATCAGGAACGTACTTCTATCAAATTCGAGCAGGGGATTATACAGAAACCCGCAAGATGGTGATTTTGAAGTAGCACAGTATAAAAGCCGAGGACGGAACAGCGTATTTGGAAATCCATCATTTGCGTCAGTTGGCTAATGGTGGTNCTGACACAATTCAGAATNCTGTTGTTGTTTGTCCCAACTNTCACCGAGAGTTCCACTTTGGTAGTTGTAANCCAGNGCNAACCCANAAGCTGTACCAAGAAAAATAGATTGNGGCCTAAATGAATAAAGGAACGGTGGGCATGTCAATAGGGATAATAAGCNAAGTCATATCTGTTTTACCTAAATGATGTGGTAGCTGTCTATGGAATGTACCGAAGTATCAGCAAAGGACCGATTTACATTGGACAGTCAACCACTCTGAAAGATCGGTTGACTCAACACTTCATCTATAAAAATTTAAGTATTGTCACTGGACAAAACGGATATTCTTTCAACCCCAGTTATATCNGGGCATTCGCTGGTAGACGCATTTAGAATTTAAAAAAATCGTAACCAAACAAGCCGCTGAACTGATTGCTTTTGAACAGTTTAACCCTATTATACAAAGCCAGATAAGTAGTAAAAAAACAAGCTGTCACAAAGTCTGAAAATCCAGAATTCCATCGACAAATGACCGAACTTTTTCAGAACAAACCGTCAGATGAAATCCAGATTCCCAGTTTAAAAGAGGCATTAAAACGAATCGCAATCTTAGAAGATCGAATTCTAGGTCTTACAACAGAAACTGAAATGAGAATGGTTAATTCATTCAGCATNAAACCGGAAAGGTTCGAAAAGCCATATCTGTTCTTTTTGATATTCTATCTCTCATTCTACGGATGCCAACAA
The DNA here is from genome assembly GCA_002697225.1 of Candidatus Poribacteria bacterium. Next base: position 4,695 of record NZUQ01000105.1, read on the forward strand.
ATGGAACCCACTGTCGGCTCAAGCGCAGTTCAGGACTCAGCAACCCAAACGACACCGCCACTTGTCGATCAACAGATTAGTCTGAACCAGGTATTGAACCAAGAGTGGATCCTAGAATTGATCACTGAAAATGGTCAACGCAAAGAACCGGTGGCTGGCATTGAAGTGACTCTTCGTTTTTCAGCAGAGAAGTTAANAGGTTCCGCTGGTTGCAACCGTTATTTCGCCAGCTATCAAACTGGAGATGANAGCCAACTCTCGATTACAGATATTGCTTCCACAGAGATGTGGTGTCTTCAACCTGAAGGAATAATGGAGCAAGAAACGAAGTTTCTGCAGTGGTTAGACAAGGTAAACTCATACAGGATTAACGATGGCCAGCTGACACTCTATGGTAATGATCGGGAACAAAAGCTGGTTTTCCGTAAGAAACATAATTGATGCTGTTAACAAGCTCCCAAATTGTCGCGGATGTGTTTTGATTGCCATCGGGCGAATATCAGGTTGTTTGTCCACTGAGTGTACTTGTCAATATCTCGAAAATCTTTGATAATCAGGAATAGGAAGACAACTTTCAGTGTTGCGGCTAACACGGTTGATGATATCTTGGCGTTTCTTCCGCATACCTATCGCCAGCAATTAGGATACCAAAAGCTTCCGAAGTTCAGTAGTGCTTCATTTCTGAACCAAATTGTAAGCTTATCATCATCAATTACTCGCAAATCGAAAAGTTACTGATATCAAATAAATCGCTCAGATCATTTTCTTTCAAGCTAGCATAATAATAAAATAAACCTTCGGGTTTTGATAGTTCCCGTTCGATAACTTTCGCCGTTCAGTAATCTAGATCACTATCTTAGATTTAAGTTAAAATTAAATCCGAGACAACCAGTTGCGAAATCGAGGCAGGGAAAAATCTCATCGCTGGATCTCCGAATCAGTTTAGATTAACTGATCTGGTTTTAACAGTTTCTTAATCAGTCGTTAAATTTAAGACAGCATCCCACTGTTCAATGGGTAGTTGTGCTGCATAGGCGCTGTGAAATGACTCAAGATGTACTTGATCCCATAATGGTACAATGGGAATTATCTCTTCTGGTAAACTTTTCAGGATCACTGCGTAGTTGTGTTCGAGTAATCGATATCCGGAGGTAATCGATCCTGTAAAGCGCGAGTGTGGGGGAACCAGTTCCAATTCTACCATTCTAGCGTCCAGCTGATCCGAGATATGTTCGAAAATATCAATTTTTCTCTCCCAACAACACCCATCTGACATTGCTTCTTTTAGTAACGGATTCATTTGTGGTGCTAAACAGGGTAATGTCTCAAAAAATGGGTATAACCATTTGTCATATGGGAAATAGGTTCGATTCAGCAGAAATGCTAGTTCTAAAGCCCATTTTATTGTCCGTCCGAAAGCTGTGGTGGCATAGATCCAATTTTCTCGTAAAACGGCGCGTTTCATGGCATATAGTCCCATGCCTGAGAAATAGCGACACCAGTGTGCTATACGCCTTTTCCAGACGTGATCTGGATAATATCCCTGTAAAACGGACCTAATTTCTGAAAATTGGTTTTTGGGATCGTGCCAAACTTCACCATTAATAACATGTATGATATCTTCTTCCGGAATTTTCAACCAATCAACGGAAGTTTTTGGTGTAGATGTAATACCAATAGTGCGAGAAAGGAATCCTTCTAAACTTTCTGGTGTTATTCCAACGCCTGCAACATGTCCAGACCGAAGTGAGAATCCCTGATAAGTAGCTGGCAACTCTTCAGAAAACTTATTGAGGATTTCGTCCTTTTTTCCTTTTATTAAGTTCTCTGGGGTTAGCATATTGATCCGTAGCCCAAAATGGTGATCTTGTGAGTGTTCATCATCCATACCCAGACATTCAGATCCATATCCAAAGAAACCACAGGCTGATTCATTAACGATGACAGGTAAATTGTTTTGCAGGATAGGAAGTGCAATGTCGAAGAAGAAATCACGACTTATATTTAGGATTTCACTGCTTTTAAATTTCATGTGTCACCTCAAGATGTCGCTTAGGAAACTGGGAGCCCCCTACACGTAGCAGCATATAAATTTCCACTATGATTACTTTAGGTATTAGTAACAAATTGAGATTCTTTCTCTAAACGGCTATGATTGGGAATTATATCATTGTTATCGAATTGAAGGACAATTATAGATCAAACGTTATTACTAGCATTGTTTAGTCCATAATGAAAGTACAACCATGGGTTGAACATCTATTGTGCTAAACATTTCAAGGAGGCGTTNTTGGTAATTCTGATATCTTCAATGTTACTCATAGTCTCATCTGGAGCTTACACTAAGCTTGCACCACCAGAAATNAACGATGATGAGACTATGGTTCCTGATTATGTTTTGCCTGACCCACTGATATGNNTNGATAATACTACGGTAAATAACGCNGANGTGTGGTTCAAAAAGCGTCGTCCTGAAATCTTGCANCTCTTTGAAGAGTTTATTTATGGNAAAGTTCCAGGCGAGTTANGAAATATTAACTTCAAAGTTATCTCGGTTGATTCTGAAAGNCTTAATGGTAAAGCTATACGTAAGGAAGTTGAAATCTCGTTTGGTGATTATGAAGGTAGTCCAATAATAAATATTCTTCTATATCTACCATCTGAACTGGAAGGCCCCGTTCCAGTTTNNGNTGGGCTTAATTTTCATGGTAATCACACTATCCACTTAGATCCCNNAATTAAATTATCAAAACAATGGATAAATAATAATCAAGAACTTGGTATTGAGAATAACCGTGCTACTGAACANTCGCGTGGGTCTAATTCAAGTCGTTGGTCAGTTAAAAAAATCGTAACCCGCGGATATGCTCTAGCAACTATTTACTGTGGTGATATGGATCCCGATTTTCATGATGGGTTCCAAAATGGAGTACATCCTCTATTTTATCAAATAGGTCAAACACAACCAGCTCCAAACGAATGGGGAGCTATTGGTGCTTGGGCTTGGGGACTCAGCCGTGCTATGGATTATTTTGAAGTTGATCAAAGTATTNATCACGAACGCGTGGCGGTAATGGGACATTCNCGCTTGGGGAAGGCGGCGTTATGGGCTGGTGCACAAGACAGNCGTTTTGCTCTGGTTATCTCNAACAATTCCGGTTGTTGTGGAGCTGCCTTGTCTAGACGGCGTTTCGGTGAAACTGTTCGCAGGATCAATAGATTTGAACATTGGTTTTGTGCCAATTTTACACAATTCAACGATAATGAAGATGAGCTTCCGGTTGACCAACATATGCTGATAGCCTTAATTGCGCCTCGNCCGGTATATGTAGCTAGCGCNGAGGAAGATTTGTGGGCGGATCCCCGTGGAGAGTTTTTAGCTGCTCAGGAGGCTGAATCAGTATACTGCATGCTTGGAACCAAGGGTTTGGCCGCTGATGAGATGCCGGAACTCCATCAACCGATAACGAGCATTATTGGGTATCATATTCGTGCGGGGAAACATGATGTTACAGAATATGATTGGGAACGATATATGGACTTTGCAGATCGACACNTGATCCATATAGAATGATTAATAATTGTAAGACTGTTCTGGTGTTATTNGGAGTCTTGAGGACTCTCACTGGAACGCATTCGTTCTAATCTTTTTAACAATTGTTCAACTTCATTATCATAGGTGTAGAATGGGTCCTTGAGTTCAAATGGGTCGTCGTTGGTAAAGTAAATTTGATGCCAATCAACTATACAGGGAAGATGATATTCACCAAGATATTGCATTACTGAAGAACGCGCTTTTGCTCTTGTGTTTTGTGGCGGTTTTTCGGCGGCACTCCAGATCTGCTCATCAGTTGTTAGACGGGGTGCTACCCCCTGATCTTCTAAATGATAAAACAAACCTGTTTCAGGATGGATGTTATGGTACTCAAGATCCAGGCTTTCCACCCANGGATCATCCCANTCAAGGTTTTCATCCTCCATAAATGTTTCCAATAACCATTTCTTCGTTACCCAATCAACTCGGCCCACGAGATTTCCGTGATTATTGCATGCTAAATCTTCTAAGACTGATTCCCATTCTGTCAAAACCCAATCTGTTTCTTCATCATCACCGCTTAAACATTTTTGCGCAACTTGAAGGTACTCAAGCTGTAAATCAATAGCAGAAATNGTTTTGCCTGATTNAAGTTCNACAATCCATTCAAAAGATTGATCCCTGGAGATTTCCTTGATGGCCTTGACTGGATCAGCTAATGTTAAGTTAGGAGGGTGGTGGCCTTTTTCGAGAAAATCGAGCACCAATGATGTCGCACCAACTTTCAATGCAGTAGTATATTCCGCCATATTCGAGTCACCAACCAAAAGATGCAATCGACGATATTTGTTATGGTCAGCCANAGGTTCATCACGAGTATTGATAATAGCACGGCTAAACTGGATCCACTCGTAGACTTCGGCTACAATGTGATCCGCACGNTGAGATATTTGAAAACCGATAAAATCGCTCGCTTCGTGACCAACCTGATTTATGTCAGCCACTTCATCATGGCCNCCGACACGCCCAGCACCCGCATAAATCTGTCGAGTTACAAAGAACGGCATTAATGTTGGAATAACATGTTTATAAAACGGAACGCTGCGCAACAATTGATAGTTTTCATGACAACCAAACGTTGCTCCAGTTAGGTGATCTATATTGTTTTTAATGAAAGAGAGNTCTTCTGAAACCTGTAGATCGTNAAGGATCTTAACAACCAGAAAATCAATTGCGCGATCGTANGCAACCAANTCAAAAAGTTTTACGCACTCAGGACTAGCATACTCTAAGTGTCCCATATCCATATAAAGCCGACCTCCGTTATACAGAAAGCCTCCATTGAATGGTGGCTCACCCCAATCGCGATAATGCATGTCAGCAATGCCAAGTGAGAGTTCGTCAAATACATAATCTTTAATTCGGACGGAAGCTTCTTCCGCTGTTCGAAATGAATCACCCTTTATTAAGCAACCAAACTCGGTTTCAATNCCAAAGATCCTCCGACTCATAATTCTTCTCTGGCGCATTCAACCATTGCATCAGTTTCTGTAGTTGACAACAAACGAAATTTACTCTTACTTCGTCGGGATACATCCAAGATACCNATTTCAATTTCACCTTGCTCTCGCGCTTCTTGAACTATCTNTAGCAATTGNTGTTTTTCAATTACGTCCTCATCGCCATCATCTTCATCATTCCGGTTACTATTATCGTCGTCCTGAAGACTACGGTGTCTACCAACCGCCCATGTTTCAAGCGCAAGCTCAAAAGCCGCTTGAAGTGAGATATTCTGCGAAGGAACTGACAGATGTGTGCGCATAACAGATTCAATTTCTTCGTTNCCCGCCAACACTCCGNCCNTTTGATCCACTTGTGTTGTTCCATCATAATTTAGGGATATAAACTGACTTTCACAGTGAANCCCATTCAGNTCNACTAGCAACATTTTCGCTATAATNGGTGAGGAGAAAACAGCTTCAAACTCCCTTTTNANCGTTGGTGCAAGCAAGAAATTTGTTAATCGATGTAAAGTGACNTCGTCAACAGAGCTTTGAAANCCTTGGACAGAAGCCGCATCAGTTGCAAGTAGGCGGAGNCTCTCAATATCAGCNGCATGNCCAATTGCAGCTAGGGCGATATGGTTATGGATTTCATAGATTTTTCGTTGTCCACGACCTACTGTCAGGAGCAGGATTCCATCATCATATTGTAAACTAACAACGGGACTTCCCTGACGCAATTGGTCTTCAACATAATCGCGGCGATTACTNACCGCTTCTAAATATCGATAAGGTTCGTCAAGCAAGTTTCACCTCAACCGANTTTTCATAGATTTGGCGCAGTTTTTCAGNTTGNAGATCAGCAATACCATTACTCGTAATTNTTTTAATGGTTGGGAATATAGACGATCGTGAGTTGTAGCCGCCTGTTGCTGCATCATACTCGGACGCAGTTTCGAGAAGTTTCATTATATTNGTAATTGCCTGATTTTCGTTCATGTNAGCCAGCGGAATCTTTCCCCATCGGTTNAGGTGGTAGAGAACACCTCTNATCCAAACTGACCCAGAGCCGGAAGTAGCGAAATCACTCACTTCGAATTGTGCTCCAAGTGCATCGTAAAAAAAAATTTTCCCACCTCCATCATCTCCGCTCTGAGGATCATAAATTGCTAAAATAGGAATTACTCCAGCTCCTTGCATCGCCATCGGAAANTTTTCACGAATTAGCCGTGAAAGCATACGTAGTTTTCCCTCNAAACTCAGTTCCTGTAACTGACTTCGGCGAAAATATTGGAATGAATGCTCAAGTGTTCTGGCAATTTCGTATGCAATCGCAGGTGAACCAGCAACCGCTATAACGGAATACTCATCGAGTTCCAAAACTTTATCAGCNCGATCATACATCACCGTATTTCCAGCAGTCGCACGCCGGTCCCCAGCAATCATCACTCCGTCTTTATAACGCACAGCTACAACCGTGGTCCCTTCAGTCAGTTCCAAATTCGCCTCCTTTGAAACACGTTCCAGTCCAGAGGNATCGGAATGAAGTTCATAACCATTTTTTTTTAAGAGGTCGAGAAAATCTCCTGATGGCANCNTCACTCACCCGTTCTCTGGCGGTAACGCCGAGACTGATCTTTATCAACACGGCGCATGCGTCGAAGTAACTCTTCGGTCTCTGGCTTGTCAACCTTCGGACGCTTAGGGCCGTCACCATCATCGCTGCTGTCGTCCGGNCCAATTGGTTTNGCTGGTTTTTGAACACGATCTCGCAAGNGGATATGGCGTTTTGTCNAGGTATCTTCAACTGGCATGAATTGATCTCCTTTTTGTAAATTGAAGGGCAGGTGNAAATTATTCGATATCTAGTTTATTGATTAGTTCTTCTACTGTTTGAGCTTGATCAAGAACCCGATTATACTTTTCAGCAATTTCTGGATCAGCCAATTTATTCATGTTGACTGAAACCACCTTCCCATTTAGGTTAAAGGTAACATGATCCCATTGAACTGATTCCATTTGGTTAGTAAATTTATCAATCGACTTGCCCCGGAAATAGGCGCGAGTATCTTTCGGAGGATTATGAATGGCGTGATTAATCTGGTCATCTGTAACAACACGACGCATGGAACCTTGCATTTCAAGTGCGTAGTAGAGGCCATTCTCTGGATCAATNTCGTGGTACTGAAGNGCTAGACTCTGTAGCCACGGATCATCCCACTTAATCCCTTCTTCCTCAACAAAAGTAGTTAGAAGCCATTTTTTTGCCACCCAATCAATACGATCCACCAATTCCATCGGNTCCTGTTCTAATTGGTTAAGTATAGCCTCCCACTCAGCTAGGATCCAATCAGTTTCACCATTGTTGGGATCAAGATGCTGCTTGGCCAGTTCAAGATATTGTCTTTGAAGATCAATGGCTGTTGTAGTNTTACCATCTTTCAGNCGAAACTGCCATCGGCAGGTTTGATCTCGTGATATTTCTTTGATTGCCTCAGTGGGTTCAATAACAGCGAAATTATCTGGAATCAACCGCAATTCAATTAAATCGATGACCAACGCAGTTGACCCAANCTTCAATGCCGTCGAGTACTCAGACATGTTAGCATCTCCAGCAATTCCNTGTAGCCGTCGATATTTCTGAGGATCCGCGTGCGGTTCGTCGCGTGTGTTAAAGATCGGTCGTTTGTGCATGGTATCAACACTGGCTTCAACCTGAAAAAAATCAGCTCGTTGACTAATTTGATAGGATCCAGGAGAAATCATTCCTTTTTCCGACTCTATACCAAGTTTCCCNGCACCAGCAAAAATTTGGCGTGTAACCAANAATGGTATCAAGCTTTCTTTTAGGTAATCAAAAGGAATATCACGACGCATCAAGTAGTTATCATGACAACCATAGCTGTGACCTTTGTAATCGGTGTTGTTTTTGTACAGGATTACATCTTTATTCAGNTTCTGACTACGACGATCTGCACACTGCTGCAGGATCCTTTCTCCGGCTTTATCGTGAGCAATTAAGTCAAACAAATTCTGACATTCTGCCGTCGAGTANTCTGGATGAGCGTGATCATTATAAAGCCTNGCACCATTGGTTAAAATAAGATCGCTTTTAATTTCNACAAAGCTTTCGGGATGTTGCTGATCCATACTCTGATAATCTGCTTCATCGGGATGCTCATGCAACNTATTTGCACGAAAGCCTCGTTCATCACGAAANGGGTCTTCGCCCTTGTAATCCCACATTGGTCGAAAATCTTCACGGCGATAACTCTTGATCAGTTCAATCGATTCACGGACGGGATCACANTCTTTTTCGGTATTCAGTGTAATACCATATTCCGTTTCAATTCCAATAAGTCTATTCATTTAAATTACACTCATATTTTCGCGCTTCTTTCGCTTTGATTTTTCCGGACGAGTTGGTACAACTTTGACCACATTCTCGGGATCATAATCAATAAGTTTCAGCCAATCAGATATATTGTCTGTTGAAGGGAAAATATCGCTCTCTGTATATTCGGCATGAAAGGCGTCCAGCAAATCTGACAAACAAATACCGATCGACTCATCACCACTTTGGATGATACGCTTAATCGCTGATTCCTTGGCACGCTGGACAATTGAGGCGATGATTGCACCACTACATAGATCTCCCCGATGCAGAATATCCCGCCGACCGCTTTGGAGTGAGACTTCCAAGAACCTGTTTGCCTCTGTTCGTGAGAACATTTCGTTAATTAGTTGATCCGTTAAATTATCAACGGCGCTGGTGACATTATTTCCGTGCCTCTCAAGCAACTCAGGAGAAATTGGAAGTTCCTGAGTCAGATAGATGTTAAGAATTTTGGATGCTGATTCCTTATCAGGCCGGTTAACTTTAATTTTTCGATCGATGCGACCGGGACGTAGCACTGCAGGATCGATTAAGTCAGGTCTATTTGTTGCCAAGATGATTACAATATCTTGTAGCGATTCTATACCGTCCATTTCCGCGCAGAACATTGGGACCACAGTATTAGATATATTGTGCGCTCTCAAAGACCGTCGTGTTCCCAAAATAGACTCTGCTTCATCAATAAAAATAAACGGAAGCATTCCTTCTTTCTTTTTCTGGCGTGCTATATCAAAGATTTCGCGGACTTTTCTCTCGGATTCGCCCAGCCACATGTTGAGTATCTCAGGCCCCTTGATATGTAAAAAACACCCTTCTATCTCGATATTACTCTCTTCCTTCAAACGCTCAGTTAGTCCATATGCAGTTGCTTTCCCTACGAGAGTTTTTCCACACCCAGGAGGACCATGAAGTAGAAACCCTTTTGGCATTGAGAAATCAAACTTCCTGAATAAATCCGGGTGGAGAATAGGCAGTTCGATAGTATCTTTAATCAACTGGATGGTGTCATCCAGTCCTCCAACTTTTTCCCAAGGTACTTCTGGCAAATCTTCAACATAGTAATGACTGGCTTCCTGTCCCTCAATCCTTTCAAGAGCAACTCTAAAATTTGGATCTACACGAACTTGGTCACCGATCTTCAAATCCTCACCAACTAGATCGGATGAGCGCTGTAATACCTGTGAATTGAGTCCCTGTTCCTGTCCAATCTTTAATCTGCCATCAGGCAATAAATCCGTAATTTTGACCGTTGGTCCAAATTGGTTATATCCCAAATCCCCTACAATGACATAAGCTTCGTTGAGCAAAACGTTATGACCGATCTTCAGGCTGGCGGGATCGATAGCCGAGTCGATATTGGTGTAATATTCCGATCCTCCCAAAATGACCTGTGCGCAATCCTTCGTTGCCAAATTAATCAACGTAGCAACTCGATTAGCAGGAGCAGTCAATTTATCAATTGATTTCTGCATTTCCGCTAGGGTTTTTCTCGCTTCCTGAAAAGTGATCTCTTCCTGAATAATCTCACGCCGCAAATTATATAAAACTTGTTTAATTGGATCCTCGTCTTCAATTGTATAAATGAGTCGCTCTACAAGAATTAGCGATCGAGGAAGGTTAATCTGCTCTTCAGAATCACCTGATTCATCAGGATCATTGTCCTCAAAAAGCAGGAAATCATCCTCAAATTGCTGCTTTGAATTTTTCCTGGGGCTATCTCCCATCATACTACTCCTTACAGTCGAAACGCCGAAGACAATCTAGCTCCCATTCTAGCACAGCTAGATGTAAAATCAAAATAAAAACCCAACTCTTTTCCCCTCTCTAATAGGTTCATTTATTCTCAATTAAAGAAGGGTGAATTTGAGATGGTTTTATCCAAAACAATTAATTTACATTTTAAAGATATTTACTTAGTACCCAGACGAAAAAACCTTCTAAGAAGATGATAACGTCTTTNACGAAATCAGGCAAAATTTTCTATCTATCAGAACTATTCAACAAAACAAGACTAGTTTTGAGTATTCTCCCAGNNAACTTAAATTCAGCTCAAACCTCAAAACTTTTTTATTCTTAAATTTGCTGTTTGGTTTGGGATTTGTATGCATCTGGATCCTCATAGGCTATCTACAGGAAGTTAATATAGTATTCCTCCTGTGTACCTAAGCTTATTAGAAGAAGGCAAGAAGAAACCTCTGCGTGAAATCTTGCCATCCTAGACGGTCTTAAATAGCGATAGCGATACCTACACCGAACAAAATTACCAAAAAAAAATGTTCGAACTGTAATTTAGGGACAATGTGGCGGTACCTACCCAGATATCTAGTAAGTCCGATTGTCAATTCCCTTTTCTCGATTCCACTTTGGNCTCGAAGCCGACCCTAGGCATCCAGCAACATACTGTCCATGCCCTCAGTGTTCTGTTACCACCATTGTAGTATTCTAGAGGACCTNGATTTCTATCCCTGTCTATGTTAAATTGACCAGTGATGCAAACATCTTCAGAAACTGAGTGGCAATATCAGCCATGACGAAAGCTGTCGGTGGGTTACCGGCAAGCGTTAGTAACCGAGTTCAAATAACACTCTACTTATTCTTCTCTGTAATCCATTAAAGGATATTACCGTACTTTCCGTCTCAACGAACCACAAACCAAGTGTANCCAGTAGCAGGAACCGTGACGGACAGTTCAACACAATAATTNCGATCCAATCTGTATGTTTTAGAAAGATCGTCTCCCTGACTTATTTCAGCAGTATCCGTCAATCCCGTGTAGTAAAGGGATAAGACAATAACTTCAGTTATACTTTTTGGAGTTGGATTAAAAACAGATAGAAACCCCTTTTCCGGCAATTTAGGATTAACATGCAACATGTAGTCGATTTTGCGNCCGTTAGCTCGCCTTAAGTGAATCAAATCCGACTCAAGAATGTGGCGATATTTTTTATAAAGTGCGACCATTCGACTTACCATNTTTTTTGTCTTTTCTTCATCGTACAAACGGACTCCACGATAAACTGCCTGCACACCAAACAGCAGATTAGAAGCTAACATAGTTTCATAGTGATCTAGATGTNGATCTAATGGTTCAATAGTGGCGGCATCGCCACCTCCNTGATACTGCGTTAGCGGCACAAACATCCAACCCATACTAGGTGTTTTCTCCCATGTNCCATCGAAGATGTTTTGACGGGTATGAATCTGCTGCTGAATACGTGGCAGAGACCAGTTCACTTCCCGATATCCCATACCACACTCATTTGATCCACTTAGAAAATAGTAATCCGGCACACGTACATAAATACCGAGGGATCTTTGCCANTTATAGAAATCAGAAACTATTTNCCACTGGANCCANTGCGAGTCTTCAACACCTTTTTGCAGTGGTGGACGAACCGCTGAGTCGACGTCTCCCGGATAAGAACCATCATGTGTGAACTGAAGAAAACCCGTCTTCTGAAAAAAAACTCGCAGTTTTCGGAAGTAGTTTTGCCCCCACTTAGANGCCAGTGCGGGGCAGTAACCATGGGTTTGCCCGCCTGGTNCACCCGTATTAGGATTAACAATATTGTCAATNTCAGGCTGAATACGACGGCTGGATAATAAAGAATAACCGCCAAGATGCACCCCTTTTGAATTAGCGTAATCGGCTAAGCTTTTACATTTCTGGTAGTTATCGTCGCTTTCATCCTCCATGTTGATANCACTACCGAAACTCAAGCTGANCATCTCGAAACCACANTTTGCTGCTTGATCAATAGCNTTTTGAACCGTTTCTGGTTTTGTACTGACAACATGCAAAATTAAAGGATTTTCAGTGATCCATGGGGCAATCATACGGTACAATCTCCGAAGGGCTAAGCCTTTNCTTTCTCGATCGGTTGAGTCGTACAACAGTTCAAACGCCCGAAATGATTCAAACGTACCTTTGGATAGAATGTCCTGTTCGGGGCCCTGTGGAGGNTAAACCTCAAGCAGACATGGATTTTTGTTAGCGTAATTAACTTGGGTATGAAATTGGGGATCTATTGTCCAATGAACGGAATGCTTTGAACTATTTTTGTGGCTAAAACCTCCAAAAGCGTAGTCCGTTTCAACATGAAGATTCGGAGGTGTAATAGGGACATCTCTCCACTCAACTGGATCTTCATATGGTACGACAGCTAGGATTTCAGACGTGAACCGATTAATAGTAATTTTTTCCCTACCCAGATTTTGTACGGTTAACCATTTTGAAATGGCAGGGATACCACTATAAAGCTGATAGTGAATTGTGACAGAAAACGACGGGTCTCCTGCGGGAACAAAATCCATCTCCAAAGTAAGACCTTCGGGCGGCCACTTTGACTCTGGTGCATGATGTCGGGCAGGTTTCCATACCAATCGTTCGATTGGCTTTCCAACCCGAAATTCAGAAAAGCGTAAGGTCTCCGGATCATCTTTGAGCTGATCGATAAATTCCTCTGTTAGATATGCGTGATTCGATTGTCCCGTCAGCCCACCGACAGATATTGTCTTCTTATCAATAGTAATTTGTGCTTCAGGACGAACAGCACGCAGAAGAGGGTCTCCAGTGATTAAATTATCATAAGCAACACAGGCAGCGTTCATATCTAAACGCCAAGCACGTCGAATCAAACCATTACTCAGAACCAAATCTGCANCGTTNNGATAAACTTGNGCTTGAAATTGGGNTCCATCAATTAGCCAATCCATTTTNGGCCGCGAGTCTGCTGGTTCCGNTTGTATTATCAAANGGATAATTCTCCTTATTTAAACGACGGGTTTAGCCGCCAGGAATATAAAGNTGACGATCCACAACTGGCAATGTTATTCTCTCTCCACCCTGTAAGTGAGAATGAGCTAGACCGAACTGTACCTCTACTGACTGCATAGTGACNTCAATATTACCAGACGTACGTTTTCCGGTTTCTATCTCATTTATAATATCCCGAATAGTACAGACCGTTGGGCTTTCACCTGNTGGTTTGATAACCTTTTCTTCGATTTCAGTTGTCTTGCTACGTCCACGGCGAATGCGAAATATACCACCATTATCCCAAGCCATTGCAGTCCCTTCTGTACCATGCACATCAATATCGAACCGCCCCGCAACTGGTAAGAATACTCCTTCTGTGCGCATTTTTTGCTTATCATCATGATGAGCGTAACCGACGCGAAAGAGATCCACCATCGGATCAGCTATCTCCTCTCCTTCCGGTGGTAGAAACGCATGCTGTTTGACATCGTAATCGGGTGCTGAACGCGTGCCGCGTGACTCTGTTAATCGCCCTTCTACCCAAACCGGTTGTGGATCGCCAAGTAACATTGAAACGAGATCTAAAGTATGTGGATGATGCTTGATAAGATCAGTTTGAGCGTACATAATGGCATAGTGTGGTTGACCGATTTCCCCGTTTTGAATCGCCTCGCGTAGACGGATAAATCCATTGTGGTGGCGACGCATAGCACCCCAGTTAAAAGCAATGTTATTTTGACGGCATGCCATCGATATTCGGTCTGCTTCTTCCAGCGAAGCACATAATCCTTTTTCAGCATAGATACCTTTAACACCATGCTCAGCCGCAAAGATGATTGGTTCAGCACGGGCAAAGGAGGGGGTAGTAATACTGACAATATCCGGTTTTTCTTTCTCAATCATCCGTTGGTAATCAAGATAAGTATTGCTAATACCAAACCGTTTAGCAAACCTTTGTAAACGGTCTGAACTTCGATTAGCAACGGCGATAACTTCGGTTTGTTGGATGTATTGATATGCACTGAAGTGACCGTAGGGGCTAGAAAACTGGTTAGCTGACAACTCGTCTTCGATAAGGCCTCCCATGCGTCCAGTACCAATGATGGCGACACGATAAACTTTATCCATGTTCAATTCCTCCATATAGTGTTTAACGTCGGATATGTGGTGCTTCCATTACCGCCCGTTCTTCTGGAGTCATATCCTCAATATAATCAGGGTAGGTCACTTGATGGGCACCTTGGCTGTAGGCTTGGAATCCTGGACTAAATTTATATAATAATGCTCTCCGCTGGTGTTTTGCTTTCCAGGGTAATGTTCCATGGGTTAGTGTTTCGGTAAAGACTACCGCATCTCCTGCTTTAGCATGTACCTCAACCACGTACTGTCGATATTCTTGGTATAATTTCATGGCACGAGGACAGGAGAGATTGGCCTTGTGACTCCCTGGTATAAGGCCCAACCCTCCATCCCCTGGTCCTTCGTCAGCCAACATAAATTCCACCACAGTTAGTCCACAATAAATTCGACCATCTTTAAAAAAATAAGCCTCCGAAAAATTAGGACGTTCGATTCCTCCTCCATGTAGAGTTCCCCCTTCTGTTCCTTCATCCATAGCAATTAAACCCGGACCATGATCAAGACGATAAGATTTTCCCAAGATAGTCTCTAGATACGGCGAAACGTTAGGATGAACCAATAACTGCCGAAAAGGTTCACACCAAGGACGATCCCAAGATAACATACCCCCCATGTCCTTGCGATGAGACGTTCCTGCTAATGCTTCTGAACCACCCGCCAGTGAATTTGGCATTTCGCGCAACTGTCCAATATGATGGTCAATTGCCTGATTGCATTGTTTAACCTCTTCGGCAGTCAGGACATCTGGAATGATGACATAACCCATCAAATCAAAGAGATACCTTTCATCTGCATTCATTAGCCTTTATTCCTCCATATTTTATTGTACGAAAAAAAACAATAAATCAAAACTTCTAAAGGTTGCAGACATTTGATCTATTGAGTCATTGCGCTGACATCATAAAAATAATCGATTCCAGTCGTGATAAGTTTTTGCAACACTTTCAGGTTGGTTATGACTGCGTGCCACAAAGCCAGGCACAGATTCTCGGCCTGTTGGTAGACCAATTTGGCTGTACCGTGTATCTACACTCCATCTGACGACATCCGACCTATTAGGGATCCCTCGATGAATAAGTCGCTCTGTGGTTACTAATACATCCCCAACATCCAATTCAGCAGTCACAATTTCGCAATTAGGGAGATCCGTTTCGGCAATTCCTTTTGATCCTGTGTGACCTGGCGTTTGATCTTGATAGTTATGTGGTAGGAGTCCTAAACAGTGTGAACCGCGTAACAACTGCATGCACCCATGCTCAGCATGGGCCCTTACCAATGGAATCCAGAGGTTCACAACTAATGTTTCACCAGCTTCTTCTGATACTAAATAAGCCAAGTCTTGATGCCAAGGAATAACAGTGCTCTGTTGATCTGGCATCTTAGCACGGATATTGAATTGCGGATGTGCCAAAATTTCAGGGCCGATTAGCGATTCTACGATGTTCAGTAAAATCGGGAAGCTTCTGAGGACAAACATACCATGCGATCTGGGTTTTTGATCACGAAAATAATTCTGCCATAACCGGCCATGATCTGAACATGCATGCTCTGCAAGTGCTAAACGAGTTGAAAAAGGAGCATCTTCAAAATTTCGATCCAACAATCCCAATTTGACTGCCTCATCAACTGCCATTTCGACTTTTTGCATCATTTCATCAATTAATGGTTGCATTGCTTCAGGAGGCAAAATGGCACGAATGATTAATAACCCATCATCTTCGAACTGCTCAACCTGTTGTGGTGTCAGCCATCCAGAATTTTCGGAACGATTATCTTTTAAACTTGCTTCCATTTTTTGCTCCTTGTTAACTTGCTAAAATTATTATGGATCAAACAAAAATCTTCCCTAAATCCAACAAAAATCTGATTATTTCAATCAAAATTATCACTATTTGAAACGTTTCAAAAACTTCCCGTCTTTATCAATATATGCCCATTTATCACTAACCTTTACCGCTGCTAGCCCCACATCAGAAAATCCAATTACCTCATCAAATTGGGGTTGAATAATCATTTTACCGTCGGTATTAATAAAACCGCACTTTTCTTTTGATTTTATGTTTGCTATACCTAGCCGAAATCCTCCAACCCAGTCGAATTGCGGTTTGACGATCATTTTACCATTAGTATCAACAAATCCCCATTTATCCTTTAACTTCACGCTAGCTAGTCCTTCTTGAAACGAACTCACTTCATCAAACTGAGGGTGAATGGTTACCACACCGGTTTTATCGATAAATCCTGATTTTCCGTTCCTTTCTATACTGGCGTATCCTTCTTCAAATGCACCAGTACTATCAAATTGAGGAGGGATGATCATCTTTCCGTTTTTTTTGATAAATCCATATTTCCCCTCTGATCGGATCTTTGCAAAACCGGNAGTGAAAGCAAACCCAAACTCAAACTGAGGTTGGATCACCATTGTTCCTTTTGTATCTATATACCCACTCTTGCCTGTTTGCCAATCTCCGATTCTGACACAGGCTAAACCATCTGAAAAGGGGGCAGCGTCATCGTATTGAGGTTGAATCACATACTTTCCGGTCTTGTCAATAAATCCCCATTTGCCCGTTTGCCAATCTCCAACTGTTATCGGAGCCAAGTTTTCTGAGAAAGGAAACGCGTTATCAAACTGAGGTTGGATTATCGTCTTTCCCGTTTTGTCAATGAATCCCCACTTCCCACCGACATTGATGCAGGCTGACTCCTCGGCAAAAGAAAATACCCGATCATATTCAGGTTTAATAACAACTTTCCCAGTTTTATCGATGAACCCCCACTTATTTTTTACTTTTACCGCAGCTAGACCTTCAGCAAAAGGAGAAGCATCCTCAAAACGAGGTTCTACTATATATTTTCCATTAGTAGCAAGGTATCCATACCTGTTGGCTACTTTCACTAGCGCTAATCCTTCCAGAAAACTAGTTGCTTCCTCAAACCATAAAATGTCAGAATTCTTTGTATCTGAATTGCAACCCGCGAGGAAAAATATCAGTACAATTACTAAACCCAAATATGACAATCTCAAAAACACAAGCCTACCTCTCTAACTAACTGGTAACGGTTACTGATCAAATAAGCAGGAAAACTGGAAACATTAAAACAACGATTGAGCAATTTGCATTATTTTCCTCACCATATAATAAAGTATCGAATTGAGTAGTAATACAACAGCAATAAACAACCCAAATCCCAGCCAAGCGTTCCATTTCATAGCCGATTAAATCCTTTCTGTTTNTCAAGATCTGTGATCAAAAAATATTTAGTGGNAGTCAATGAANGAGCGATTTGCTGCCAAATATGCCTTGTAGGCTTTATCCCCCAAAGTACGAAACTNAGTTGATTTNCGANTTGAATTCCCATACATAANACACGGGAGACAAAATCAGGAACGTCGGTGAGAATTCGCTAGCCGCAGCTCAATCTAATCGGCAGCTATCTTCTGATTCAGTGTAAGGAATCAGTATCGCCCGCACAGCGTTTTGGCCATCTCAACTATATCAGGGACACTTGGGATGGTTAGGTCTTCCAAAACCGGTGAGAATGGGATAGGTACATCCATAGCTCCAATTCGCTTGACAGGAGCATCTAAATAGTAAAAGGCTCCGTCCGCTATCACAGAAGCAATTTCCCCTGTGACACCATAACGTTGATAACCTTGATCAATCACAATAGCCCGACTGGTTTTCTTGACGGAATCAATCAAGGTCTGTTTGTCTAAAGGGAAAGTTGTACGGGGATCGACCACCTCGGCACTAATATCTAATTCAGCTAACTTCTGACTCGCTTCCAAAGCCAAGTGAACCATCTGACTGGTAGCCACAAGTGTAATATCCTCTCCAACCCGTTTGACATCGGCTACTCCAAGAGGAATGGTATACTCCTCATTCGGTACAATTCCCTTTAGACTATACATCATTTTGTCTTCGACGATGACTACGGGATTATCTTCCCGAATGGCTGTTTTCATCAAGCCTTTGGCATCATATGGTGTTGACGGTATAGCGACCTTTAGACCAGGGATATGACTATACCAAGCATGTAGCGACTGTGAGTGTTGTGCAGCAGAACGACGCCCGGCTCCCATGGTCGTCCTGATCACCATTGGAACCCGTAGTTTTCCACCAGACATATAATGGGTTTTAGCAGCTTGATTAACCATCTGGTCCATAGCCAAAGTGGTGAAGTCTCCGAACATGATATCAACTACAGGACGCATTCCTGTCACCGCGGCACCAACTCCAATACCAGTAATACCTGCCTCTGATATAGGTGAATCGATCACACGATCCGGTCCAAATTCATCCAATAAACCAGTTAGAACCTTGAAAACCGTCCCCGCTTCAGCTACATCCTCACCGATTATGAAAACGTGAGAGTCACGATGCATTTCTTCTATGAGAGCTTCTTTTACCGCTTCTCCAAAAGTAATTTCGCGACCATTTTCAAGCGTAGACATGTGCATCCACCTCCATTTCGTCCGGAAAAGACGCGTTGAGAGCAAAAGTCACCGCAGCCTCAACTTNAGCACGAACTTCGTCCTCAATCTGACTAAATAAATCCAGCTCGACCATCTTGTCAGAGACTAACCAGTCGGATAGTATTTTTAGNGGATCATTTTCTGTCTGCCACTTCTCTTCTTCTTCACGCGATCGATAAGAACGATCTATATCTCCTACATGATGTCCTCGAAAACGGTAGGTGCGGCAGAGAAGAAAAGTAGGCCCTTCGCCGGCGCGAGCGCGTTCAACTAATCGTTGTACTGTTTGGTAAACGAGGCGAACATCCTGACCGTTAATCTCAACATTATCCATCCCGAATGCCTCTGCCCTAGCCAGCTGGGTTCCAGAGGTCGATTTTGAAGTTGGAGTATATTCACCATAAAGGTTGTTCTCACAAACGTAAATCACGGGCAAATTCCATAGCTGAGCCATGTTCATTGACTCATAAAATAAGCCCTGCCCAAGCGCACCATCACCAAAAAAGCAGACAGCCACTTGATCNCTAGCGCGCATTTTAATCGATAGCGCTGCTCCTGTGGCGATNCCAGCGCTACCACCAACAATACCGTTAGCNCCTAGGTTACCAGTATCTTGATCAGCAATATGCATTGATCCTCCTTTCCCNCGACAGTAACCATCAACTTTTCCCAGCAATTCGGAGAACATTTTATCCAACTTTGCACCTTTTGCTAAACAGTGACCATGACCACGATGGGTACTGGTGATATAATCGTCTTGACGTAATGCTTCACAGACACCGACAGCTATAGCTTCTTCACCAATATACAAATGTGCCAAACCAGGCATTTTAGCACTGGTATACAGTTCATTAGTTTTTTCTTCAAATAGACGAATCTTCAGCATTTGCCGATAAGCGTTGAGCCAGTGATCGAGCGTTGTTTCCTCCAATTTAGCTAAATCTAGTTGCGATATTTCCATTTCATCCTGCGGCATTATTATGATCCTCTCTATTTTATAACGATATCATCTGAATACGAAATTCCAGCTAACTTAGGAGTAAAAAGGTTGTCAACTATAGCGAACATGTAACATCATTTCTTCCTAAACCAAAGAGCTTCTTTTTCAATTTAGAATCACCACAGTATCCAAATAAAGACGATATGACAATCCAATCCTGTTAGCTTGAGTTTTTATATATCTTGTAATCTCTCATTTTGGTTGACGGTGTGCGGCTGCTTACAAGCTGTATACATTCGNCCTATCCTGATCATATTGCTCATTCTCCGCAATTTGAAGTGATGTTACCACAATTTAGTCGGTAGGTGGCCAAAGATCAAGTGTAGCTCCGGTTGGCCTCTGACCGGTTGGTCTCCAGCGTAGCGATGCATAGGAATGATAAGTGATATCGAGATATGGAGTCTCCAAGCGCACGTAGCCTTGATATCGCGAATCCAACGCGGCTTCTAATACTCCTGATGTTAGTAGTGTACGTTCAACGGGATAAGTGGGGGTATTTGTCACAAACATTTCTTCAATGTTCAGACTAAGATAGCTAAAATGTGCATGTGGGCTGCCATTCTGCAAATAGAATTCCGTTCCCTTAATTTGGCCGTCCACTACCCCAGCATAAGCCAAGTCAGTAACGTAACCATTGAGCATCAGGACATACCCTTTTAACCCATCGTTATACTCAACAATAAAAAGCGATGGATGTTGACAATGATCTTCCATCTTGCCTTCAGGCTTGTTTTCAATTGGATTACAAGCAGCTTCTGCAAGTTCGCGTGGCCAGAGTTCATCTCTAGCCGCTTGCCATACTGCATCACCTTCCAAACAGGAAACTGCAGTCACTCCTGTTTCACCACCGGTTCTTCGTTCCACCATGCACTGGAGGGTTTCCAAGGTATGGAACCCATAAATGTCCAATCCTGAAAAACCGATTGCCAAAGCTTCCTCCACCTGAGTTTCAAGTTCGTACTCCAACCACGGATTTCTCCAACCAAGCGGCAAGGAAGACCCAGACATGAATGGAATTCCAAGTTCTTTGGTCCGATCATACATCCACTTTGCATCATGCCAATTGTAGGACAAATGTTTATCATTGTATACTGGTACTACACGCCTACTTTTGGCAAAAACACCGCAAATTTGTTCCATAAAATACTTACGGGGATACAGGTGTTGTTCTTTTTCGTTCCAAGCGTAGTCACCGTGTTCACCTATCAGCAAGACACCATCAACGGCCAGCTCATTTCCTCCCAGTGTGAGTGCTTTAACGATGCTTGGATATATTGGCACATTATGCTCAGTAGCGAGATCCCTGCCGATGTCGTTTTCAGGAAATTGATCAATATACATTGACGCAATACCTACCCGTGGTGAGATTAAGCCTTCATCTGTCGGAAATCCCTTTAAAAATTTCGTCACGATTACGTCCGCATGGGAGTGAGGACGATATTCCGTAATAATGGCTGCAATCTTTTTACACTCGGAAATGAAATTACTCCTTACCTGTTTGAGTTAATATGACTATGCCTTCAGTTTGAAACGCCGTCGGAAACACCAAACATCCTCAAACCAACNACACCAATAACAACTAAAATAATGCAAACAACTTTGAAAACATTTACCGTTTCTTTAAAATAAAAAACCCCTATTATACTTACCANTACTATTCCCAAACCCGACCAGATAGCATATACAGTACTAATGTCAATTTTCTCAACGGCTTTTATAAGAGGTATAAATCCTAGACCATAAAATACAAATACCATAATTGACGGCACTATTTTACTGAATCCGCTTGATAATTTCAGACAAACTGTCCCCATTGNTTCGAATACGATTGCTATTGTTAGGTAAATCCAACTCAAAGTTTATATGTCCTTTTTAAAATGTTGATTATGTAGATCTATTGCCAGCAAGCACTCAACTTAATTCTTAAACTCTTAAAAATGAATTCGAACTGTCAATACTAAAAAGAATAACTTTTTCCTTGTATAAATCCAAGCAGTTTCTTCATTATTAATTGAGAAAATGACTTTATGCTTTTTAGTTTTAATTTTATAGTCGCCTGTACTTAGCGTGCAGGATTACAAAGAAGGCATGGTTTATAATTGTTTTTCTTGGCTTCTTCTAATTTCATAGGCTCTTGGCTGACCAAAAACCGACATCCATCACGATGATATTTCGTCTTCGCTCGTGTGACATAGACAATCTGATCAGTATCGTTGTTGTCATAAACTTTAGGGGGGCTGACATTTGTTTTTGTCATACTATGCCATTGCCCCTTTCCTGTTATCTGCGCACGTTGTTCGTAGTATTCGAACAAACCTCTATGCTGCAGTAGAAATTTGGTATCAACGTGATTATATCCTTGCCTGATCAATTCCAGATTTATGAATAACCCATCTGGAGCACGGTACAAGTAGGCCCAAAGTTGTCCGTCAGCATCAATTTTATTCGTGTTGAATCTCAAGTACACAAACTCACCCAGCAACAGATCTCTCATCAACGGATCAGGTTTTTTCTCTAATAGATTAATAGATAAGTTGGGATGGGTTGTTATCGATGTACCTATTCCAAGTAGCTTTACCATTGTTAGTCTTTCTTTATACTGAATCTTAACTGCATTTTTGCCAACGACCTCTAAAACTAAATAGGCCGTATCATTCGAAAAATCTTCGAAAGGATATGGACGAAGAGTAATCCCACCTCTAGCTACAAACCCAAGGAGTGCAAACAGCACCAAAGGAATCAAGCTAAAAACAATTCTTCTCGCTTTCAAATTAATACGCATAACTAATTTCCTCAAGTCAAATCCATCGTGTTTGGAAAGTCAAGTAACCAAACTGAAACAAAAATGAAATATAATACTACATGTTGTGATATGATTGCTTTAATTCCAGTTCGTTTTTATTATTGTTTGGTAGAATTTACCGTTATTCAAGCAAATAAAATGACCAGCTTTGCAAAGCTGGAAATTATAATAATAGACTAGGAACTGACAATACCCTAATGACCTATCCAAAAATGTGATCGTTGGCTGTTTTCGACCACATAGGCATCTGAGTTCGAAGTGTGAAAGACAATACTTAGGAGTACCAAACATTGGTGTTCTTAGAATGTTTTAGTTTGCCCGCGAACGCCATTTCTTGGGTTGAAGAGTTGCTCTTTCAATGATGTATCTTCACCATCCCCCAGCACAACACGTGTCATACATAGTTTAGAAGTATTAATTTTTATGTTAGACCAAACTTGCAACTTGACTCCAAAAATCAGGATATTTCTATTACCACATATGGGAATTAAACCATATGTAACTGCAACTTTAAGTCGACATAAAGAATGATCATGGATTTCAATGTAATTTTGGTCATAATTAAAAACGCTTAACACGTAGAAAGGCTTCATTATGTTTGCTATCAATCTGATTGTCGCTGCTCTTCTGAGTGCTGTTAAAGGTGAAAGCGACCTCGACAAACTAGCTAGTACGTACCAAAACGTAGAACAATGGCAGAAACGAGTAAAAACAGTTCGTCAAGGTATCTTACGAGGTGCACAACTCTGGCCCATACCGGAGAAAACGCCGCTTCGGCCAAGAATCCATAGCACACGGGTGTATGATGGATACATCGTCGAAAATATTGTCTTTGAAAGTCTTCCAGGTTTTTTCGT
>NZUQ01000106.1 GCA_002697225.1 Candidatus Poribacteria bacterium
AACTTGATAAGTGAAACTATTAAGCAACGTCAAAAAGCTAGTTCGAGGAAACGCGTCCGTGAAAAGGTCCAAGAACTTTGTCAGGCATTTCCCGTTTATGAGGATCTTAAGCTTTAGATTATGATTTTTGATGCTGAGCTACGAAGCTGCGACGGATTATATTCAAACGTTCCTGAATACTGAAAAAACCCCGGATTTTTCGAGAAATGCTCGGTTTTATAATCTTGAGCGAATTGCGCAACTTCTTGAGGAACTTGACAACCCTCATCAGCATCTCAGGATTATTCACATCACTGGTAGCAAAGGGAAAGGCACCACAGCAACAATAATCGCTTCAATCCTCACACACGTTGGTTACCGGACGGGGCTGTTTACGTCACCTCACTTTATTTCTCCTCGTGAGCGATGTCAAATTGATGCTGAAATGATTTCAAAAGCTGATTTTGCGCGTTGTTTGACTCTAATCAAACCAGCGATTGAATCGATTTCAACAAATTCGTTCGGTAAAGTTTCGTTTTTCGAGATTTATACAGCTCTTGCGTTCTTTTATTTTGCTGATCAACAGGTCGATTTTGCTGTTGTCGAAGTTGGGCTTGGTGGTCGACTGGATGCGACCAATATTGTTGATCCAATTATTAGTGTCATAACACAGGTTAGTCTTGAGCACACTAGGATATTAGGGGAAACACTAAAAGAGATCGCCGAAGAAAAGGCTGAAATTATCAAAGCGAATCGTCCTGTAGTAATTGCCCCGCAACCGATTCAGGTGCAACCAGTGTTTGAGAAAACTGCCGCCGATCGGGCAGCAGCAGCGTGTTGGGTGGATATGAAACACATTCAGCAGAATAGTCAGAGCTTAAATGGCCAGTTTTTTGATTTCCAATCAAAAAACTGGCTATACCGAAATCTGTTCATTCCATTGATTGGGGAGCATCAACTGATTAATGCTGCAGTGGCGATCTGTTGTGTTGAGAAGATTCTTATGGGAACGATGTCGGTGGATTTTGAACGTGCTTTGATTTTTGAAGGTTTGGAAAAAGTCAGGTTGATTGGGCGGTTGCAGTTGATTGAAAGACGGACAAAGTTTCTCATTGATAGTGCTCATTCACCTGCTTCGTTTGAAGCACTTTGGAAAACAATTCGAGAATTGTTCTGTTATAATAGGTTGATTGTAGTTATTGGCCTGATGAAGGACAAGGACCTGGCGGCGATTGGTAAAATTGTGGTTTCATCTGCTGATGAAATCATCGCCACACAAGCATTTAATAACCCGCGCGTGTGTCAGGCAGAAGAAATTGTCAGAATGTGGTCGAATTTTTCAATCAAGCCGATGCGTGCCATTTCGTCTGCCCCTCAAGCAATTCAGGCTGCTCAATCGACCGCACATAAGTTAGACCTTATCTGTGTAACTGGATCGATTTATCTTGCTGGTGAAGCGTTGAAACTGTTACACAAATCACCATAAGTTTTTAAAAATAGGAAATAAAGGAGAACTACAAGATGGATTTACCTNCCTTACCACTAGNNTGGTGGATAGCNCCAATNGGNTCGNTNGTCTCACTCATTTTTGCTTTCATNTTCTATCGNGAAGTTATCAAACAAAGCGAAGGCACTCCAGCCATGGTTGAGATTGCNCAAGCNGTTCGAGATGGAGCGATGGCCTATCTCAAGCAACAATACAAGGTTGTTGGGCTTGTATTCGCTATATTGTGTTTAATCTTTTTGTTTATGGCTTTTGTGCTGCATGCNCAAAATGNAATCGTACCGTTTGCTTTTTTGACAGGTGGTTTTTTCTCTGGTCTATGCGGCTTTTTAGGGATGAAAACCGCTACTAACGCCTCAGCTCGAACAGCATGTGCAGCCCAAAGCGGCCTTAATCAGGGGTTACGGATTNCATTTCGTGCNGGTGCAGTGATGGGACTGGTTGTTGTAGGGTTTGCCCTTTTGGATATCACAGTTTGGTTCCTAGTTTTATACTATATTTTCCCCGCCTCTTTTTGGGGGGGGGCAAATCCACTTCCGCAGATCACTGTCATCATGTTGAGCTTTGGTATGGGGGCCTCAACTCAAGCACTATTTGCTCGTGTAGGGGGGGGGATTTATACTAAAGCTGCTGACGTTGGAGCAGACTTGGTTGGAAAAGTCGAAGCTGGAATTCCAGAAGATGACCCTCGGAATCCAGCAACTATTGCTGACAATGTAGGTGATAATGTAGGTGATGTTGCTGGAATGGGCGCAGACTTATANGAGTCCTATGCTGGATCGATTTTGGCTACTGCGGCTCTCGGTGTTGCAACGGTGTCGGGTGTTGCAACGGTGTCGGCAGTGGATCCAAAAGAACTCATTGCCCTTCAACTTAAATATCTTTCAGCCCCGATGATTATTGCTGGTATCGGTGTGTTCTTGTCCATTATCGGAATCTACCTTGTTCGTACTAAAGAAGGTGCCTCTATGAAACAATTGATGAGTTCCNTAAACTTTGGTATTAACATCAGCTCAATTGGAATTGCTGTATTATCGCTTTTGGCACTACNCTATCTTGATTTGCCAAATGCTTGGCATATTTGGGGAGCGATTATTGCCGGCTTGGCTGCTGGGTTGATTATTGGAAAAGCCACAGAATATTATACTTCTCACGATTATGAACCAACAAGAGGGATTGCCAAACAAGCAGGAACAGGTCCGGCAACCGTGATTATTGAAGGNATTGGTGTAGGAATGGAATCAACCGCNATTCCGGTAATCACNATCATCATCGCNGTTGGCGTGAGTTTCTATCTTCCCGCTAGTGGNCCAGATGGCAGTACATTGATGGGACTTTATGGCGTTGGGATCGCTGCTGTTGGGATGTTGGCGACACTGGGTATAACACTTGCTACTGACGCTTATGGTCCAATAGCTGATAATGCTGGTGGTAATGCTGAGATGGCGAAGCTGGATTCCGAAGTTCGCAATCGTACGGATCAGCTTGATTCACTGGGTAATACGACAGCTGCTACAGGTAAAGGATTTGCCATCGGTTCAGCTGCATTGACAGCATTGGCCCTTCTTGCTGCTTACCTCGAAGAAATTAGATATAGTTTAATTCACTTAGTTGGCAAGACTACTTTAGAGATCCCGGGTGTTGTTGAACCGGTTGAAACCGCGAAAGTCACTATTCCGCAGTTTATGTCCTACTATGATGCAACATTGATGAATCCGAAAGTTTTGATTGGATTGTTCCTCGGTGCAGTAATGGCTTTTTATTTCTGTGCACTGACGATGAAGGCGGTTGGTCGCGCTGCGGGGTCTATGGTAGNAGAAGTTCGTCGACAGTTCAAAGAACGACCGGGTATTATGAAGTATGAAGAAAAACCGGATTATGCCCGATGTGTTGCNATCTCAACACGTGATGCNCAACGAGAAATGATTCTGCCGTCAATCATCGCCATCATTGTTCCAGTGATCACCGGACTCATCTTTGGTGTTGCAGGTGTGCTTGGTTTGTTAGCTGGAGGGTTGGCATCTGGATTTGTGTTGGCAATTATGATGGCAAATGCTGGTGGTGCATGGGACAACGCGAAAAAACTGGTTGAAACTGGTGAATTCGGTGGTAAGGGGTCTGATGCACATAAAGCCACTGTTGTTGGGGATACGGTCGGTGATCCTTTCAAGGATACATCTGGGCCATCACTTAATATTTTGATTAAATTGATGTCTATGGTATCAGTTGTGTTTGCTGGGCTCATTGCCAAATACGGAGATTTGCTTGGTACCCTAATGAATAATTAGATCAATTTTTAAATGCTGTTTAGCAAAATCCCTGGTAGGTTGACGGAAATCGTCAAGTGGTTATATCGTCTCAAGTTCAATGTTGGTGAGGGTGTGAGTTGGGTTTTTTATTAATTTAGTTTCTGGGAAGGAAGACACCTATGCGGCATAAGTTGGTTACGTTTACCTTATTATTTATATTCTTGATTTGTAGTGGAACGTTGAGCCTTGCCAAAACACTCTTTTCGGACGATTTTTCAAAGGGAGCTGATCGTTGGGAAGTAGGCGCTGGCAAGTGGGAAGTTAAAAATGGGGAGTATGTCCAGAGTACTACCGATATCTTTTTGTCCAGTTTTGTCAAAGCCACACACTGGGATCCAAAATGGGNTCAATACACTTTGGAACTGAAAGCGATGAAATTAGGTGGGAAGGAAGGATGGGATATTGTTTTTGGTATCGGTNCAGATAACAAAGTCCCTGCAGTCAAAGGTGACCGTAACAATATGACTTTTTATGATTGGAANATTGCTGGTTGGGGTAATACCAGATCTGTCTTACGAAAAAGAGTCAAAGGAGCCGGTTCGAATGTTTTAGAAACCCAAGTCGGTAAGAAAGTTGAAAACAATAAATGGTACCAAATAAAGATTGAGGTTAGNTCTGATAAGATCGTAGGGTACCTTGATGAGGAAAAAGGATTTGAAGCCAAAGAAGGACCGAAGGATGGACGAATAGGTTTCTCTTTGTTTGGTACGTCAGCGGCTTTTGATGATGTCGTGGTCTACGATAAAGGTGGGCTATCTGTAGATTCATCAATCAAACTAGCGACTCGATGGAGCCAAATCAAGCAACCATAACTTGCATAAATGACAGCTGTGATGTTGAAAGATTCAGTTGGTCATGTTAAACTCGCCCCTTAAAAACTAGTAAGGATATCATAATGAACGTACATGAATTTCAAGCAAAAGGGATCTTGGCATCGCATGGTGTTAACGTGCCTCGGGGAGGTGTTGCCGAAACTCCTGAAGAAGCTGAATTGATCGCTCAAGAGCTTGGATCAGATTTGTTCGTCATCAAGGCACAGATCCACGCTGGTGGTCGAGGTAAGGGTGGCGGAGTTAAGTTGGCGGAAAATCCAAAAGAAGTTAGGACTCAGGCAGAATCAATTCTTGGAATGCAACTCGTCACGCCGCAAACGGGTTCTGAAGGTAAGCGCGTGCGGAAGGTTCTCGTGGCCGAAGCGAGTGAGATTGAAAATGAGCTCTATCTGGGTATGGTAGTTGATCGTGAATCGTCTCGTGTCACAATTATGGCCAGCCAAGAAGGTGGTGTTGACATTGAAACAGTTGCATCGGAAACACCAGAGAAGATTGTAANGGAGTCAGTTGATCCGGCAGTNGGNTTACAGGCATTTCAAGCACGTAAGATCATATTTGGACTGAATGTGCCGGCAGACCTCGTAAGTGCAACAACAAGACTAATTATGGGATTGTACGATGCCTTTGTTAAGTCGGACTGTTCTCTGGCNGAGATTAATCCTCTGGCAATTGTAAAAGATGGTGATGGTCATGATATTATTGCGCTTGACGCTAAAATGAATTTTGATGATAATGCGCTACCTCGACACAAAGATATCGAAGCAATGCTCGATCAATATGAAGAAGACCCAAGAGAACTTGAAGCAAAGAAATATGAGTTAAATTATATCAGCTTGGATGGAACTATCGGTTGTATGGTCAATGGTGCTGGTCTGGCCATGTCGACTATGGATGTAATTAAGTTGTACGGGGCCGAACCGGCAAATTTTCTTGATGTCGGGGGGGCTGCCACGACAGAATCAGTGGCCAACGCTTTTCGCTTAATTCTTAGTGATGAGAAAGTTGAAGCAGTACTCGTTAACATCTTTGGAGGCATTATGCAATGTGACGTGATTGCAAACGGTATCATAGAAGCGGTTAATCAAGTCGATCTGCATGTTCCATTAGTTGTCAGGCTTGAAGGTACAAATGTTGAACTTGGTCGTAAACTTCTGTCCGATTCTGGTCTGGATTTGATCTCGGCTAGCGGTCTTGCTGAGGCGGCTGAAAAAGTCGTTTCAGCCGCTGGAAATAACTGAGGAACTTCACGGTATGAGTGAAAAAATTGGGCTATCCGATGTTGATGTAAACGGAAAAAATGTTCTCGCCCGAGTTGATTTCAATGTACCGATGGATGGCAAACGAATCGTTGATGACACTAGAATTCAAGCTGCATTGCCGACCATTCTCCAGCTAATTGACAGTGGAGCGAAAATTNTTTTAGTCACTCATCTTGGTCGACCGAAAGGTTTTGATGTCAAATTGTCAACCTTTCCGTTAGCAGANCAATTGAGCCATCTCCTNGGACAAAGGGTTAAACATGCTGTCGATTGCATTGGNGTNGAAGTTCAAGCGATTGTATCGGAGCTTTTAGCCGGCGATGTTTTGCTGCTGGAAAATGTGCGTTTCTACAAGGAAGAAACTGAGAACGATCCTGTTTTCGCCAGAGAACTTGCTTCGCTAGCGGATATTTATGTCAATGATGCGTTTGGTACTGCTCACCGCGCGCACGCATCGACAGAAGGAGTTACACACTACTTTGACCAGAATGTAGCCGGATCACTCATGGAGCAGGAAATTCGCTATCTTAGCAGAGTCGTAAATGATCCAGACAGACCTTTCATTGCTATCATCGGTGGTGCAAAAGTGTCCGATAAGATCACCGTTATTGAAAATCTAATCAACCGAGTTGATGGATTGATTATCGGCGGTGGTATGGCTTACACTTTCTTTAAGTCCAANGGTATGGAAATTGGGAAATCAATCGTNGAACCAGACATGCTTGACTTTGCTCAAGACTTACTTAACAAGGCCGAGGNGCAGGGGCTTACGATTCACTTGCCAGTCGATAACGTTGTAGGTAAAGAATTTGCGCCTGATACGGAATCACAAATTGTTAAAAGTAATCAGATCCCTGAAGATTGGGAAGGTTTTGATATCGGTCCAGAAACAGTTGAGTACTTTGGAAAGGTCGTTAGTTCCGCCCAAACGGTGTTTTGGAACGGTCCTGTTGGTGTATACGAATTCGATCAGTTTGCCATAGGGACTATAGAACTTATCAAACGGATAGCTGCGTCAAATGCCACGAGCATTATTGGCGGAGGTGATTGCGTCGCTGCAGTTCATAAAGCAGGCGTTTCAAACCAAATTACCCATGTTTCGACTGGCGGAGGGGCCTCACTCGAGTTAATTGAAGGTAGGNTCTTGCCAGGAATCGTGGCACTCACAGACAAGTAATAGTAGAAGAGGGTATAAATGNGCATTCTTGTTGATAACAATACTAAGCTAATCGTACAGGGAATTACGGGCCGAGCTGGAAGTTTTCATGCCTTGCAGTGTGCGGAGTACGGAACTAGCATTGTTGGTGGTGTAACACCAGGAAAAGGTGGAGAAAATGTTGAAGGGATTCCTGTCTTTGATACTGTTTATCAAGCTGTTTCTGGGACCGGAGCGAATGCGACGATGATATACGTGCCAGCAGCATTTGCAGCCGACGCAATTATGGAAGCTGTTGACTCGGGAATAGAGTTAATCGTTTGTATCACCGAAGGGATTCCTGTATTGGATATGGTGAACGTAAAACGTTACATGGAAGGTAAATCGTCACGCTTGATTGGCCCTAATTGTCCAGGGGTTATTACCCCTGGGGAATGTAAGATCGGTATTATGCCAGGTTACATCCACAATCCTGGGCACATTGGCATTGTCTCCAGAAGTGGTACACTGACTTACGAAGCAGTTCACCAAATTACACAACTGGGTCTTGGTCAATCGACATGTGTTGGAATCGGAGGTGACCCTGTTAACGGCACCAG
Source organism: Candidatus Poribacteria bacterium (assembly GCA_002697225.1). The sequence continues at coordinate 7,640 of NZUQ01000106.1, forward strand.
TTTCGTCGATGTCTTAGAACTTTTCGAAGCGGACGATCAAACGGAAGCGGTAATTATGATTGGTGAAATTGGTGGAACAGCTGAAGAGAAAGCGGCTACATATGTCAAGGAACACATGAGCAAACCAGTAGCCGGATTTATTGCTGGACAAACAGCCCCTAAAGGGAAACGAATGGGACATGCAGGAGCGATCATATCAGGAGGAAAAGGCACAGCTGATGAAAAGGTTAAAGCGTTGGAAACTGCCAACATTGCTGTTGCTGAGAGCCCAGCGGATATTGGGTCAACCTTACTTAATATGATTAGGCCAATATGATATTGATCTATAGATGATGATAGTATTAGGGGCTTCGCGGTTAGATATTCACCCTCATTTTTGCGCCATCGGATACCATGACGTTCGATCAGCCATTACGTAAATGCTCTTATGCTTTAAGTTGTTAATCAATAATCTTTATGGTGATTTTTGGCGTCTCTTGTTCGAACGGCTGATTATTGACAGTGGTTTTACCTAACAACTTGATATCATAAGTTCCCAGTTTTATCTTCTCGATTGCAGTTAATGTAATCTTAGATCTCGTTTCTCGAGGAGGGATGCTTGGAAGGGTTCCTCCCAAGCCTTCAGGGAATCCAATGGGAAATAGATCTATCTTATCAGTAAACCCTCCCTGACGAACGACATCAATAATAATTTCAGCATTGATTTCAACNGGGCTATTAGTGTNTNNTGACTTTGGGAAAAGAAAACTTTGCTTAACAGGAGCAACGTTCAGAACAAAAGGAGCTTCAGCTATTATAAGCGGAATTGCAATGGCTGATTGAGCGTGGTTTTCGTTATTGACTAAAGCTGTCCCATTCACCACAATTTGGTGAGTCCCTGCTGAGGGTAACCGAGTTACAAGATCAAGTCCAATNCGNCCTTGACCAAAGTTCGCTGCAGCAAGAGTAATAACCGNNTGGTTCTCTCCTTTTGGTANTGAAGTATTTGANGCACTCATGTTTGCTGGCAAACCAACCACAGAGAGGTTGATCAGTTTATTAAACTNTTCCTCTCGAATTGCCAAAACGTGGAGTTCCACTGATTTACCTTGTACCACGTGTATACTAAGGTCTGTCGCTTNCAAAATATATTTTGGATGATCTATTACTGTCAGGTATATCGGGGTAGAATTCCGTTCAACTAGGTTATGATGAATTGACCCNCGTCCCCAAGCCATAGNTTTAATCAAACCCAAATCTGCTGATTTTGGTGCGGTGATGGTCACCTGAGTTTGTGTTTGATCTGGGCTAATGAGAACTGGACTTACATCAAAATCTTNCGGAAATCCGGNGAAATATAAACTGATAGCTTCACGAAANTCGTCAATCCGATTAATGGAAACTGTTAAATTTGTTGTTCCTCCTCGAGTAACACGGGGATTTTCAGGTATTACAGTCAATCCAAAGTCTGGTTGTAACGGCGCAATACTAAGTCGATAAGGAAAGTTTGTTCCACCCTGATTATTGAGATCCCGAATCGAAATTACGTATTTGCCTTCTTGTGGAAAACTGAAATCGATTCGGGCTTCCGCTCCAATGACATCATCGTTCACAGTTAGTTGCTCNCCTTTAGAGTCAAANAGTGATAGGAAGGCGTCCAGCTGGGATCCCAATCTTTGTGCGTTGACTTCGAAAATNAGTCGTGTCATTGGAGGCACTTGAAGAGAGAAGCAATCAATATCCTTTTGGGGGTTAATTCGCCCATTAATGACAGCAGNTATTTCAATACTATTCGCTTGATCTGCTGCGTTATTTGGCTCTTTTTCAAGTGTTTCTTTGAGGTTGCCAGCTACGAAAGCATGAGGGTTTGTTGAGACNCCGTTCGCATTAACGACACGTAGTTCCTGATTCCCAAGTGGAGCGTCCGGTGAAATTGACATTTGGATTGATTTAATCGATCCAAGGTTCCGACCGGTGACAGACACAGTACTCTCTGTGTCACGCTTCCCTCCGAGTGGAAAGATAGTGTCCAGATAAGGCAACTCTCCAATTCTAATACGGTAAAAGAAATTGTTGCCACTTTTATAACGTACATCACGGATTTGTAATGTATAGTTACCTGAGACTTGGACAGTATGATCGATTAAAGAATCCAAGCCATTACTAANGTCATCACTGATAATTTCCTTGCCCGTAGGATCGAGGAGCGTGAGTAAGGAATCTAGTGGAGATCCAATCCTTGATGCGAGCACATCACATATTAGCCGCTGATTTTTTTTAACTGGAAACTGGAACAAATCAAGGTCATCCGCGCTTGTGATGNTACCATTCACGACGACAGGCAGTGTTAGGACATTGGCCTGATCAGTTGTTGAATTNGGTTCGGTTTCGACAGTCTCTGGTAGATCGCTGACAATGAAACGCTGTGGGTTAGACACACCATTTGCTGTTGCTAGACGCAGGTTTTGGGAGCCGACAGGGGCGGATGAGGCTATCGTAAACTGGGCGGTGAGACGATCNCCNGTTGGGATCTTTCCCGATATTCCNTGCCCATTGAATTGGATAAGCGGTTGGGAGTCAGCATTTTTGATCTCAGCAGAAATTCCTGAACCACTAAACAGGATTTCCGTTACCTGATTAAGATTTTGGCCTTGTAATGTTACTTCAACTGTTGTGCCTCGCTGACCGGAAATTGGTGCAACAGAGGTGAATTGAGGAATCGCCTGTGCTTGCATTGAATGAATTGGAATTATCAAGCACAGCAAGACACAACTCAAGAGCGGGATTTTTCTTCTGGGATTTTTCATTCTGTGATTTGTGGTTAGAAAAGCCCCAGGACCGGTTCACCATTAACCAATTCTCTTGGTTGATCAAGATGATTNAAAACCTCTGTTTTGGGATTAATTCCCAAAGTATGATAAACCGTGGCTAGAATATCTCTTGGATGTACAGGGTCTTCTAGCGGTGTGGAACCAGTCGCGTCTGATTTTCCGTAGACTTGTCCTCCTTGGATCCCTGCACCAGCAATTAGTCCAGTATAACAATATGGCCAATGATCCCGCCCATCGGGAGAATTACTATTACCTGAGGTACTCACGCCTAATCGTGGGGACCTACCGAATTCACCGATAGCGAGGATAAGCGTCTCATCCAATAAACCGCGTTGATCTAAATCATCTAACAATGAAGAGACTGCGCTATCTAGTTTTGGGCAGTGTAAGTTTCTCAGCGGACCAAAATTGGCGGCATGAGTGTCCCATGCCGTTGTATTGGGATCCCCGTTTGCTACTGATGGCCAATTCACTTGGACGAAACGCGTACCGGCTTCAATCAGTCGGCGAGCTAGCAATACACTTTGACCAAAAGTGTGACGACCATAGCGGTCACGCATTGCATCCGTTTCTTGTGTTAAGTCGAATGCATTTCTGGCACGTTCAGAAAGTATTAGATCATAGGCTTTTTCGTAATATTCGTTTAAAGCATAAGAATCAGCTACCTTTTCAAGTTCTGGCATTGAAGCGTTGATTGTCTCAAGGAGGGTTGCCCGACGTTTCATTCGAGCGACAGGAATCTCTTCCCTGAGACTAAATTCGTCCAGCTTTACTTCCTGATTTGGGTCCTGAAAGAAAAAGTATGGATCGTAAGCTCGTCCGAGAAAACCGCCTGTGCCACCTTTCCCGATAATGTTGCTTTCCTGTAGTGGTCGTGGTAGTTGAACACCGGCTAGCATCGGTACTTCGGGCGGGAGAAACTTGGCCACATGAGAAGCAACGTTGGGATGATCTTTGGGTGACGGTGGATCTAATTGACCAGAAGGTGCAACTTTATCGGGCGTAGATCCTGTTACCATTTGGTACATTGCAGCAGTGTGATTAAACAGACCCACGGGTGTATAACTGACAGAACGAATTAAGGCCGCTTTATCCATTTGTTTGGCCAAACGCGGCATAGTTTCAGATAACCAGATACCGGGCACGTTTGTCTTAATTGGTTTGAACTCGCCACGTACATTTGAGGGTGCATCCGGCTTAGGATCCCAGATATCTATGTGGCTGGGACCGCCCTGTAAAAACATCAGAATCACTGATTTTGCTTTACCAAAACCGCTTAGCGGTTGGGAGGGTGTAACAACTGTATTCGCTCTGGCTTGAAGCGCTAAAATTTGCGGTAGGCTCATGCCAAGCATTGCAGCGCCTCCAACCCTGAGAAATTCTCGCCTAGAAACCCCATCACACAATTGCGCTTGCTTACCGGGAATTGATAACATTTATTATTCTCCTTTTGGCTCCTTATAGTGCTAGAATGTTTGAGTGAATTGCTTTATCGATTAAACAGGAATGAAGGGCTGTTTATCAATGCCCATAAAAGGTCCTGAGCACCTTCAGCTTGGGACTCTGTTTTGGAAATGTGATCAACTGCTTTGACCAATTCAGCCTCATTTGGCATGCGACAAAGTGTCGCTAAGTAGACTTCCTTAACCAAAATGCGGTTGTCAATCTTCTGCTTTGTCAGTTGGGCGATGCGGCCCTTTGGATCATTGATGGCACTTGCGATAGTTGGGCCATTAATCAAGTTGAGTGCATGTGATAAACTGACCTGTGTTGTTCTTTCACATTCACAGGCTGATTCGCGTTCGGGCCGGCCAAAAAGCTTTAGAAAACCGCCATCATCCAGACTACTGTCGGGCAACTGAACCGCACGGAATCCTGTGGGAACACCTGAAAACTTTGGGTGGCTTCCCGTTGCAATAGAAACTGCATCCAGCATTTGTTCTGCAGTTAATCTTCTGGGGATTGCGTGCGAAAAATTGATTTCGTCTTCTTGGTTCCAGCGATTTGTTTTAATACTTTGCTGGTATGTCCGAGATTTGGTGATTGTATGCATCAAGTATCTCAGGTCAAAATCGTTTTCGATAAAATCTTTGGTTAGGGCATCAAGTAATTCCGCGTTGCTGGGCGGGTTGCTTGATCTGATATCATCAACTGGCTCAACAATACCACGTCCCAAGAAGTAACTCCAGACGCGATTGACTAGGGATTTTGCGAACCAAGGATTATCCTTTGAAACTAACCAGTTGGTAACAGCCTCGCGTGGATCAACTCCGATTTTTTCCGCTGATCCGAACGGCACATTAGCTGGTACAATTCCCCCAGTTTTTGGATGTTTTACACCACCGCTAACGCTATAATTGTTATAAACGACCTGTTCTCCTGGAAGTTGTCCTCTTTTGACGCTAACTTCGCTAAAGTAGGATCCGAGTTCATAGTACTGGTTTTGTGTCCATTTTTCAAACGGATGATCGTGACATTTAACACAGGCAAATCGTATGCCCAAAAAGAGCTGCGTTGCGTTTTCAATTGCGACATCTGGTTGATAGATAGTTTTATCGGTCGTCACAAGGTGATAATTTGCTGCTGGATTCCGGTAGGTACTGCCGGAGGCCATTAGTAAGTCACGAACGAATTTATCATAAGGTTTATTTTTAGCTACAGAATCATGAATCCATTTTCGGAAAAGCCAAACACCCTTTTCTCCGAGGAATTTGCGATTACATTGCAGTAAGTCAGCCCATTTGTGTGTCCAGTGTTCAACATATTCAGGTTGACCTATTAGATGATCGATTAATCTTTCGCGTTTCTGTCTTGAATTCGCATGGTCATCCAAAAATGTTTGGACTTGGCTTGGTGTTGGAGGAACACCAGTTAGGTCAAGATACAAACGCCGAATAAATTCAGCATCAGTACAAAGATCCGACGGTAAAATACGAACACGCTTTAGTTTGTCATAAACCAATTCGTCAATGTAATTGTATTGAGGCGCCGCTGCCCACTTAAATCCGGATCTGTCACCAATAACAATTATTTCACTGGTACTGTATAGGCTCTCATATCGAACTAGGATGACCGCTTCTCCACGTCGCGCAGCAGTGACAAAACCAGAATCTGATGTTGTAGCCACATCTGCCAGACTACTGCTATATATAGCGTCCCGTGTTACGTCCCGAGATGTGCCATCTGGGTAGTGAGCAATAACGATTAATTGCTGTGCCATGCCAGGTAAATGAATTTCTGTAGCATGTGGAATAACCTCAAGGCGAGAAACTCGCTTGGTAGCATCCACATCGGATTTAACTCCTTCAACAATCCATTGGTGAAAAGTTTTGTAATGACGTGAATCGACTTCTAAGGCCTGACCTCCTCCGTGCGGAACTCCCTGTGTTGGTTTAAGAAGCATGAGGCTCTGTGCTGGTCTAGCTCGATTCAGGCGGCGTCCCGATAAATCTGTGATTAGCGTTTGATAATCAAGATCGAGATCGTATCCTCGTAAGGAAAGTTTGAATCCATTTTTACCCTTAGCCGCCCCGTGGCAGGTTCCCGCGTTACAGCCAACTTTACTGATAGCTGGCATTATGTCACGGACAAAGCTAATCGGTTGCGTGTCAACATTCTTTACGTTTACCGACAAGTCAATGGAATGGCGACGAAACGCAACTTTTATGGTCGTCCAACCGACTGCAACAGGGTAAACATAGCCGGCACTGTCAATCTTAACTTTGGTATCGTTGGTTGTAAAACTTGATTCTTTTGACAGATCAATCCAGTATCCGTCTGATGTCAATCCAGAAATTGTGATGCTACGAACATCGTGTTTCCCCTCAAGAACTAGTGCTTCAGGTGTGGATTTTAACTTGGTAATTTTGGGGATCTTGATATTGGCTGCTAGTTGTGCAGAACTAGCATTAACATTGAAATATGGGTTGAGGATTAACATCAACAAAATCCCCAAAATCGATAGCGATACTTTCACGGATTCACCTCACTTACAAAAACATACAATATGTCATTGGTAGTAAAAAATCAGTTCTGGATTTCTGCATTGAAACCAGTTGCCTTGACAGCGGCAAGTAATTCGTCAACTGTAACCCGATTTCCCTTTAATGTTAGAATGGCGTTATCGGGTAGAGAAACATTCACATTAGTTACCCCTGATATCCTATTAAGCGCACCCTGCACTTTAGCAACACAAGCACCTCAGGTCATACCATTAACGACTAATTTGATTTCTGTTGTGGCTTCAACTACATTATCTTTTTCTTTAACCACTTCTACTTTTTCCGTTACCTTTATACCTGTCAACGCGGAATCAAGTGGCACCGGTATAAATTCTTCGATCAATTCTCCGGAATTTGGATTGAATATTCGGACTTGACCATCGAATCCGCCGATTGCGACCTGATCCTTGTTTGGATGAAAGGCAATAGTGAAAACGGCGGTCGAGTCAGCACCAAATGTTGCGATACGATTGCCGTCTGCTACTTTGTATATTCGAACCTCACCACCAACAGTACCTACGGCGATTTGTGATCCGTCCGGACTGAAGGCAACCGCATTAATCACATCTGATTGGCGTTCAAAGGCACGGATGAGGTTGAAGTCGGTATTACCGACATCACGCCGTTTTTGGCGAAAAATCTGGTAGAGTCGCGGAATTCTATCTTCACCTCCAGATAAAACCTGATCCAACTTTGGATGGCGTGCGATTTTATGGATTGGTCCCGACCCTTTGTTACTGGCATTGATGTCATCAACGAAAGATCCACTCTTAACCTCAGTGAGTTTCAACGCTGTGTCCCTGCCGCCGGTAACAAAATGACTGCCATCAGTAGTAAACACCGTGCCCAAAACCCAATCACTATGGTTATCAAAGCGTACCAGTTCTTTTTGATCTTTGACTGAAATTATACGTGCTGTTTCGTCAGTACAACCAAAGGCGAGAAAACTATTGTCAGGCGATAATGATGCTCCGTAGATCGTGTCGAATGTTGATTTTAATGAATGAATCAACTTATTTGCACCAGTATCCCAGATTTGAACTTCACCAAATCTGGCGGGTGTTCCTCCAACAACTACTAGCATATTACTGTTGGTAGCATAAATAATGGATTCGATTCGATCAGATTTTCCAAGCAACCGAGCTAACAGCTTGGATCCATCTGATTTGTGCAAGAGTACCTCACGGTAACCGGAGACCGCAAGAACGTTGCCATCGGGAGAATAAGCTAAGGAAGAAATCACCGGTGGAATTGTGTATTGAGGTGGTTCCATGGTTGAATCAGAATCCACTTCTGGTGTGTCGTTGGTTGCCCCTTCAGCGATCCAGCGACGAAAAAGCGCAATCTCGACTTGCGTCAGTGGATCACCGTCCATTGGCATAGAAGGCGGATCCCCGGAAATCAAGTCAAGGATTAGACTTTGATCGGGTTGTCCTGCTATAAAAGCCTTTCCTTCAGATCCTCCTTGCTGAAAATTTGCATAGGAAGTCAGAATCAAGTCTCCGCGAGCTTGACTGGGCTGGTGNCATCCCTGACAANTGCGTTGTAAAATTGGTTGGATGTCCNGATNGTAACTAACTGGTGAATCCGACCAAGCGGAATTACCAATCGAAACCGCTAAAAATAGAACCATAAAGCATCGAAAGCAATGAGCTGAAATTAACCTGACATTCATTTCTTGATCTAACACTAAATTCCTAAAGAATTGGGGACTTGAAGATTCGTTTTACTATCGCTTTAAACTTTATTTATTAAAAGTATATAAAATCCTATTTGGGTTAGCAGGGTATATATTGAACGTACAGTGTACATTAAAAAAAGTTTATAAGGAAACTTTTTTTAATGTACAAGCAATTTAACTCTGTTGCTCAGCTAGAAATCGACTAATTTGTTTATCTGTGGCCATAGAGGGTGCTGCTCCTAACGTTGTTGTTGCCAAAGCACCTGCTGCATTGGCAAAAACAATCGCAGATTCAATGGAGTCACCGCGTGACATAGCGACAGCCAAAGCGCCACAAAACGCGTCACCAGCAGCAGTTGTGTCGACCACATCTACCTCATAAGCTGGAATAGCTTTGGTAATTTCATTTGTTAACAACAACGCCCCTTGATCTCCAAGTGTTAATATTACGGCTTCCACCCCTTTATCGATCAGGATTTTGGCAGCTTTCACAGCTGTGTTTTGATTCACCACTTTGATTCCGGTAAAAAACTCGGTCTCAGTTTCATTTGGTGTCAGCAGGTCAACGTGGTCAAGAAAATTATCAGGGAACTCAAGAGCCGGGGCAGGATTTAAGATCACTCTGCCTCCATGTGACTTGACGATTTTCGCCGCTTGGAGTGAGGCTTCAACTGGGACTTCGAGTTGTAAAAGTAGGATATCCGCCTCCGAGAGTGCGGACTCAGCTCGATCTATGTCCTCAGCACTCAAGTGCATGTTCGCAAGTGGGATTGCGATAATGCTATTATCNCCCTGAGCATCAATAACTGGAGATCCGACGCCGGTACCAACTTCCGAGTCTCTTACCACAAAACGACTATCAATTTTTTCTTCCTCTAGGGTTTCCATAAAACTGTCGCCAAAAAGGTCTTCACCCAAACGCCCAACCATGGTGACATCTGCGCCAAGACGAGATGCAATAATAGCTTGATTACATCCCTTACCACCGACGAACATACCAAAACTTTCACCTATCAGGGTTTCTCCTGTTCTTGGTCGTCTTTCGGCTTTGATCACTAGGTCCATCATGAAACTTCCGACAACAACAATCTTCGTTTTCTTCACTTCCATTACACTTTCCAAATTTTTCTATTGTTCATAAACGATTATATCAGTACGAGTAATTTCCGTCAATCTGACGACCCTTATGCATTATGTACCCAATATATTCAATATTATTTAGTTTATCATAACTTCGGCTATCTAATAGTACTTTGTCAATCTCTCAACTTGTGCAGTTGCCTTTTCCTCCTTGGTACCAGAGTGGTCTCCACCACGTTAGTTGCGCCTAGACACAATTGTGATACGTTCGCTTAGATCGAAAATAGATAGATCATAGCCCGTAAGATTTCGCAGTTATTTAGTTATTGTTTTTTTGCAATATCTGTCTAATCTGAATCAATACCGCGACGGTTGGCAAGCGAACGAGACGTCAGATCGAAGAAAGTCTCGTGACCGTGAAAGAACCGATCTAATTCGTCTACCATTAGTCCAAAGGACTCCCGATATTGGTTGCCCGTAAAATAAGCAAAATGTGGTGTAATGAAAACGTTAGGGAGGTGTAAAATTTCACTGTCAGGCGGGATAGGTTCCGGATCAAAAACATCTAAACCAGCTATGATATCCCCTCGCTTTAGTCTTTCAATTAGTGCTTCAGAGTTGATGATAGCTCCCCGTGAGACATTCACCAGTACGGCGCCTGAGGGGATACGATTGAGTTCATTCTCTCCAATCATTCCGCGAGTCTTTGGTGTTAAAGGCGCCAAGCAGACAATCACCTGGCATTTTGACAGGATGTTTTCTAACGAAGTCTGTAGAAATCCCAGAGATTCGGCCATCTCCCTTGGGAGATAAGGATCATACACCCAGATCTCCGTTTCGAATGGTTGTAGGTATCTCATTAAACGTCGGCCCATATGTCCACAACCAATTAGTCCGACTCGTTTTCTAACTAACAAACCGCCCGCGTATTTGAACGCGTCTGGATCCATGTTGGTATGTCCAGCAATGANACGGCGGAATTGNGCACCGGCGTTCCGCAATGAAATCAGAATTAAAGCCAAAGCCCATTCTGATACAGGATAAGACGATCCATTAGTTGTGTCTACCGTGCAGATGTTTCGTTTCCAAGCTGCCTCTAAGTCAACACGATTGGCAAAACGATCATCCTCTAATTCGCCAATAATTTTTAAATTTGAAGCGGCATCCATTATTTCAGAGTTTATTATGGGAGAACCATGACTGATAATAAGACCGTCCACATTACTGATGGACTCTAAGAATTTTGCGGTTCGAGATTCTTTATCCAAGTTGTTGTCGTCCTCATAGGGAAGCCACTCCAAGGTGGCAAATTTTTCGAGTCTATGGACTTCCTCCGGTGCAACATAGGTGTCGTAAATCCTCTGATTACACACCAGCAGAATTTTAGGATAAGAATTTGCTGTCAAGTACCTACCCCCCCCATTATTTGAGGACTTAGTTAGTTATGCATAACTTTAAAATGTTTCATGAAGTGTGTGACACCATGGTGCTTGTTAAGCGTACTTCCTTATTTCTTCTGGATTTGATACCTTGTCTAGGACAGCGCGTTCGTCTGAATCCAATTTGTAGTCTAGAGCACCGAAAACCTCATCCACATGCTCAGGCAGATCTGCTCCTAGGATTGGAGTTACGTTTTCATGGTCGAGTATCCAGGCTATAGCCACCTGAGCGGGGGTTTTGTTGTGCTTTTTGCCGATACTAATTAGAGTTTGTACGATTCTATCTACTTGCTCGGTCATAGCATCTTCAAAATTGTACTTTCCCGGACTTAGACCTTGGAGTTCGCCCTTATTCCAAGGTGTATTTGCTGGTGGTTTCTGCCCTCGGCGAAAAAGTCCACTCAACAAACCGATTGCCAATGGGCTATAAGTCATGATGCCTAAGCCTAACTCGCTGCATAGAGGCATCAAGTCGGGTTCCAGTTCGTGACGATTAATCAGATTATACTGGTTTTGAATGCAGATAAATGCCTCTAGGTTCCGAACATCAGAGATCCAAAGGGCTTCCATTATTTTCCAAGCTCGAAAATTACTGCAACCGATATAGCGAACCTTTCCTTGCCGTACCATGTCATTCAGGGCACAGAGAGTTTCTTCCAAAGGAGTTTGGACGTCAAATGCATGCAGTAGGTAGAGGTCGATGTGATCGGTTTGAAGTCGTCTTAAACTGTCTTCAACCGCGCGCATAAGATTCAATCGGGACAATCCTGTGTGATTAGGACTGTTGCCAATAGAACCCATGACTTTGGTGCAGATTACAATATCATCCCGTTTTCCTGCTAAAGCTTTACCTACAAAGGTTTCTGATCTTCCTTCACCATAGAGCGCGGTGTCGATGAAATTGCATCCCAGATCTATAGCTTGGTCGATGACATCTATACAAATGTTCTCTTCTTGTTGACCACGAAAGGCGGTGCCTAGGCAGACTCTAGACACTTTGATACCAGTCCTACCGAGATTTTGATATTCCATGCCGTTCTCCTTAAAAATTCCGGGTTTTAACAGATGAATAAAGTTTTTCTGTCACGGTATATAGCCTTCAAAAAATGACCTTAGCTGATTCCTAATATCTCGTCAATTTCCTTTTGATAATCGTATACTTGGCAATTTTCCACTTCTTGCATCTTGACTGTTCGTCCCGCGTTGGCCGACTCAAATATGGCGTAGACGGCAGCCACGTCTTTCATTCCTTCAACACCGTCCACTTCGATTTGGCGGTCATTCAGGATAGCCTCAGCCAATTCGTAATACTCAAGTGCTATGATTTTCCAATCGACGTTATCTGTTGCAATTTGATTGGGAAAAAAATGTTCTGCCAGTGGTTCTAGGTAGAATCCGTCCACGACAGTTAAAATCTCCTGGTGTTCCATCTCAGCTTGGTTTCCTAACTGCATAGTGGCTCTCCCTCCGCGAGTGCCGAAACTTTTCAACACACCTTTGGTACCTAGGATCATCTGACCTCCGTAATTACCATATCCACCTAGACCAACAATCCAGCTGACAGTTGCACCACTCTCCATCTTGAATAGAGCTATCGAATTATCCTCAGCAGTAGCTGGTACTTCCGATGGCATTGCCTTGAACCTCTCCTGATAGAAAGTGTAGTTGTCACCGATGCTTTCTTGCTTCTTTCTTACTGGTTCAATCAATCGAATGTCACCGTAGACTTCCTCAATATTACCTAGTTGATAGCGAATTAAATCGGTAAAGTGAACGCCCATGTCGATAATAGGCCCTCCTTTATCCTTTAGATGTCTCCAAGGGGTAATGAAAATGGTATTATTCCCGCTGAGCGAATGAAACAACGCCATGTAGGGGGCACCAATAGCTCCGGTTTTCAAGAGGTGGTTAACTAAACGAGCAGAAGCATCTCGCCGATAATTTTCCGCTACTGATAACTTACGGTTATTTCGTTTGGCAGCTTCAATCATTTTATGACAGGCTCGCACAGTAATAGCCATTGGCTTCTCTACCATGACATGCATCCCCAAATCCAGCGCTTGACATACTACTTGATGATGTACCGAAGGATCGGTCACTACGTCCACGGCGGTTAAATCTGGAATTGTTTGAACCATTTTCTCTAGGTCAGTGAAAATCTCTGGGCGTGTTCCTAACAATCGCTCAGCTTCTTTTGCGGCTAATTCGGCATTTTCCCGACGAATATCGCAGACCGCGCATAGCTCAACATTGTTGAAAGGTGTTTGGGCCAGCTCCTGCAAACCATAGAGATGACGTGTCCCCATTCCACCACAACCGACTAACCCTATTCTTACCTTATCCATTTAAACTTCCTTGCTTGTCTTTGCTTGTAGAATGACATCAGAATTTGATTGTAGCAGAAACAGTACAGGCGGTCAATTAAGGTGATATGACAATCGGAAGATCATTGGCTGATTTGTCAGGTTGGCTAAATCAAGCGATACTAATTTGCGGGTGTGCGATAAACTTAAAGTTGTCAGCAACTGGAAAACAACGGAAGTGATTATCTTTAAATTAACGATGATTAGATCCTAGTCTGTTTATTTGCATTTACTTATAAGAGCTATTTATGTTAAAATCCGTTCCTTTTACTAGTCTCGGTTGGTCTTGCTAATTGTCCTATTCAAGTTGGTATCTATTATTTGTCTCTTTGCTAGTGGGTTTGGAGCTATCTAGATTTGTTTGTGGATGTTTACATTACCAAGGTTCTGTGGAAAGGTATCTGAGGATTAGGTCGGAAGTGCTTATAAAGTAATTTGAATTTGTGAAAGGTTTTGAGGTGAAGTTGGTGTTAACACAAAGAAAATTTCGATTACAGTCTGTTCTTACATTTATTGTTATTGTTCTTGTTAATTGGGTGCAAGCTGAAGATACCAAAATTTTGGTTGAATCAGTGCTTGATGATCATATGGGTAAGAGTGTGGTAACAAGTGGTCAAATCGTTATGGTTGGTGTGCCGGACGATGACAGCGCCGCAGGAAAAGACGCCGGAGCAATTTTTGTTTTCGCTCGTGAAGAGGTAGGTTGGGTAGAGCAGGCCAAGATTATTCCGGAAGATCTCAATCCGGACGATGAATTCGGAAAGGTAATCGCACTTAGTGGGGACACTTTGGTTGTTGGAATGCCAAGGTACAGTAAAATTTCTAATGATCATGGTACCGTGTTTGTCTATACTCGCAGCGGTGATAAATGGATTCGGCAGTCGGATGTGAATGCAGATGATACAGAGGAAAATGATCGTTTTGGTAATGCGGTGGATTTTGATGGAAAGAGTCTAATTGTCGGTGCCTATTCTGCTAATGCACCGAAAGGGGACTCAGGTGCGGCCTACGTATTTGCTCGTCAGGGAAATAGCTGGACACAACAAGCCAAATTGATCGCAGATGACGGAGACTCCTTCGATTGGTTTGGATCTTCAGTTGCAATTAACGGTGATTTGGCTGTTGTGGGTGCCATCAGAGAAGATGGTAAAGGGATTAATAGCGATTCTGGTGCCGTGTATGTGTTTCGAAGAAGTGGTGGATCTTGGAGGCAGGAAGCCAAAGTCATTGGATTGAGTACACGTGAGAAGCACAATTTTGGTCACACAGTGAAAACGAATGGAGAGATATTCGCCGTTGGAGTTCCAAAAGGTGGCTCAGCAGGAAATGGAGCGGTATATTTTTTCCATTACGCAGATAATATTTGGCGTCAGAATGGCGCGGCACTAACTACTCGCTCTGGCAACAATTTCGGTGAATCTATTGCTTTGGAAAATCGGACAATAATCGTTGGTTCACCTGGGGATGATAATAGCGTAATTGATGAAGATGATGAACGTGGATCCACGGGAGCAGCCTATATTTATAGGAAACGTGGAGATCGATGGGAGTCGATCGCGAAACTTTTACCTCACGATGCAATAGAGGGTGATGATCTTGGCTATGCTGTTGCCATCAATGGTAACACCGTAGTCGTTGGATCTCCTGATAATAGCGCTGGTGGACCGGAATCGGGTGCCGCTTACATTTATACCAAACAAGGCGAAAAATGGGTCAAACAAGTTAAATTGATCGATACTGTCAGTTCATCAGAGGACGAATTTGGTTATTCAGTGGCAATCACCGACAAAACGGCGGTTGTGGGTTCCAGACAGGATGATAGGCGTGGGATCAACACCGGATCAGTATACGTGTATACCAGTTTAACTGATGATAAGGGTGAGACTCGGTGGGATAAGCAATCGGTTTTGACGGCTGATGATGCAGCTATCGGTGCACAGTTTGGACACGCTGTTGCCGTTGATAAAGACACCATTCTAGTTGGTGCTCATGGGATGGATGATGCTGGAGTTGATTCCGGGGCGGCATACCTTTTTGCTAGGACATCGGATGTTTGGAATCAGCAAGCTAAGATTACCGGGGAGGGTATAGCAACAGGAGATTTGTTTGGTTATTCTGTTGCTATTGATGAAGAGTTGGTAGTTGTTGGTGCGCATGGGGCCAACCGGGAAGCCGGTGCAGCGTTTATTTTTGTTCGTGACAATGCTACTTGGCGTCAGCAGGCTAAGCTGGAGGCGAATGATTCAACACCAGGAGATGCTTTTGGGTATTCAGTTGCTATACATCAGCAGACTGTTATTGTTGGAGCGCCGAAGAATGACGTTGTTGGTACTGATGCTGGAGCTGCCTATATTTTTGTCAAGCAAGGAAACGAATGGATTCAACAGGCCAAATTAATAGCAGCTGATGCAGCCATAGGAGATCAATTTGGTATTGCAGTTGCTACTGAAAAAGATACTGCTATTGTTGGTGCTTGGCTGGATGATATTGCTGAACCTGAAATAGGAGCCGCACCCGACGCCGGTTCGGCCTACGCCTTTGTTCGCCAGAAAGGGAATTGGTCACAACAAACCAAGTTAATTGCTGATGAACCTAGTGTGGAGGCCCATTTTGGTCTTGCTGTTGCCTTGAATGATTTGGCAATTGTCGTTGGTGCACCCGATCGTGCAACAGAAGAAGGTAAGGATGATCCTCCAATACCGAGTACTGGTTCAGTTTATTCCTTCGCTCGAGCGGGAGAGTTTTGGTCTCCTGCCATTCTAGCTACAATTTCGGAAGGATCAATGCCGTACGATCGTTTTGGTGGTACGTTAGGGATGAGTGGTGAGAAGATTATTGTTGGAATTCATGGGGATGATAGTGCTGGAAATGATGCAGGAGCTGTATTCATTTTTGATTATGTCGATTTAGGTTTAGAAGTTGAGCCGGAACCTTTTTCTGTTCAACCCGATTCAGGTTTGAAGATATCGTCCCATGCTAAAGTCAAAACGGGTGAATTTGGAGGGCAACCGCGCCAAACCCAATTGCTTTCGAATTATCCAAATCCGTTTAACCCAGAGACTTGGATTCCGTTTCAACTGGCGCAGCCAACATCAGTTATATTGAAACTTTACGATTTCGAAGGGAAGGTTATTCGTACCATTAATCTTGGGTACAAGAAAATAGGCTTTTATACTGCTACTGATCGAGCAATCTACTGGGATGGCAAAAATCAGTTGGGCGAACCAGTATCAAGTGGCGTTTACTTTTATCGGTTAACAACTTCGGACTATGATGCCATGAAAAAAATGGTCATTTTAAGATAGAACGCATTTAAAGGGATTTTGATTCTGCAATTTATCGGAATCTAATCTGTGTCAAATCGTATTTTCATTGCTGCTGCGTGTCCTTTGAGTCCTTCGACATGAGCCAATTTGGTAACAGCAGGTGTGACCTCTTTTAAAGCTGCTTTGGTATAATGGATCAAACTGGTTTTTTTGATGAAATCGTCGACACTTAGCGGAGAGGCGTATTTTGCTGTTCCACCTGTCGGTAAAATGTGATTTGGTCCGGCAATGTAATCACCAACCGATTCCGGTGTGAACTTCCCAATCATAATGGCTCCAGCGTTTCGGATATTGCCGAGCCATTCCCATGGCTCGGCAATATCTAGCTCAACATGTTCAGGTGCAATATGGTTCGCTAGGCTTATTGCTTGGTCAAGGTTTTCAACAATAAAGGCGGCACCATAGTTTTCAAAAGCGCCGATTATTTCTTTCTGACGAGGAAGATTGGCTACTTGAGAAACAATTTGTGACTGAACTGCCTTGGCGATTTTCTTTGAGACGGTTACTAAAATTGCAGAAGAATCCTCGCCGTGTTCGGCTTGAGATATAAGATCAGCAGCAATATGTGATGGATTTGCTTGTTCGTCCGCGATGACTAAAACTTCGCTGGGCCCAGCGATCTTATCAATGTCAATTAAGCCGTGTACCTCTTTCTTAGCGACTTGGACGTACAGGTTTCCCGGCCCCACTGCTTTATCTACTTTTGCAATTGTNTTTGTGCCGTAAGCCATAGCNGCTATGGCTTGGGCACCACCACATTTGTAGATTTCGCGTGTGCCGCACTCCGCTGCTGTCACCAGCATATGTGGATCAATNGTNCCATCTGGTTTGGGACCCATGAATACGGCGATTTCTTCTACTCCTGCCACCTTTGCTGGTANCACATTCATAATCAGTGATGAAACAAGCAGTTGGCTTACTGAAGGGACACATACACCAACCCGACGNAGTGGTCGAACCAGATGGCCTAAAATAGTGCCGTTTGGTTCTGTGGTTATCCAAGAGTTACGGAGTTGTTTTTGGTGAAAGCTTTCAATATTTGATTTGGCTAGATTAATTGCTTCCAAAAACTCCTCTTCAACTTCTGAGTAAGCGAGGTCAATTTCTTGGTCAGTGACCTGAAGATTGTGGGGTGAGATGTCTGGCGCATCAAATTTNCGGGTGTATTTAATTACAGCATTGTCGCCAGTCTCGCGTACGTCTGCGAGGATCTCTCGAACCGTTATCAGAATAGGTTCGTTTTCAAACTGACTGCGATGTTCCAATTTTTTTATCAATTCTTTTGACGATTCTGAATTGTACTCAACAATTTTTATCATAAATGATTCCCAACTTTCATTTCTGTCTTACAATGTCTGCGCCGATATTAGTTAATTTTTCCTCGATTTTTTCGTAGCCACGATCAATATGATAAACACGTGAGATGACTGTTTCACCTTTGGCTGCCATGCCAGCTAGTATTAATACCGCACCGGCACGTAAGTCTGATGCCATGACTGGGGCTCCACTGAGGCTGTTTACACCATGGATTAACGCACTGTTCCCATCAACAAGGATTTTTGCTCCCATGCGGCTGAGTTCACTGACATGCATGAACCGGTCAGGAAATATAGATTCGGTAATCATACTCTTTCCTGGGGTCAAGGCCATTAGTCCCATGATTTGGGCTTGCATATCAGTTGGGAATCCGGGATAAACATCAGTACTAACGTCAATTGGAACAAGTGGGTTAGGAGTTGTAATATGGACACCCTTATCCTGCCAATCTAGTTGTACCCCGATGTGACAGAGCTTTTCTGTTAACGCTTCCATATGTGCTGGAACGGCATTGTTAATAAAAATATCGCCGTTGGTGATTGCACCCGCGATCATAAAAGTCCCCGCTTCAATCCGGTCGGGAATAATAGCGTAATCTGTACCATGTAACTCTTTGACACCATGGATTGTAACGGTGGCAGTTCCAGCTCCAAACACCTGTGCTCCCATTTTATTTAGAAAGTTGGCTAGGTCTACAATCTCCGGTTCGCAGGCAGCATCTCGGATAGTTGTTATGCCTTTTGCTAGGACAGCGGCCATCATAATGTTTGCTGTCGCTCCAACACTTGATCCGTTAGTTCCTTTAAGTTCGATTTCTGCACCAATAAGCTGGTCAGTTTTGGCTAGGATATACCCGCCTTCAATCTCAATGGTTGCACCAAGTGCTTCAAGGCCTTTAAGATGTAGGTCTACTGGTCGTGGTCCAATCGCGCATCCGCCAGGAAATGAAACCTTTGCTTGTCCTAGTTTGGTAACTAAAGGGCCTAGAACATATATGGAGGCACGCATCTTCCTGACAAGATCATAGGGAGTTTGGTAAGTTCTCTGGTCTATGGGCTCAATTGATAGCGTTCCTTTTTCGAATTGTAGTCGTGCTCCCAATCCTTTCAAGACGTGGCATAAGGTTTCCAGATCCATTAGGTCTGGAACGTTTCGAAGGGTACTTGGTTGTTCGGTTAATATTGTTGCCGCCACTATGATTGGCAAAGCTGCATTCTTGGAACCGCTAACTGATACTGTGCCCTTGAGTCTCCGTCCACCTTGGATAATCAATTTATCCATCTATTATGGTACCCCTGAGTTTTTATGGTTTATTCTGTAACATGTTATTTTACATGTCACTATTTTAAAGTATATCATCAGTTTTCATTTTAATGCGAAACATGTAAAAAAAGACTTGACACAATNCATTGGCATGTGAGACAATTGGGCCGTTTTTACTCTCAAGGAAGATTTAGGAAATTAGGGGATTTTTTNGGCTTTTTGGNTCTANCTGGAACTACAATCAAATTCCCAAATTGCAAGCGATAATGCTTATTGATTACCTGCCTGTTTTACTTTTGATCGCTTTTGCTGTTATTTTNGCGGCTATTAACTTACTCGCTACTCACCTATTGGGTCCCCGGGAACCGAATAAATCCAAGCTATCTGNTTATGANTCCGGTGTGCAACCGGTGGGNNATACCCGGCAAAGATTTTCGATTCGTTTCGATCTTATNGCAATGCTGTTCATTATTTTTGATATAGAGGTGATTTTTTTGTATCCTTGGGCGCTGGTATTTAAAAAGTTTATTCGGGATGGGATGGGTGGTTTTATTCTAATAGAGATGTTGGTATTTCTCGGCATTTTACTCGTAGGCTATATCTATGCTTGGAAGAAAGGTGGATTATCATGGGATTAGAAAGTAAGCTTGGGGACAGTTTTATCACAACAACTGTCGATAAGGTTGTAAATTGGGGGCGTAAAAACTCGCTTTGGCCAATGCCCTTTGGTACAGCTTGTTGTGCTATTGAGATGATGGCTACTTTGGCCACGAAGTTCGATCTNTCACGATTTGGTGCGGAAGCTATTCGTTTCTCACCTCGTCAGTCTGATCTTATGATTGTATCGGGACGCATATCGATTAAGATGATGCCGGTTNTGCGGAAAATTTATGACCAGATGCCNGAACCCAAATGGGTAATATCTATGGGCGCGTGCGCTTCTTGTGGAGGGGTGTTTGATACCTACACGCTTGTTCAGGGAGTAGATCAGTTTATGCCGGTCGATATCTATGTTCCGGGTTGTCCTCCCCGTCCTGAAGACCTAATCGATGCTGTTATACAGATTCAGAAATTAATTGGTGACGAGACGGTTTCTGTTGCCCGAATGGCTAAGAGAGAAGAAATTTCACAGGAAACATTAGGTTAAAGTTAAAAAATGGGATAGTGGGATTATGAGCGAACAGCAAACCGCTGCCGAAGTCGCAGAACCACAGGAACCAATAGTTATTCAGCAGTTAAAAGAAAAATTCTCGGATCATATTCTTGCCTTTATTGATCAACGGAGTGAGCTAAGTGTGATTGTTAGCAAAGATGCTTCGTTTGAGATCCTTGAGTTTTTGAAGGCAAGTTCCAACCCTTCCTACGATTTTCTCGTTGATGTCACCGCAATTGACTACTCCCAGATGGAAGATGTTTTAGTAGAGTATGACTATGCAAGATTTATGGTGATTTACCATCTCAATTCCTTTATGACAAACGAGCGTCTACGTGTCAAAGTACCAGTTAATGAAAAAGAACTCACCATAAAGTCGACTGTTGCCCTCTGGAAGAGTGCCGATTGGCTGGAACGTGAGGTTTATGATATGTTTGGCATAAATTTCGATGGTCATCCTGACTTGCGTCGGATTTTAATGCCGGATGATTTTGAAGGGTTTCCGCTTCGCAAAGACTACCCGCTCCGCGGTCGTGGAGAACGAGAAAAATTTAATTTCGGACGTGAAAATGTCTAGGACCAAGTTAGGGGAAGAACTTATGCCAAAATCTGTTGATCGTTCGACCACTGGCGAACCTATGACGTTAAGTTTTGGACCACAACATCCAGCGACACATGGGACTCTCCGGGTTGTTTTGGAATTGGATGGTGAAACTGTGCTGAAAGCAACTCCGCACCTTGGTTATCTTCACACCGGATTTGAGAAACTTGGCGAGCATCTCGACTACAATCAATACATTGTTGTGACTGATCGAATGAACTATCTGTCGCCTTTGTCGAATAATTTTGGATATGCTTTGGCTGTTGAAAAATTGTTTGGTATGGAATTGCCAGAACGTGGTCGGTATGTTCGTGTAATTATGGCGGAGTTGTCTCGTATCGCCGATCATTTGATTTGGTTGGGGACATCAGCCTTGGATTTAGGCGCGTTCTCGGTGTTTCTTTATGGTTTCCAGCAACGTGAAAAGCTCTACAAAATTTTTGAGAACACAACAGGCGCACGTTTAACGACTAGTTATACACGTGTAGGCGGATTACTTCGAGATTTGTATCCTGGCTTTGAAAATGAGGTTCGATCGTTCATCAGGGATTTCCCTAAAAAACTGAAGGAGATTCATACTTTGTTGACCAAGAACCGAATCTGGATGGATCGGACTAAAGATGTCGGCCAGATTAGCTCGGAGGATGCGATCAATTACAGTTACACAGGACCATGCCTCAGGGCGACTGGTGTTGATCGAGATTTGCGTAAGATTGAACCATATTCGTCTTACGATGAATTTGATTTTGATGTGCCNGTTGGGTCTAATGGGGATGCATACGACCGCTATCTCGTTCGTATGGAAGAAATGGTTCAAAGCTGTCGAATTGTGGTCCAAGCACTGGACAATTTACCGGATGGTCCAATTAACGTGGAGAGTCACAAAATCAGCCTGCCGTCGAAGCAGGATGCCTATGGACATATCGAGGGTTTAATTCACCATTTTAAAATCATCATGGATGGCCACGGTATTCAACCACCTGTTGGTGAAGTTTATTGTGCGACTGAATCGCCGAATGGCGAGCTTGGGTTTTATATTGTTAGTGATGGTAGTGGGACAGCTTATCGGGTTAGGGTGCGTCCCCCAAGCTTTTTCCATTTTCAAGCTTTTGATCACTTAATTCGTGGTGGAATGCTGTCTGATATGGTTGCTGTTCTTGGTAGCTTGAACGTTATCGCTGGAGAACTTGATCGTTAATCTCACAAGGTTTCACAACATTTTATATTTTGAGGAAAGTAAATGGTATTTGAGTTTTCTGAGGACAACAAACCGACGCTGGAAAATCTCATAAAGTGTTATCCGATCAAAGAAGCCGCTATGCTTCCTGCTCTACACTTAGCGCAGGAGCAAAATGGATATATTACAGAAGAGGTTATGGCCTGCGTCGCTGAGGTTCTAGAGGTCTCAGTGATGAAAGTCAAAGACGTGGTAACCTTTTACCCGATGTTTTTTGAGGAACCGGTGGGTAAGTACGTCGTTCGTGTTTGTCACACATTACCGTGCGCACTACGGGATTGTAAAAAAGTGCTTGACCATTTAAAAGGGAAACTTGGTGTAGATGTTGCTGCCGAAAAAGATCTTTCAAAAGGAACGACGTCTGATGGGAGATTTACGCTGATGAAATCGGAATGTCTTGCTTCTTGTGATGTGGCTCCCGTTGTGATGATTAATGATGATCTTTACAAAAACCTTACACCGGAAAAGGTTGATGAAGTCTTAGACAGCTTAGATTAGAGACGTAGGAAAACATGATACAGGAAAAACGGATTATATACGAGCATTTGGATGTGCCTGATATCTACANGTTTGATGTCTTTCGGCAATATGGNGGTTATCAGCGTTTTGAGAAAGCACTTAAGGAACTTCCTCCTGAGGAGATTTCCGACATGGTTTTACAGTCGGGGTTGAAAGGTCGTGGCGGTGCTGGCTTCTCTACAGGCCTAAAGTGGAGTTTTGTGCCTAGAGATATAGAGCCTCGTTATTTATGTTGTAATGCAGATGAAAGTGAGCCTGGGACCTTTAGTAACCGCTATATTCTGGAAAGGATACCACACCTATTGGTTGAAGGAATATTAATTTCCTGCTACGCTCTGGGTATCCACTCCTGCTATGTTTACGTTCGAGGCGAGTTTACGCTGGGAAAGAAAATGCTTGATCGTGCAATTGAAGAAGCACGCAGCAATGGTTATCTAGGTGAAGATATTTTGGGTTCAGGTTTTAGCCTAGATATATATACCCATCCTGGTGCTGGTGCCTACATATGTGGGGAGGAAACTGGATTGATTGAATCACTTGAAGGTAAGCGGGGTCAACCTCGAGTGAAACCTCCGTTTCCTGCAGTTTCCGGCGTGTTTTCTAAACCGACTGTTGTCAACAATGTAGAAACTTTATGTAATATTCCCTTTATCGTTGATCAGGGAATTGAATGGTACACTGATATGGGAGTAACTTATGGTGATGCGCGGTTTGATCCGCCTAAGCCTGATCCAAATACCGGTACCAAACTTTATTGTGTTAGTGGTGATGTTGAAAATCCCGGAGTTTATGAGCTTGAACTTGGCTTGACCTGTGATGAACTAATTGATGTTGCTGGTGGGGTTAAAGGTGACAGGATAAAAGCTGTGATCCCAGGTGGAAGCTCAGCACCAATTTTAACAGATTATGAGCTTGATACCCGGATGGATTTTACCTCACTGACTTTGGCAAAGACAATGCTTGGTTCTGGTGGGATAATCGTATTGAATGAGACTCGTTCGATTGTGGATTCGTTGTTGAATATTATGGAATTTTATGCACATGAATCCTGTGGGCAGTGTACGCCTTGTCGGAATGGAACTCCGTGGGTAAGGGATATTGTCAAGAGAATCGCAAGCGGTGGTGGCAGGCAGACGAAAATTAAACGGCCTAGGTTCGGTATTACTGAAAGTGGCCGATGGGGAGATACGGGAGAAGTGGAAGAGGTCTATGAAGACCTTGAATTGCTTGAAAGTGTTGCCAACAATATTGCTAACGTTGATACTATGACGTGGGACACAATTTGTGTGTTTGGAATAGCTGTTTCGTGGCCTGCTGTTAGCTACCTTCGGAAATTTCGTCCGGAATTTGAAGCCTGTATTCGAGATGGCAAATGTACAGTGTTGCCAGTTGATGAAGCAACCGTCACACCGGAGGAAAATTATGCTTATCAGCAGAGAATCATACCACAGGTCATTCAGGGATAATTGAAATTATGGCTTTGGCTGAAATGACTGATCGAGAGAAATTCCTCTTTGATCTTCAGGGTTTTCTCGTTGTTCCGGGATTTCTCAGTCAAGGTGAGCTTGATAGTCTGAACACGGCTGTTGATGCTAGCTTTGATCGCCGTGGTGAGGACGGTAACTCCAACATAGCGGACTCCGAAACGCTAGGTGGTACGCACAAGCGCGGAATGTATTCCGGCATGCTGAGTTGGCCGAAACCACATTGTCAGCCGTTTCGTGATCTCATTGTNCATACTAAGGCAATTCCTTATTTGAATACAATTCATGGTCGTGGTTGGAGACTTGATCATTCACCGTTTATTCTGACTTCTGATTATGGTACTGAAGGGTTGGTAATTCACGGGTCGACGGATCGTCACTTTGATGGTGCGCAATACTATACCTATAGAAATGGTCGGATGCGTTGTGGAATGGTTGTTCTGCAGTACCAGTTAGCGGATGTTTTTGAAGGTGACGGGGGGCTTTGTGTGATTCCTGGAAGCCACAAAGCTAATTTTTCTTGTCCTCAAAAAGTAAGGGAGTGGGAGATTGATAAAAACGTTGTGTATAATGTTCCTTGCAAAGCGGGCGATCTGGTCATCTTTAGTGAATCTACACTCCATGGTACCATCCCTTGGTCAGCTACAGATCGGGAGCGAAGGTCTTTGCTCATTAGGTATTCACCGAAGTACCTGCACTTTGCAGGTGGATATTATGATACCGAGTTTCCTGAATGGGTGAATGAGCTAACTGAAGCTCAGCGATCTGTTTTGGACCCTCCATACATTTATAATCGACCTTTAATTGAGGATGATGGCAAGACAGTTGTTCGGCCTCGTCGCGAAGGCTAAAGTATAGTTGATATGAGAAAGGTACTGTAATGGCATTTATCAAATTAAATGACCTCGAGCTTGAAGTGGAAGATGGAATGAATATCATTCAGGTTGCTCAACAGGTTGGTATTGAAGTTCCTCATTACTGTTTCCATTCAGGCCTATCTCGACCGGCTAATTGTCGAATGTGTTTAGTTGAACCGCATGAGTTTTTCCCTCCAGCTGGTAAGATTGTGCCAGCACGTCAGCTCGCTACGGGTTGTACGACAACGGTGAGAACGGCGCCAGAAGACAGAAAATTGGAAGGTAAATATGATTTTATTGTTCGCACAGATTCCCCGCGTGTCAAAAAGGCCCGTGAGAATATCTTGGAGTTTTTGCTGATTCATCATCCGCTTGATTGTCCGGTCTGCGACCAAGCAGGTGAATGTAAGTTGCAAGATTTTAGTTTTAATCATGGGAGTGGAACAAGTCGGTATATTGAAGTGAAGAATGTACCACCCAAGAAGGATCTTGGGCCAGAGGTTCTTCTCTATTCGACTCGCTGTATTGTTTGTACCCGTTGTATTCGTTTTTGTGATGAAGTAACAGGCACTGGTGAGTTAGGCATCGTTCATCGTGGATCGAAGAACGAAATTGATATTCCCAGAAAACACGATGGAACACCAACACAATTGCTTGATAATAAATTGTCTGGAAATGTTGTTGATATCTGTCCTGTTGGGGCTTTGAAGAGTAAGGATTTTTTGTTCAAATCACGTCCTTGGTTCATGAAGACTGTTAACACGGTTTGTGCTGGATGCAGCGTTGGTTGTAATATTACTTTGGATTTTAAGGATGATGGTGTGTATCGTTTGAAACCACGTTATCATGAACATATTAATCAACATTGGATGTGTGATGATGGACGTCTTGGTTATCATTATGTGAATAGTGAAGATCGTCTTCAAACACCTATGAAACGTGTTGATGGCAGTTTGGTTCCAACGTCATGGGCTGATGCGTTCAGTATAATCTTAGAGCAATTATCCGCAATCGATTCTGATTCAATGGCTATTGTCGGATCCTCCCAAATTACCAATGAAGAGAATTATCTTCTCCGGAAACTCGCGGATCAGCTTGAAGTTGGTACCATCGGGCTATTTGGCAGGAAATTGGGTGATGAGTATGTGTATCCAAAGTTTACAATTGAAGCTGATAAGAATCCAAATACTCGTGGTGCGAAGGATATGCTGTGTCAGGATGAAACCGAAGTGCGGGAAGATGAGCCGCTCTGGACCGCTTTGTCAGACAAGAAGTTTGTTTATCTGATAAATGGTGCGCCTGAACGGCCCATTGATGAAACTGAATGTGATGTTTTAGAAAAAATTGGATTTTTGGTGGTTCAGGATGTTTTGTTGTCTGAGGTGGCTGAATTGGCTGATATCGTATTACCGGGAGCAACTTTTGCTGAGAAGGATGGTTCCTTCACCAACTCTAAGGGATGGATACAACGCATCCGGAAATCTATTAGTGCTCCAGGACAAGCACAACCTGATTGGGAGATCATTCAGCAGATTGTTAAGAAACTTGGCGGTGATATCGACTATAATTTCGTTGGTGAAATCGCGTTGGAAATAGCTGAAAAAGTGGTTGGTTATCAGGATGCAAGTCATCAGAAGATTGGCGATCAAGGCATTTTGGTTAATAGCTAAGTATTGATGATCAATGGTTTGAGGTGCGAGTGAGGGTAGTCTGGCGCTTTGCTCGCTTTTTGTGTGCGAAAAATTGAGTGGAATAGCGTTAGAAAACTATGGAAAATTTGCCTTTAAGCTTAGTTCTTATTAGTTCTATCATCAAGATCCTTATCATTGTGCATATGCTGCTGATTGGTGTGATGGGGATGATCTGGGCGGAACGCAGAGTCAGCGCTTGGATTCAAGATCGCTATGGGCCAAATCGTGTAGGACCACAGGGACTCCTGCAACCAATTGCTGATGGAATAAAATTTTTACTCAAAGAGGATCTTATACCGGAGCATGTTGACAAAGTTGTTTATATCCTTGCGCCGGCTATTATTTTGATCCCAGCTTTAATTACCTGCGCAGTTGTTCCTTTCGGTAGTGAAATTCCAGTGTCATGGGATGGTCAAGAATACAGAATTCCGCTTCAGATTGCTGACATTGATATCGGGATACTTTACATTTTGGCTATTACATCACTTGGAGTCTATGGAGTAGTACTTGGTGCATGGGCTTCTAACAATAAATATTCGTTTCTTGGCGGACTACGGGCGTCCGCTCAGATGGTTAGCTACGAATTGCCGCTTGGGCTTTCAATTGTTGGTGTGTTGATGCTGAGTGAGTCGCTGAGACTAAGAGAGATTGTCTTGGCACAATCCAGCTTCCTTCACTGGAATTTCTTGACACATTTTCCCTCCTTTCTAGTTTTTATCATTGCTGTATTTGCAGAAACGAACCGCTTGCCTTTTGATCTCGCTGAAGCAGAGCAAGAACTTGTTGGCGGCTACCATACGGAATATAGTAGCATGAAGTTTGCCATGTATTTCATGGCGGAATATATGCACATGATAGTTGGATCAGTGGTAGTGGTTGTCCTTTTCTTGGGCGGATGGTATTTCCCAGGATTAGAAAAANTAGTTGATTCNGGAACGCTTGTCGGCGGGTTGCTTTCGTTTATTATTGTATTTGTTAAAACANCATTTTTCCTTTTCTTCTTTATTTGGGTTCGTTGGTCAATGCCCCGTTTTCGCTATGATCAACTGATGAACCTCGGTTGGAAGGTNTTGTTGCCGATTGCATTAACTTCGATCGTGGTAACAGCTGTTGTGTGGGTAGTTAGTGAATCTAGGTTATGGGTTGGTATCTTCAACGTTATTTCTGCTGTAGTTGTTACTTCGGTTGTCACGACTCTGGTGTCGATGAGAAGCAAGTCTAAGGTTGTTATAGAAGACGATTTAGACATTGTTAGTGGTGAATCTCCAAGTTTTATGACCCGATAAATTCAGGAAAAGTTCTCGTTATGGTGTTATTAGTAATTTTTGGCNTAGTAGCGATTTGTTCCGCAATATGTGTTATAGCTTTTAAGAATCCGATTCATAGTGCGTTAGCTCTAATTTTGACCTTCTTCTCGCACGCGGGTTTGTTTATCGCACTTGGCGCCCATTTTGTTGCAGCTGTTCAGGTGATTGTCTATGCAGGTGCGATTATGGTGCTTTTTTTGTTTGTGATCATGCTCCTAAATTTGGGTAGTCTCCAGGATACAGCACGTCAGAATATTAGTGCGATCAAGATCTTTGTGTTGGTGTTAGCCGTTTTACTGGCTATCGAAGGGATTACGGTTGCTCGGTATGTCGATCAAAATGGTGGTGTCATCAAGAAACAAAGTACCGATGTCATTATTCAGAGGTTGAAGGACGATTTCAAGATGAGCGATGAAGACATTAAACATTCCGTTGAAGAACTGTATGGAAAAGGCACCTCAGTATCGAATTTAACCAGTGTTCAAGTAACTGGATTAGTTCATGGTGAAATGGGGAAAACTGAACGAATAGGGACTCTTTTGTTCAGCAAATTTGTTCTTCCTTTTGAAGTGACTTCATTTATACTCATTGCAGCTCTTATTGGTGTTATTTCTATTGTTAACAGAGAACCGCAAGAAGCTGCATGAGATTATGTCCAGTTAAAGAACTAATTAATTAAGATTGTCTTAGGTTATTTAAAGTCAGAATTATGTTACTACAGTACTACATGGTTTTAAGTGCATTGCTTTTCACTATTGGGGTTATAGGTGTCTTGGTTCGTAGGAACGCGATTATTATTTTTATGTGTATTGAGATAATGCTGAATGCTGCCAATTTGTTGTTTGTCGCTTTCTCTCGGGAATTGGGGGATTCTTCTGGGCAGGTTATCGTTTTTTTCGTCATGACGGTTGCTGCTGCTGAAGTGGCCATCGGATTAGCAATCATCGTTAGTGTTTTTAAGAACCATGCGACTGTCAATGTAGATGAAATTAAGTCGATGAAGGGGTAGTTGAAGGGGATTTCATGTCATCAACGATAATTTTACTTCTGATTTCACCGTTGGTTGGCTTTCTCATCAATGGGGTTTTCGGTAAGTTGATAGGGAAAGCAAGTAGTGTGATTGCTTGTGTAGCTATCCTGATATCCTTGGTTTGTTCTGTATTATTGTTTTCTGAAATTAGCAGTAGTANGGCAAATGGNGCCATTTCTTATTNTGACGGTTCTTTGTATGAATGGATTTCTGCTGGTGACCTTTCGGTTGAAATCGGTATTCGTGTTGACTCTTTAACCTTAGTCATGCTGTTGGTAATCACTGGGGTTGGATTTTTGATCCATGTGTATTCGATTGGCTATATGCACGGTGACCCGGGGTACGCACGCTATTTTTCATATCTTAATTTGTTTGTGTTTTCAATGCTTATTCTTGTTTTAGCCAATAACTATGTCATGATGTTTATTGGTTGGGAAGGTGTTGGTCTCTGCTCCTATTTGCTGATTGGTTTTTGGTATGAGAAGAAGTCCGCAACTGATGCCGGTAAGAAAGCCTTTATTGTTAATCGAATTGGTGATTTTGGGTTTTTGCTTGGAATGTTCACGCTTTTTGCCGCCTTTGGTTCCTTTGGATTTGAGAAGATCTTTCACGATGCAGAGATGGGGCATTACGTAAAGATCTTTGGAGAGAATACTCTAAAAATTGCAACGCTACTTCTGTTCGTTGGCGCCATCGGGAAATCAGCGCAAATCCCACTCTATGTTTGGCTGCCTGATGCGATGGAAGGGCCAACACCTGTTAGCGCATTGATCCATGCTGCTACAATGGTTACTGCTGGAGTTTATATGATTGCTCGATCCTCAGTTTTGTTCACTCTCGCCGAAACTGGGGTTTACGTCGCTTGGATAGGGGTTTTAACTGCGTTATTGGCAGCCACGATGGCAATAACAGCAAACGACATCAAGCGGGTGTTGGCCTACTCCACGGTAAGTCAATTGGGTTATATGATGGTTGGAGTAGGTGTTGGAGCTTATGTTTCAGGCATTTTTCATTTGGTGACTCATGCTTTTTTTAAAGGGTTAATGTTTTTGGCTGCGGGAAGNGTGATGCATGCAATGTCAAATGAATTGGATATGCGGAAAATGGGAGGGTTAAAGTCGAAGTTGCCCGTTACNTACTGGACGTTTTTGGCTGGAGCATTGGCGATTGCTGGCGTTCCGGGATTAAGTGGGTTCTGGAGTAAAGATGAGATTCTACATTCGGCTTGGGATAGTGGGCATCATGCGGTTTTCTTCCTCGGGTTGGTGACAGCAGCACTGACAGCTTTTTACATGTTTCGGTTAATCTTCGTGACTTTTCATGGACAGTCTCGCGTGGATCCGCATGTCGAGTCACATCTGCACGAATCGCCTCCTGTTATGTGGGTACCATTAGTAGCGTTGGCTGTTCCGTCTTTGTTTATTGGCTTAGTTTTAGGTTGGGGTGGGCATGACAGTGCCTTCCATCATTTTCTGGGTGATGTGTTTTATGCCACGGGGCATCAAGAACAACCCAGTTCATCCCTACCATTCATGTTGATTTCAACAATTGTCGCTTTTTTTGGGATTATATCGGCTTATATTCTTTACAGTAAGGATTCACCAAAAGACGAGCCTGAGAATTTCACGATGGAATTGTTAACCAACAAGTATTATATCGACGAAATATATGACGCTGTCGTTGTTAAACCCATAAAAGGTATATCGCAATATGGACTGTGGAGAATCGTGGATGTGGTTATCATCGACTTCCTTTGTGTGGGAGGCGTTTCACTTTTAACACGTGGCATAGGTGGATTACTAAGATATATTCAAACTGGAATCGTCCAGTCTTATATATTGTCAATGGTTATTGGTATTGTGTTGTTCTTAGGCTATTATTTATTCGTGAGGTAATTTTTGTTACTTTCAATTATTATTTTCCTTCCATTATTAGCAGCGGTTCTGGTTGCTATCGCCAAGTTTCTGAACGTGGGAGATTCGGTCCTGAAAGGGATTGCTTTTCTGGCCGCACTCCTCACTTTCGTCATTTCGGTCTCACTTTATTTAAACTTCGATCTGGCTTCTGAGAACGAAGGAATGAAGTATTATGTCGATATTCAGTGGATTGAAGGGTTGGGAATTAATTACCAAATTGGAATCGATGGCATCTCACTTTGGATAGTCTTATTGACGACTTTTCTAACACCGATTTGTATTTTGGCGTCATGGAACTCAGTGGAAAAAAGTATATCAGGGTTTATGATAGCGCTTTTGGTACTTGAAACTGCCATGATTGGTGTTTTTTGTGCGTTGGATATGTTCCTGTTTTTTGTGTTTTGGGAATCCATCTTGATACCAATGTATTTCCTAATCGGTATTTGGGGGGGGAGAAGGCGCATTTACGCCACAATTAAGTTCGTGTTGTATACGATGGTGGGNAGTGCGTTGATGTTTGTTGGAATTTTGTACCTCTATTTTCAAAATAATAATAGTTTTGATTTACTACAACTTTATGGGTTGGCCGGTTCTATTGCTCCAGAAAAGCAAAAATTACTTTTTCTGGCGTTTTTNATTGCTTTTGCTATTAAAGTACCACTGTTTCCTTTCCATACTTGGCTTCCTGACGCACATGTTGAGGCACCAACCGCGGGTAGTGTGATTCTGGCTGGAGTTTTGCTGAAAATGGGNACCTATGGTATTGTCCGGTTTTGTTTGCCGTTATTCCCGGTAGGTGTTGTTGCTTATACGCCTTTGATTGTAACGCTATCGGTAATTGGTATTGTTTATGGTGCTTTGGTGGCGATGGTTCAGCCGGATCTAAAAAAGCTGGTTGCTTATTCCAGTGTTAGCCACTTGGGGTTTGTCGTATTGGGGCTTTTTTCACTTAATGATCAAGGTGTACAGGGCGCAATTTTACAAATGGTGAACCATGGTCTGAGTACTGGTGCGTTGTTCTTGATCGTTGGTATGATTTACGAGCGACGTCATACACGGATGATTTCAGATTTTGGCGGCTTATCCAAGTCGATGCCGATTTTCACTGTTTTTTTTATGATTGTTACTCTTTCCTCCATCGGATTACCAGGATTGAATGGTTTTGTAGGTGAGTTCATGATTCTTCTTGGTAGTTTCGTTTCAGGTAAATTCTCAAGAATCTATGTGGTGATTGCGACTTCAGGTGTTGTCTTTGCAGCGGTATATATGCTGTGGATGTTTCAGCGAGTGATGTTTGGCAAACTTGATAATCCAAAGAATCAGGAATTGAAGGACCTGAGTATACGGGAAATAGCTGTGTTGGTTCCTATAATTGTCTTCATCATTTGGATTGGTGTGTATCCTAAACCCTTTTTAAGCAAAATAGAGAAATCAGTTAATAGTATTGTTATTTTGAATACGGAAGATTCATCTAAGAGTACAGTGGGTATGGTTAGAACTTCTGCCAACTTGAAGATGATAGATTTTGGTTCACATAAATAATTAAGAAGAAGTGTAGATGAAATTATTCTCGATTAGACCTAAAGTCATTGTTTTTGTTATCGGTATTTTATTGGTTTGTTCCTTCTTCACTTATTCGGCTGAAGAGGCAGGTGAGGGGAATCTTTCTCAAGATGGGCACGGAACTGAGCACTCCGCTTCGAATGAGGAGCATCATGATCAAAGTCATGGAGGGCATCATGGTGTTGATGGTGCTTCATTGCCTTTGTGGTCAGTTATTCCTTTTGTTGGAATTTTGCTTTCGATTGCAATTGCCCCGCTAGTGGCTGAACACTTCTGGCACCATCACTACGGTAAAGTCTCTTTGGCTTGGGCGTTGATTTTCGGTATTCCTTATTTAGCTGCCTTTAGAGGGGATGGATTTTACGATATTTTGCATATCTATCTATTAGACTACATTCCGTTTATTGTTCTTTTGTGGGGGCTTTATACTATTGCTGGTGGGATTCTTGTTCGAGGAACGCTACGGGGAACACCAGCTGTTAATACTTTAATTTTGCTTATTGGAACGGCAATTGCCTCTTGGGTTGGTACTACTGGTGCATCGATGTTGCTGATCCGCCCGATGATTCGCGCTAATGCGTATCGGCAAAAAAAAGTGCATCTGATCGTTTTCTTCATTTTTCTGGTTAGTAATATTGGTGGATCATTGACGCCACTCGGAGATCCTCCATTATTCCTTGGTTTCCTACATGGTGTTCCTTTCTTCTGGACAATGACTATTCTGCCGCATATGGTAGTACTCAGCGTATTAATACTGTTTATATTCTTTTGCTTTGATTCCCTAATGTTTAAACGAGAAGGTGGACAGGTTCCTGATGATGGAACAGGTGAAGCTTTGCGCGTGGATGGGGCCTTCAACCTAATTTTCCTCCTAGGCGTAATGGGTGCGGTTTTGATGAGTGGGATGTGGAAACCCAACAAGGATTTCAACGTTTTTGGCGTTCACCTTCCATTGCAGAATCTGGCTCGTGAAGTGATAATCATTTTCTGTGGATTGCTTTCATTGAAGTTTACCCCTATTTCTGGTGAGCTACGTCAAACAAATGGCTTTACATGGTTTCCTATTGAAGAGGTTGGTAAACTTTTTGCCGGTATTTTTATAACAATTATCCCTGCCCTGAAGATTCTGCAGGCAGGTGCTGATGGGGCTTTAAGCAGTCTGGTAGCCGTGGTTGAGCAACCAGTACACTATTTTTGGATTACTGGAGGGCTCTCAAGTTTTCTAGATAACGCACCCACCTATCTCACATTTTTCAATACTGCACTTGGTAAACTTCACATGAACGAAGATATGTTGCCTGAAATTCTTGCTTCAGGTTTCGATCTATCCAAAGATCCAAAGTATCAGACTTTTGTTGACTATCTTGTTGCTATATCATGTGGTGCTGTTTTTATGGGAGCAAACACCTACATCGGTAACGCCCCCAACTTTATGGTTAAGGCTATCGCCGAGAGTCAGGATATTCGTATGCCAAGTTTCTTCGGTTATATGCTATGGTCCGGTTTAATTTTAGTCCCGCTTTTCCTGATTGTTACAGTATTGTTCTTCTAGTCATAGATTGTGATAAGAGAGGAATGTAACGGAGTTTATAGATGGAAATAAATTGGCTGTTGTTAATGCCATATCTAGTTATCATTGTAACCTTCATCGTTGTTTTGATGTGTGATATGATTGACGGCTTATCGAAACGAGGATTGGCATGGTTGACAATCCTTGGCTCTTTGGTTGCCTTTATCGTATCGGTTAACATGCTAACTGATGGGGGATTGGTTCCAACCACTGAGTTTTCTGGTATGCTAAGGATTGATCAGTATTCTGTGTTTTTTAACCTGATCTTTTTTGTCTCATTGATTTTGGTATCGCTCATATCTATCAGTTACCTTGGAAGCCAAGATCCGCGTCAGGGACAATACTATTTGCTGATGCTTCTCTCAACTTTTGGTATGATGTTGATGGCAGGGGCTAATGATCTCGTCATGGTTTTCTTGGGTTTAGAATTGATGTCATTACCCCTTTATGTGTTGGCAGGTTATTTCCGAACTAATTCCTACTCAAGCGAAGCTGGGATGAAGTATTTGCTTCTGGGAGCTTTCTCGAGTTGCTTTTTTCTGTATGGTATTGCCTTGATTTATGGAGGGACTGGAACTACTGAGTTAACAAAAATTGCCTCCAGTCAGTTAACAAACAATATGCTGGTTGTTGTAGGTATGTTTTTGCTTATTGTTGGTTTTGGGTTCAAGGTTGGTCTGGTTCCGTTTCATCAATGGGCACCAGATGTCTATGATGGCGCACCTACTTCAGTGACTGCATTTATTGCTGCTGGCCCTAAAGCCGCTGGATTTTCTGCTTTCTTTCGAGTTTTCATTGAATCGTTTGGTAGCTTGGAGGATGAGTGGATTCTCGCAATTACTATATTGGCTGCTTTAACGATGACGTTTGGGAATTTAGCTGCCATTGCACAGCGTAATATCAAGCGCATGCTTGCNTATTCTAGNATTGCTCATGCTGGTTATGTTCTNGTGGCTTTGGCTGCAGCCAGCCAGGATGGAACTTCAAGTGCAATGCTTTATCTATTNGTGTATTGCGTTATGAATGTGGGNGCTTTCGGGGCNATTATNNTNACCANAACTGATGATGGGGATACNNTTGANATTGCTGATTATGCTGGGCTNGGTTTCCAAAAACCGGTTCTNGCGNTATTTATNTCAGTGATGATGTTTTCANTNGCTGGNTTNCCNCCNACTGCNGGNTTTATAGGTAAGTTNTATGTNTTTCGGTCAGCTGTNGANTCNGGTAGGATTTGGCTGGTGNTCATNGCTGCNATCAATACNGCTATATCAGCNTATTACTATTTGCGAGTTGTGGTGACTNTNTATATGAAGGAACGAAGAGTTGAATTGAAAGTGCTTCCGTATTCTGGTTACCTTGTTATTGCTTTGATACTTGCTACGGCAGGTGTTTTGCTCATTGGGATATTACCTTCGCGGATTGTGATCCCAGTACAAGAGGCGATCAAAAATAGTGTGATAGTTTCAGTGATGAAGTGACAATGGATACGAGACCTCCCGGCAGAAATCAAGAATTGGCGGTTAGAGAAAAGCATCACCATTCGATTGTTGCGCGTCAATCTGCACTGGCTAGCGTTGGGGATCTGAGCGCAATTGGGTTGACGCTTGTGCTAGCAATCGTGATAGGGACATTTGCCGGA
>NZUQ01000107.1 GCA_002697225.1 Candidatus Poribacteria bacterium
AAATGACATCGACTCCAAATCCATCAACATCATCAAGACACTGGAAGAAACAATCGACGAAAAACTGATGATGCAACTGAACCAGAAAGCCGAAAAAGAAAAAGACTATACTGTTGCCGCTTCGCTCTATTTCAGCCAAACAAAATCCGCTCTAACTCAAGAGTCTCCCTCAAATTCTATGTTGACTCCTACAAGTGCAAGCTTTACGAGCAAAGTCGCGAAATTCGCATTACAGCATCTGAAATTGGTTCTGCTGACCATGATTTTTGCTGTGCTGATTGGTGTTCCACTGGGAATCATTGCCAGCCAACCAGGAATATTCAGCCAATTAATTCTTGGGATAACAGGAATTATCTATACCATACCATCGCTCTGCCTGTTCGCTTTGTTTATTCCGTTTTTAGGCATATCTGAGAAAAATGCGATAACAGCATTAGTTCTTTATGCCCTATTGCCCATTGTCCACAACACCGCAACAGGGTTACAGACTATCTCGGTTCAATTGCGCGAATCTGCGGCAGCTATCGGACTTAAACCAAGTGCTCAGCTGACAAAAATCTTCCTACCCATGGCATCCCGAACCATACTGTCGGGCATTAAAACCAGCGGTATCATGACTGTTGCGTTGGGAACTATTGCGGCTTTCATCGGTGTTGGTGGTTTGGGGGAGCCAATCTTGAGCGGTATCGACCTCAACGCGCCTGAAATTTACATCTTACAGGGTGCTATACCGGTTGCTCTCCTAGCCCTACTTATTCATTTACTATTCGAATTATTAGATAGGATAATTATCCCAAGGGGATTACGCCAAAGTGATGGTAACACACAAAAGCGGCCTAAAAAAGATGAGGTAGAAGAACTGTTAGCTAGTTCAGCAGAGTAGAAGAAAGGAATTATGACTTAAAACGTCTCTTTATTCAATTTGCGTTGTATGAGCTGAAATCTTTTGCAGTAAACATTCCCAGCTCTGTTTTTCCCTATCAGGGCTGACAATTTCTTGCCGTCGGTGGCACCACACTTTCAAACTCAAGTAGAATGACTGATCTGTCTCTACACGATGAAGCAAATCAGCCAATGCTTGTGTATCGCCTACTGGGAAGTATCCAGGATAGCCTTCTCCCAAGAGACCGATTGAACCGGATATTCGTGACGAAATAACAGGGATAGAGCAAGCTAAAGCTTCGGAAACCACGTTAGCGCCCCCCTCCATCTGAGAAGTCAAAACTAACAGACGGCTACCAGCTAATAACCGCAACGTTTTCCAACGTGGCAATTCTCCCAACCAACNGTAGCGTGGGTTTGATTTGGTTTCAGCCAAGGCTTCTGATTCCATATCTGGACTNAGAGCTGCNCCCGCATGTAACACCTTAATTTGGGAAGACGNAGGGAGTAGCCGAACTGCGTCAGCAGTTCGAAAAGGGTCCTTCACGGGACGCAAGTGCCCTATTACTCATATCTCAAAAACGCCCCTTTTAGGTTGAAACTGTCCTGGAGGNGGTGTAACTGATTGATATATCACCTCGNCTTTATGGNGCATGGAAAACGGCAACTGGTTGATCCCTTCAGGCTGAAGTAACACAAACATATCCGCCATATCCAGAGATAATTGCGCTGATTCATCCAAATGGATGTCACTATACAGGTCAGTGCCAGTCAAAGCAAGAATTAACGGCAAATTAGCATGCCGTTGGCGGAAACGAACCATGGACTCATGACTACGACGTGCATGTAGGGCGATCATCAAGTCACACTTGAGTCTTTGATAACTTTGTTGGACGGTTACCTGATGTCCAAGCTGCCGCAGAATACGAGCCCATCGAAGTGCTGTAACACGATTACCCTTACGAGAGTAAGTGGGGGCGGGNGTCACCATGCAGATCTTTCGGCTTTGTGTCGGTTTTTGATCTATAGCGAGNTGAGGATTCATAATTTAATCAAAATATCTTTTATGTAAAGATTAAATGTTTTGATTCCACCAGAGGAGTGACTTGNCCAATAAGACGTGCGTTTTCAANACCTCTGGAGTGTAACGCTTTCAAAAGGTTCTGACCAACAGATTCGCTGACAGCAACCAGCAAACCTCCACTGGTCTGAGGATCAACAAAAATCTCTTGATGCCATGGAGGCAAAGTTTTTTCAAAACGAGTAAAATCCTGAATTAAGGCACGATTGGCAGCATTTACCCCCGTACTCATTCCTTTCTGGTACATATCNAGAGCTTGATTCATAATGGGAACGTCGGACACCTGAATTTCAAGTGTCACATCCGATCCTNTTGCCATTTCCAAGGCGTGTCCTGCCAATCCGAATCCTGTGATATCGGTTACTGCNTGAGGTTCAAAGTTTCCCATNACTTCGGCAGCGTCTTTGTTGAGCGNGGTAATAATATTAATACATTCTTCCAAAGCTGATGGTGATACCCACCCTTTCAAGTTAGCATTAAAAATAACACCGCTACCAATNGGTTTGGTCAAAATCAAAACGTCTCCGGGCTTGGCACCNATGTTNCGCCAGTAATTGTTNGGATCGACAATCCCCGTCACAGCTAACCCAAACTTGGGCTCTTCATCATCAGTAGTATGNCCNCCAGCCAAAACGGCTCCAGATTCAGTGATTTTGCTTAGCGCTCCTTCAATAATNCNATGTAACACTTCTGGTTCCAGCTTGTCCGAAGGAAACCCAACCAAATTCAAACAGGTCAAGGGTTTACCACCCATGGCATAAACATCACTGATAGAATTAGCAGCTCCAATTTGCCCATATAAATAGGGATCGTCAACTGGTGGTGTAATAAAATCAGCGGTGGTAACTATCGCCACTTCATCGTTCAGGCGATAGATTCCAGCATCGTCGCTNGTCTCAAAGCCAACCAGTAGATTGTGATCAGATTTCTGAGGTAGCCTAGCCAAAAGTTCTCCCAGTCCGACCGGACTGACTTTAGCAGCTCAGCCACAAGTTTTTGCCAAACTTGTTAGGGTATTCAAGTTGTTAGTATCATTTGAAATCATAAGGTATTACTCCATTTTTTTCTTTATTAGATTCAACAGCTCAGAGAAACACAAAAATTATTATCTCTCGACCGAGGCTTATTACAAAGCACAAGTGCGAAAGCCCGCCAGAACATCACGCCGATCAGGAGTATAGAAATTGCGCCATGTGTTCCGGAGCATACGAGACCGCGTAACCCAACATCCTCCCCGCAAAACTTTTCGTGTCTCAAACCAAGGTTCGGAATATTCTTTGTAGGAATCAATTTCAAATCCAGGNTAAGGTAAAAACATACTACTGGTCCATTCCCAGACATTACCTATCATTTGNCGGCACCCGAAAGCACTATCACCATNAGGNAAAGCACCNACATCAATACAACCCATCGTTTGCCAATCTGTGTGGGCTCGACTAAAATGAGGTGATTCACTTCCCCAAGGGAAAAGCCGTTTGGGTTGANCTAAATCCACNGGGTCAGCNGATGCTGCTATCTCCCATTCANCTTCGGTTGGTAACCGACGTTTCGCCCAGCGGCANTAGGCATTCGCTTCATACCAGTTAACATGAATAATCGGCAGATGTGGTTCCAGAGAATACCATTGATCGAAATGACGACGCAACCAAGATCCATTCCCNTTTTTTCTCCAGTAAACCGGATGGACAGCATTTTCCATCTCTCGCCATTCCCAACCCTCCTGGCTCCAGAATTCTCGCCGATGATATCCGTCNTCTTCTACAAAAGCCATAAACTCGGCTTGTGTTACCGTAGCAAGCGCAATAGAAAAAGGATGCACTTCGACGGAATGCGCCCATTTTTCGTTATCGAATACAAATGGTTGATCTAAAGTTGCTCCTAATGTAAANGTCCTACCGGGAATCATGGCATCGCCGGGTAAAGGTCCTCCTCCATCAGGAATCTGATGACAAACATCCGGACCTAAAAACTGCGGGGGTGAATAAGCTAATGTCTGCCGGGTATAGGTAAAAGCTTCATTATGCATATCTTCATGATGAACCGTATAGCGAACAAAATAGCATAGTTCCGAACTTGGATTTTCACCTTCCAATTGTTCAATAACTCGATCTCGGACCTGCCGCAAGTAGTTGATTGTTTGATCACGTGATGGAAGCGGTAAATGCCAACGAGTCTGATGCGCTATGGCTATTGAATCCCAAAGTTTATCAGCATCCTCTCTAATTGGCTTGTGCCGGCACGACTCCCGTAAAGCCCATTTTTCCTGAAACCAAGCGACATGGCCAATTTCCCACAACAAAGGGTTTACAATCGACAAATAGGGACTCATAATCTGCTTGTCATTTAGGTCAGCAATCAAGTCGAAGGTTCGTTGACGAGCATCAATAACCCACTCGATCAATTCTTTAGCTGTTGGATTAGTATTATTAAACTGAGCCACCTGAAACCATCTCTAAGCTAAATTAATATACATTACGCTATGCTATAGCCATGGAGCATTATTGTCAAGAATTTAAGATCACACACCCAATATCGCAAAGTGTGTATGCTATGATGAAATCGATAGTTTGGTAGATATTTTCAGTCGTCTACGTACCATCTGTGAAACAAAATCAATTCCCATATTCAATATAGCCGTAAATAGAATTAGAAGAATCGCCTTGTCAATCTGATCATCTGAAATAGCGCTATGGATATAGAACCCCAAGGTATATATACCTAAAATCCCTAAGATAGCCGATTCCCGCATCATGACTTCCCATCGGTAAAATAGGAAGGCCAAAAATTGGCCGTATATACGCGGCAAGATTTCATAAAAGTACCGGTTAATACGCTTTAGAGGAGCATCCATTCGCAATTGAACCAGATCGGCGTTGTTACTGCTTAAGAATGCTAGAATCGCACCATTATGCAACAGAATAGCCCAAACTGCCGGCAGCATTGATGGTCCCCATAAAGTTAAAAAGATATAAGCTAAAATATACTCGGGAGTGGTACGAACAACGATTAATAGATAATGCCAAATTCGATTGGTAACTTTCCCTGTAAAGTGACGACAAGCTAAAGGGAAACCAAATAAAGAGAAAAGCCCAGTACCAACCAGAACAATCTGTGTTAAGACGACCGTTTTCCAGATGCCTTCCCAAGCTTCTTCCAGCCAAATCTCTTTGGCCCATTCCCAAATAGGGATGACAACAAAGGATACTGTATATGTACCATCGCGAATACCCTGTCTTCGCATAGGCCAAGGTAAGATCTCGTAAGTAAAGAAACGTGTAATATTTTCCCAAGAGAGTGAAATCTCCCGTGATAACAGAACAAAGGCCAGCACAATATAAACCGGCACCAATCGAGGCTTTAACCAATATTTTAGAGAAGCAATTAGAAGATAAAAAGTAATCAAGAGTGCGGTTGCTTCCGAATACATGCCCTCTTTAAAAAAAGTTTCCAGATGATATCCTAAAGTTGGTAATCCGATAAAACCGAGAATGGCGCTTGAGCGCAATGCACATTCAAACCGGTAGGCGGTATAATGTTTGGTGTCGGCATATATAACTGGTAGAACACCGTAGAAAAAACGGCTCAGGCGATGAGCATCACTAGGAATACCTTCTAAAGGTTCCTGATCAGATTCCTGGATAATTTCAGCATATACTTTGGCGAAGATCCCAGCGTAGGGAATTGCAATCGCTAAGACTCCGCAAATGGAATTCAACCCGACAACAGGCAGGAAAATGAAAGCCCAAAAAATTTCGTGGATGGCACGAATAAAGGCGCAAAACAATCGAACTGGCATGTACTGGAAGAAAGTAGCCAACCCAATCCCTAATATCCCTCCCAGAAAGGTGCCACAGAAAGCAAAGACCACTGTGTTGAATAATGAAGTTTTGAACTCCCAAACCACAGGCAAATCAGGTGTGAAGGCGCCACTTACCATTCGGCTCATCTCTAACCAAGGATGTTGGGTGGAAACTTCCAAATCAGCCAATAGAATGGCAATAAAGGCTATACCAACAAAGACGAGGCTGGTTTTCAGCATAATGATCGAGCAGATCCAGGTTTAAGGAAACGACAATATTTGAGATTCCTACGACTTTTGGTACAGTTCCTTTAGCATGATTGGCGTGACTTCCTCTGCAGATAGATCGAATTGAATTTCGCCATTATGCAATCCTATAATCCGTTCAGCATATTTCAAAGCTAACTCTACAGCATGCAAGGACATCACTACTGTCTCAGCCACCTGATTTATTAATTCTAGTACGGCACCCGCTTGATGCGGATCAACTGAAGATACTGGCTCGTCTGCCAACAGGATGCTTTTTTGACGGTAAATAGCACGCGCAACAGCCACACGCTGCTTTTCACCACCAGAAAGCTCACCTACCCTGACAAATGATTTCTCCTCTATACCTAATGAATCCAGAATAGGAATGATCTCTTGACGAACTGTTTCTCGTGGGTGAACCAAGTTGATCAGATTCTGTAAGGTGGAGTTTCGGTCAAGGCGACCAATATAAACATTATGAAAGGCGGAAAGTTGTGGGACCAGTGCATAATGCTGGTGAACGAATGCCGACTGATCTGAAACCTTTTGGTAAAGCATCCGTAGTAAAGTAGTTTTGCCTGCACCGCTGGGACCAATCAGCCCAACCCTTTCTCCCTGATTGATTTCCAAGGTGACATTTTTAAGCACGACGGTATCTTGATAGGAAACATTCTCTTGATGAAGATGAAATAAGGGAGAATTGGTATCTGGTTCCATTAT
Organism: Candidatus Poribacteria bacterium; assembly: GCA_002697225.1. The sequence continues at coordinate 6,732 of NZUQ01000107.1, forward strand.
CTATGTCTAGATTAATTACAAACAAAAGTAGTAGCGGGACACAGTCCCGCTACTAACACAAATTAGTTCCGGATGATCTCAACCTCAATGGCCGTATCCAAAACGGGTTTAAACATGGAATTATCCGCCGGAATAAAACTGGATCTGGGGAAGACATCCAAGATTGCTCGGTCTTGAATATCTATTAATGCTTGTTGTACTTTTCGGATGAACCCTTTACCATAAGTTGTTTCCACGTCACCACGAATCGTCCAATTGTAATCAGGGTAAGTTGGTGTTCTCCAAATGACCTGTACCTTAGCAGGATCAACTCGACCGGCATCAACTTCCTTTTTCCAGACCTTGAAATTCATAGCACCCACTTCGTAACTACCGGATTGAACCAAAGCTAAGGTCTTAGAATGATCACCGCTAAAGCCAACCCGTGCAAAGACGTCACGCGGTGTTTGATTGAAATGTTGGCGGATGAAATACTCTGGCATCAGGCGGCCAGAAGTTGACCCTTTAGAACCAAAAGTAAAGGTCTTCCCTTTTATCTNTTTTGGGAACTCTTCTGCAAAAGAAAGTCCCGTACTAGTATTAGCAATGAAATAACTGATAAACGCCAGATCTTCTGCACCTTGGGCAATCGCTACTGATCCGGGTATTGCCAGNCGAGCTTTTACACCCGATAAACCACCAAACCAAGCCAATTGAACCTCATTGTTCTTGAAGGACTGTACAGAGCCTGCGTAGTCTTTCACCGGAATATATTTCACCTCAACTCCCAGTCTTTCTGAAAGAAAATCTGCTATTTTCCCAAATCGTTCTTGTAAACGCGCTGTATCTTGATCAGGAATAGCCGTAAATTTGAACTCNCCCAAGGCGAAGGAAGTTAACAAGAAACTGATAAATAAGAGCAAAACGGATAACCTAAAGTACTTAGTCAAAACTGAAATACACATAATGCCTCATCTTCCATAAAGATATTAAAACTTACAACAAAGTGTCAAACGAAATTGCAGATCCATATCCGGCACCANTCTTCTCCGATCCGTCATAGGAGGATCGCTACCAGATTCAGAATAATACGGGTGTTTGCGCCGCTGGGATCAGTCGACCCCAAATAATTGTGTTAGATGCCGCAGTAGCCGCATNCGACAGATACGAAATTCCTTCCCCGGCGGCATGTGGGTCAAAGTTCCGATCAATATGCACGAGNGCCGTCAACTTATCTTCCAATTGCATGGAGCCAAAGGCGGATCCAGCTAAACGNGTTTCATCCTNNTTGTCTGTGCCTTTTTGTTTTATTACTAACCAACAGGCCAAGATTNAGTCGATTCTTCTGATAACCTAATAATCTATGGAACATGTAATAANCGGAAACCTTACTGNCTTTAACAAATGAACANATACTTACAGGANAGAATCATAAAAAAAACAAGCANNAGATTTAGGTAGGNCATAAAGCAGAAAATTCTAGAACCAAACTTTATCTTAATCAGCAAACAAAGCTNGATTNTAATACCAATTCTAGTTTATGTCAAATAAAACTGGGATAGTTTTTCTTGATCGAAAGCAATTCCATGTCCTGGTCTATCTGGGGGGGAGAAATGACCGTTATTCAAAGTCAATGTATCAGAGAGAACAAGATCTAACGAGGGAATATATTCAACAAACAAAGAATGCTCAATGGCTGCAGAAAGGTGAACATGGAGATCCATTAAAAAGTGAGGGGAGACGGATAGCCCAAAGCACTCGGCCATATGCGCGATCTTGACCCATTCCGTAATCCCACCACATCTAACAGCATCCGGTTGAAGAATGTCGGCGGCACCTTGGGCAATGTACTCCTGAAAGACGAATTTGTTATAGATAGTTTCCCCTATGGCAATGGGAATGGTTGTTTTAGATCTCAATTCGACGTGACTAGTAACGTCGTCAGCTTCAATGGGTTCTTCGAACCAAAAGATCCCGTATTCTTCAATCCGTGACGCAAGTTGAATAGCTTCACGCGCATTCCACTTCATATTAGCATCGATCATCAAAAAGGGTTCTTCACCGATTGCTCTCCGTACAGCACTGAGCCGAGAGACATCTTCATGCAAACCGTCTCTGCCAACTTTGATTTTAATGCCTTTAAACCCTTGTCCAATGAATTCAACCGACTGACGAACCAACTCATCCTCTGTCAAGTGTAGCCAACCACCATCAGTATTGTAAACCGGCACTTCGGATTTAGCTCCCCCCAACAATTGGTAGAGAGGCAGGTTAGCACGCTTGGCTTTCAAATCCCAGAGAGCAATGTCAATAGCAGCAATACCCAGACCTACGATTCCTCCACGTCCGACCCAATGAGTCTCCATCCACATTCGACGCCATATACGGTCAATGTTGTTGGGATCCTCTTCCAAAACAATAGGAACCAAGTATTGATCAATAATTTGCTTAATAGCACGACCACCTTTTCCAATAGTGTAGGAGAAACCAACACCAGTCAGTCCATCTTGATCCTCAATCTCAACCAGAGGGAACTCCATGGAATCAAAAGCCTGAATGGCATCCGTACGCCGTACTTGCGGNGGAATATCGTAAAGCCAGCTACGAACTTCTTTAGTTTTCACAATTAATGCTCATGATTTGGGATAGTTNGGCACTTCTTTATAAAGTTTCCANCTCTCGGAATAAATTTTCCACAAACCATCGGACGGATCAACCATAAATATCAACGTCTTGGTGCCAAAGTCCTGATAGGCAGGGCGTGAACCGGAAGCGGGGGTTCCTTTAAATTCTTGCAAGAATCCAACATCGGCAACAGCATGGTCACCGTTTATTTGCAAGTTAGAGATGTAAACTTCGATTTTGCTGTATGCTTTATTAACACGTTTCATGCTCTCACGGAGTTTTGCTTTGGTAAGAATTTTTGGATATTCTCTACCATTTCGGACAGATACCCGAGTAATTGCCGCTTCTTCTGCNTACTTGTCCATATATTTCTCCAGATCTTTTTGCTGCCACGCCTGTTGCCAATCACCAAGCACTTGGCTTAATTTCAGCTTGGTATCTAGTGGCGCAGAGCCTGACATTGTCGCGCTAGATGATGTTANCTGGGAATTAACAGGTACGACTTTCGAGCCCCCTTGGTTCGTTATGACACTAGAGCCATCCGCTGTCAGTACTTCTTGAGTCTCTTCTTCTATCGGATTCAGCACAGTCTCTTGGTGCTCAATGTCTTCGTTAATCCGGTCTGCTATCAACNTCCATTGCTTTCGCAGACCTNTTTTCTGGATAACTAAATCCCGATAAATCGTCATCGTCAGTTCATCAGCTTGATACAATCTGACTGGAACTTGATCGATGCGCCTTCGATCCGAATGCCGAAAGTCTTTTCTGGGTGAGANGAGACGAATATCCGCATCAACCCTACCTTGTCGCTTAACCAAGTTTTCGGCTCGTTCATACTGAACTCTATTTCGCTTTAATGCCTCTTTATCCCAAAGTTGTCGGTATTTTTCCGGTTGTTTTGACTCAACAGCTTGTTTCCATCTAGCAACAAAATCCTTGATATCTTCTCCAGGATCAAGAAACCCCAGAATTAAGAAGGTCGCTCCCAAAATCAGGATTGCCGAAACAAGTCCCACCATTGCATAGCTATAAGTTGCAGGCTTTTCCAATCTCTCCCATGATTTGGTTTCTTCTTGCATCGGCCCACCTCCTTGAAAATCTGTATCAGTATCGCGGTACTTCTTCGTAAATGCGCCAAATTTCACGATGAACCTCCCACTGATTCTTATCATTTTCACGCATCCAAACTTCTCGTTCCCAAACATCGTAGGTAACCGGTTGACTTGAACGATTTGAAACTTTATTAAAACGGTACGTGCCAATCATACTGTCACGCTCAGCTTGAAATGCCGAATCACTCAGTGTCCAATTTTTCAGTGTCATATTCTTAATTTCAGTTGCTAAATTTCCCCGATTGATAAAATCCCGCTTTTCACCATTAGACCTGATCAATATCTTCTCTGCAACTGTATCAGCTGTATAACTTTGAAGATGTCGCGTCATGTTTTTGTCGACCCAAGCCAAATACCAATCAGTAATTGCAGATTTACCTGCCGACTGTTTTTGGGAATCAAGCGAACTTTTCCCTGTTTTAGAGTTATTCCAAGCCTTTTGCCGTTGAACATATTGACGTGCCTGGCGTGCTTTTTCCTCAAGCATGGCAGTATGATCTTGTACCATCTTTTCTTGCTTCAAATTGTCGATTTTCTGGGAGTAGCTTTGCCCTTGTAAAACTGCTTTTGTGCGAGCTTGGCTAGCTGTCTTCTTGGCTTCATCAGTCACTGATTCTGCCATAGCAAGCTGACGCCGAAACTTGTAGATCTGTGTCTCATATTCATCAATCTGGTGAAGCGCTTGTTGCCATTCTGCTGTCTTCTCATCAAACTGTTCCTGCAAAATTGAGAGTTCAATTCGATCTTTCTTACAGTCGTCTCTTGCTCTAGCCAGATTCTGTGCAGCTATTTCCGAACTGTTNTCAAACTCCCATTTCAATTGTTTTTTATCAGCTTCAATTTCTTGAATTTCCAACCGAGAATCTTCAAGNTCTTGATTAACCGTATCAAACATAGATTGCTGTCTCAGAATCTCCGTTTCTTTCCGCTGGATGACGGCANNCAAACTAGCTTCCTGTGACTTATAAATAGCCGCCTTTTCCGCACTTTGCGCNTAGTTTTGGGCATCATAAGCCAAACGAATNGCATCAAGNCCTTGCTTGGATTCCTTCGCTTTANCCGCCAAATCTAANGCCGTTTCTGCTTTCTGAAACAGGTCTTTAGACAATGATTCAGCATTAGCCAACCGTGCTTGATCAATTGCAATCTCTGACCTAGCTGTAATAGCATTTACATGTTCAACATTAATTTTCCCAATCGAACCACCACAACCGATAATGAATAGGGGGAAAAAAAAACAAAAAACAGATCTCAGAAGGTTCTCCTGTCTGTTCCCACAGATGATTAATTTCATTTTACTCACCCTTAATTATTTTTGAGTTGAGTTGAAGAATTTTCTCATTAAGATATTACGCAGGTATTAAAAACACGTTTCCATTTTCTAGTTAAGACTGTAAAATTGTTTTTTGTTTCTACGTTAGACTTGACAGAAAACGCTGAACAATGCTGTAAGATACAGAGAATCAGATTGAGGTTCTAGCATGATCGACGTAACCGAAGTAATCACACTACGATATGTTATTAAAGATAAAACTGTAAAGTGTTATACAGAAGGTTTAAGGAGGTTCGGTCACCGAGAGATTCAAGTTTGGCACCTAGATACTGTCTCCGCTGGCAAACTGCTTAATTTCATTTGCAACAAAATTATTAACGACAAAACGAATTTAAGAGTTGACCAGACGATCACCGACTTTGCACCCGTTCCTTTTCGGATTATCGATGCTATCTTACCTCAGGGGGAACCAGCTTTCCAATTGACCTACGAGCGAAAACACCCAGCAGTTCGACGTAGCAGTGTGTCAACGTCAGAAGATACCAATCCCCATCTAAAGAACGAAATCATTTGTGACCGAATCGACCATACTGACTTAGCAGAATTGGGTTAATCGCCGTTGGGAATGTAACATAAGGAGGTCTGAAGCGGATAAGCACACGTACAGCCGGAACTCGATTCTGGAATAATTACCATTCCGTTAGCTGGAATCATATTGATCCAACAACCAGGGCGATTCACTCTACTCATTGGTAAACCTGAAGTTTCTTCATCCCCCAACTCATAGAGCCGCGGGTTATCTCCTCGACCATATAGGTAATTCGCTGATCCAGAAAGCCCACCACAACCGTGCCCACCACGATGTAAGACATATGTCCCTTTTTGACCTGTTTGCAAATCAAAATCGTATGGACGGAGGTAGATCTTATTCCCATTGATTACCGGATGTTGCCACTGCTCACCATGTGTACCACCGGTCCCCCCACCATCATAGCTGCTATCCCACTTTTTCATTCCAGTNTCAGCATCAAANGCATATAGGTGGTAGAAAACCTTTTCCTCAACATTGTAGGTACCTGTAANCAAAACGANTCCTNGAGCATAGGATAAAAACATGATATGCTCAAACGGAAACACGAACGGCTCTCTCCAAATTTGAGCTCCCGTTTTTTGATCTAGCGCTACTAGATATGTATCCTGTCCACAAAAAAGATCAATTCGCATTCGACCATCAGCATTAACTAGTGCCTCCGGATTTTGACTTTCGATCAAATAAGCTCGGCCATCACCTACAGCAATCGTGTTATGAAAAATAACACTATCATTATTATAAGTCCATAGATCTCTTCCAGTATGCCGATCTTTTGAAAACAGATAATCACTTGTAATCATTTCGCGATAATCACCTTCAAGTTGGTCACAGTTGAAGCGACCAATTTTGTAGAATGACGCCCCTAATTTTTTCCCACTACCAAATATTTGATCTCCGACGACTGAAATATATCCCCATTCACGCGTTTCACCTGCAACCAATTGCGGCGCACTCATATTCACAGAAATGTTACCAGATTCAACTTCAACGACTTGACACTGATCCCGGGAAGCAATATATAGAAATTCACTACTCAATACCATTTGGCCACTATCNTTCAATGCACCAATTCGCCGTGAATTTGGAACTTCTAATTCCCATAGAACAGTACCATTATAGGCATCTGCCGCAATAACCCGATTATCCGCAGGAACAAACACTCGCCCACCCTTCACAAGTGGGGACATCGGCCGACTATGTCGGTTAACAATCTTACGAGGCCCCGGTTTGCCAAACCATTGCAGTTTTGTCGGATTCTCGAGCTGATCGTTACTACAACTTGTATTACTTGCATCAGCATAAAGGTGCGTCCAATCACCACTGCCTTCAATCTCCCCACGACACAAGGTCTCACCCCTCTCCTGTTGATTGAGAGTAACCATGACACCTCCATAAGGTCTAAGAACCCGGAAGATCTCTTGATCCAAAAATTGGTGCTGTGAAGCTTCATTGACGACAATCAAGTTAGCCAGGTAGTCCGTATAAGGCAACTCAGCACTATCAACATGGTGAACTGATACCCGAACACCATACATCCCAGCACAATCGAGCAATTGGCGAGCCTGACGAACTTTTGTTTCATCCGACTCAACGCAAATAATATGGTATTCTGACTGCTTTACAAGTTCATATGCTAAACGACCATCCCCTACTCCTAAAAGGAGACAATAACCTTTTTTTTGATTTGTTTGTTGAAACACCCATTTTGCAAGGCAACTTTCATCTCCTTGCAATTGTCTTACAGCCGAATTTCGTTCATCAGTTACAATTGGCTTCTTTCTACCTTCAGATCGACCAAAACAGGTAATGGCCCCTTGATCGGTACTAACAATCAGTTCCTCATTGACTACCGCTAAACCATACACTTTTCCATCAACAGATTCAGTCCAGACCAATTCTCCATCATTGGCCCGGTATACATCGACAAAATTGTTACCTCCAATGATAACCAGATCACCAGCAATAATCATTGCATATGACCGCTTACGCGGTGATTGCCATTTGAAACGATCTTTTTCTATATTACGCAGATTTATTGTAATGTCCTCAAGCTCTCCAGCAGTTTTTTCTATTGTCTCTTCAAGTTTTTCAAGAGTCCCCGACTCTTGTTGGCGAGCTGAAAACAACTCAAGTTTCTCCTGTAAATCCCAAAGCTGGTTTTCCTTTTCCAGATGCTGTGCTGCAACTGCGTTCCATTCCTCAGCAATTTGGTGATAAGTACAACTATCAATCGCCGAAATACTTTCCGCTGANAGAAGGTAGATAGTNTCANTGGTAACAATCATCTGCAGNCCNCTAAANACAGCAAACTGATCTCCGTTTTTNGGGTGCCCCTTGAACTCACCTCGATTCCCAGTACCATGAACCAAAATTTCNTCATCTGTCAATAGTGTATATGTACCACCTGGACCATTGTAATTTTCCAATTGATCGCCATTGGCAATATCAAACGCAATNGGACTTGTACGACCAGTTGGCACGTAGAGCCGAGTGTCCGAAGCCAACAGATACCCCTGAGGCGACAGTTCCTTATGCGACCTAACCCACGGTTCCATCATCAGCATTCAATGCAACCATCCTAACGCCCTCATTCGGGAAAAGCCCAGTACAAAAATAAGCAATCCTNTCTTTAATCAGAACCCCCGTGCGTACAGGGGTATTTGAAACAATCCTTTGGTTCCCTGGAATTCTTCGACCTCCGGCTAGACTTCGATACTTCCACACTAGAGTCCCATCGGCAGACTTAAGGCAATAAACGACACCATCATCAGATCCAATATAAACTTTATCATCAAGGNTAGTTGGAGCTAAACGAACCGGACCTTCGGTAAAAAACGACCATTTTTCCTGACCATTTTCAGCATTCAAGCAATAAATTTTTTCGTCTGCTGAAGAAGCAAAGAAAACTAACTCTCCGTCTGAAACAACGTGATAAGCCCGGTCAAAAATCGCACGTGGGTTAAGTTTTGGGGTCTATGCCATGGGTCCTTCCGGGCAGGCGGCGGCCAGGCAGATTGTGGAGCATGTTTTGAGATGTAAGTCCAGCGTTCATTCATGGGAAGCGACAGACGCTGAGACGTTATGCCATTCCGCTGATTATTACCCTGATGTGTTGGCCAATCGTTCATCTTGGTCTTCTTTCTCCTGATTGAAGAAATAAACTGCATTGTAAAGTAAACAAACGATAGGCAAATTGTATCACAATTCTAAACATAAAATGAATGATAGATTGCTTTTTCGTTCGTATCTAAACCCAAAAAAGTAGAAAAGGAAACAACAGTTTTTTCAAAAACGGAAGATTAACGAAAGCTGATTGCTATTGCCTAAATCGTTGTTTCCAAGGAAAGCGTAATCGATTGAGAAAGCAGCCCCAGTTATAAAGCCGAGCCTCAACCCAACACCTGCTGTGATATTGTGGATCGTTTTGACCCCCTTTCGTTCCTGAACACCGAAACGAATTGAGAGCAGATCCGAAAAAACGTATTCTGTACCATAGTGAAATTCAAAATCATAAAGGCTGTCAACATCTACAGAGAGAATCAAGTGACTTCTAAAAGATTCGATTTTCTGTCTATAAGCAAAACCCAAACGAAAATTTTGCAGGATTGTATCAGTATAGGCAGCTTGATCAGCTTTCTCCGGAGGCGTATTCCAGTAAAGTTTTGTACGGAAAAAATCCTGTACAACCAGAGCAGTTGAAAAGCGACCTGATCCACGACTAGAACTTGTCCACAAAAAGCCAAGATCTCCACCCACTCCAAGTGCATTATGTTTCCTATATCCTGAGATGTAAATTAGCTTGGCATTAACACCAACAAAAAGATTACTATACTTCCTTCCATATGAGAGTATGAATGCGTTATCAGTAAGGCTGAAATTATCCTTTATCTCCGGTCGGTTACCCGGCCCAACTGGCGCTGGCTTTTTGACCGCGGTAACTGGAATATCATCAATTCCAACTCGCATCCAACTCACACCTAAAGCGTTATCTTTACCAACCGGATGGATATAGTTAATAAAACTATAGCTATCAAGGTCATTAATAGTCGAACGCATAAAGGTGATTTCCGACCTGTGCAAACCGCCAAGCCCCGCAGGATTCCAATATGCCGCTGTCGAATCGTCTGAGATGGCAGAAAAACTCCCTCCCATACCCAGCGGTCTGGCCCCAACACCAAGAGACAAAAAATCGCCTGCGTATCGATCTCCAGCATAAATAACATGATTAAAGAGGCAAAGCAAAAATAATATCAGTAACTTTTTTGGCATTTTGGTTAGTTTACGGAATAACTTTATTAAGTGGATATTCGATTATACCTTCAGCTCCAACTCGTCTAAGTTGGGGGATCAGTTCACGAACAATGTGTTGGTCAATGATTGTCTCGATGGCATACCATCCATCTTGGCTAAGTGATGAAATGGTCGGGTTTCGCATTGCCGGTAGTATGTCCAAAATTGGTTTCAGGTTCTCTTCGGCAACATTCATTTTCAACCCAACTTTACTTTCGGCTTTTAATGCACCACTAAGAAGCATCCGTAAGTTCTCAATTTTTGTTCGTTTCCATTGGTTCTTCCAAGTTTTTTGGTTAGCAATTATAATGGTCACTGATTCCATGACAGTATCAATAACCTTCAATCCGTTAGCACGAAGCGAGCTACCTGTTTCCGTTATTTCAACAATAGCCTCGCAAAGATGGGGGATTTTAACTTCCGTTGCACCATGTGAAAACTTAACGATGGCATTAACGTTGTTCTTCTCCAAATATTGTTTGGTAGTGTCAATTAACTCGGTGAAGATAACTTTCCCCTCAAGATCTTTAACTGATGTAATCTTCGAATCCTGTGCCACTGCAAGAACCCATCGTGCCGGCTGGTTGGTTGCTTTGCTATAAACCAATTCAGCAATCTCCTTAACGTCAGTTCCACATTCAACCACCCAGTCTCTTCCCGCTAAACCAACATCAATCACACCTTGTTCCACATAGAGTGCCATCTCCTGCGGTCGAAGTAACATTACATCAATCTGGTCATCATCTACCTGTGGGTAATATGAACGGCTATTGGCGGTAATCGTGTAACCCGCTTTTTTGAATAGGTTTATAGTTGAATCCTGCATCGATCCTTTTGGAATTCCTAGCTTCAATTTATCCATTGTTGTCCTTAGATATTATCTAATTCCATGAAATAGTTGCGCTATTTTGCAAAATCTTCGGGAAATCTCTTAATCGACCGGAAATCTGGCACCTCGACTGGAATACTATCTCGATTCATAGATACTTCAGAAATCAGCCCTGGAACAGTCATGTCCATCGATTCGTAAATATCAATTGGTGATTTGGTATTGTTGATAATTGAATCAACAAATTCTCGGACTTCAAAATAATCGCCACCACCATGTCCAGCTTGTAAGGCCTCTGCAGGTGGATTCCTCCATATTTCCGGCATGTACTGTTCCTCGAAATCCGATAGAGGTTGCCAGACTACCTGATCAGAGTGTTCCTCCAGCCAGATTTTTGGGTGGTCTCCAAGTCCCACGCGCCGCTTCGTAGCACCCTTTCGTCCCCTATAAACTATAGCAATTGAGATTATGTGGTCGATCTGATAGCATATCAACCCGAATTTCGATCAGTCCGCCGCGGGTTGTTTTGCAAATCATTGTAATTGTATCCTCATTTTCATATTGGTGACCACTTGGATCTTTATAATGATGTCCTGAACCAAAACAGGAGACACTGCGCACACTATCTTCAAATCATTGTAAGACTGAACCCAGACTGTGAGTAGGATAGGTGCATCCATTCCGACCAGTCTGCCATTTACGCCGCCATTTGGTGATTTCATTAAATGCCTTGAGTTCATGGATATATTGTCCTTCTCCAAAATAAATATCACCAAACAATCCCTGCTTTGCTAACTCACGGATCAGTATGTTTGGTTTAGTATAGACGTAATTTTCGGCCATCATGTATTTATTCTTACTATTCTCGACGGATTGTACAAGTTTCCAGCACTGCTGGAGATCTGTTGCCGCTGGCACCTCTGAAATGACATGTTTATCTTCCTGCAAGGCAATAGTCGATTGTGGTGCAAGGCATTGGTGTTGACACCACTACAATATATAGATCGGATTGTATCATCTTTTCGAAATCGGTGTATTTCTGGTCGATGTTAAATTGATTTGCAACTCTCTCTGCAGTATCGATATTCAAATCGCAAATGGCTGTAACATCAGTTTCTTCAATTGCCTGAAATGAACAAACAAATGATTGCCTCACGCGGCGCACCAACGATGCCAGCTTTAAGTTTATTCGTCATAGACTTGGTTGCTCTCCTCGTTGTAGTCGTAGGGATGATTCCGAAAGATGTAGTCGATTGGTTCATCAATGAACTCCGCATTTGAATCAAGATACTCGCTTTCAAAAGCAGATTCGCAACCTTTCTCAAACTGTAATTTCCTACTAGTTCGATACCAACTGACATAATGAACCATGGCTACCATCTGCCGAGGGGTATTTGAGTAATTCGGCATTCCACGATGCCAGAGCCGCTTGTCGCGAATCAACACAGCACCTTTCTTGGTGTTGCCTCGCACGGGCGGCGCAAAATCTCGACGAGCCTTTACGCGTTTTAGGTCCACCTTTATATCGTCATATCGAGACACACTAATGTCAGAGTGAGAACCAGGCCATAATTCAACGCTACCGTTTTCTTCGTTGACCTCAAGCGGGGCAACGTTTACAACCAAAGAAAACACGGGATGTGCAACCCGAAGATTCTGCCATAGCTGTCCAGTGTCGACATGGACTGGCTGAGTGCCACTTCCTGGCAGGTTGGTATTTCCACTGAAATAGTTATTGTAGACACCGTCCCCTAACACTTTGTGAGTTACCTGTGTTACAAAAGGGTTAGCCACCAGTTCTCGAAAAATATAGGGTGCATAAGGTGGTGCATCTTGTTGAATATGCCCTTTAACAAAGTTAATTGGCATAACTTTTTCTTTAGCTGACACCAGTGTCTGGAGATCTTCCAGCATCTTTTGACGCAATATATCCAGTTTATGGTGAGGGACAACATTTTCAAGCACAACATAACCATCATTGTGGATCAAATCTGCTGCTTGCTGCAAGTGAGCTTCTGATACTTTATGATCGACTAATTCTTCGTCGCTAATTGTAACTTTCATCTCACCCTCTGTCAGAACACAATACGATCAAATGGTAGCAAATTCATCGATTTTAAATCAAGCCAAATATGCCACAACCGAGACATATGGATTTTCATTTGCTAATTATCCTACCATATATATTCTTTTGGACATTGACCTATTCAGACTTAAACAAAAATAAGGACGATTAGAATGAAATGATGTTTCAACTCAAAACAAAATCTAAAACTGATAAAAGGCAAGTAATGATGATGATAGGTAAAAATGGTGGAAGATTTGATAGTCTCAATAAGATAGGAGAAAGTATTAATAGTCTTGAAGTTGGTAGTGATGGTGGTGGTAGTTTGGATGTGAGAATAAGAAATAGGAGCAAAGCAAGTCAATTGGATGATGACACAAGATACGAGATGTCCGTTTCGTCCGTA
>NZUQ01000108.1 GCA_002697225.1 Candidatus Poribacteria bacterium
CGTTTTTCTGCATACCAGAGATTGTATCGTGAATCTGTTTTTGTGCTTGTGCCCGTTTTTGACGTGCAACTAAAAGGTTTTTCTTCCGTTGTGCTTCCTCAATTCGGCGTTGTAGGTCCAGCAAATGATCTTTAAGCTGGCCAACGGCGGCCTTTTGCTTTTCCCATTGCCCCTTATAATCATCTACTAGTTGCTGATGTTCGTTTCGACGAACAAGCGCTTTTTTGGCCAAGTCTTCATTGTTCTTTTCTAAGGCGATTGTTGCTTTTCCTTCCCACTCTTCAGCTGATTCAACTTCGTTTTTATAGTCTTTGCCAAGGCGTTTTTCGTCGGCTATAGCAGCAGCAACTCCCTGTTTAGCCTTTACAAGTTGTGTGTTCATGTCTGTGATGATTTGGTTTAACATTTTCTCCGGATCTTCTGCTTTATCAAGCGCACTATTGACATTTGCTTTAAAAATTGTGGATACACGATCGAANATTCCCATTTTGAAANACCTCGTTGGTATNATTTATTTTGTTTCGTTTATGANTTTNNTTGTATTAANTTTTCGTANACTATTTGAGATATTTTTCCAGTAGNTCNTAGGCATCAATAACNTTAAGTGCTAGTGCATCAAGCGTCAGAAGCANTTCATTTTCGTCGAGATTTTCTATTGCCANACTATCNACTAGNACAAGNCGNTTATCTTNTGGGTTGCNCGAGTCAATTCCAAAANTGCTAGGTAGGATTTCTGTGTTTTCGTCCAGTATTTNCTCATAAATTTCCTGAAGCTTGTTCTTATCTAGATCATTAATACCACATAGATCTATGACAAACTCAATTTGTTCGTTAGTGATTAAGCTTCCAATGTTCAATTCATCGTTTTCTAGGAGTAAAACAGCACCTCGATCTGTGATGTTGTATCCCTGATTCGATAGAAAGGTTGTGATTCCAGTTTTGGTGTTTAACTTTGACATATATATTTACCTTGAGAATTTGCATCTCGCTGCCATTTAGTATACTAAATCGTAACTGATTCAAGCCAATTTTCCGCTGAAGCGTATNCGNGCGAAATATTGTTATGGAANATTAGGNTTAGCGATTGCCTATGAGNTCTTTTTCCAGAGAAAGGCTGTAGTCGAGTAATGCGTTAGCATAANTTATATTGTGGAGTCCGTAACCGCTATCCCCTTTGACCATATCATAGTTAAGTTTTGCCTGTTTATAATNCTCGTTNTCCCGATCATCTACTTGGTCTAAAATNNNNTTTACAGCNTGCATCTTTTNTGCCATCTCTGTCTTGTAATTTCTGAGTTTTTTGTCCATATCCTCGTGACACTGTTTGCAGGTTGAAAAGTTTGCCTTAAAAGTGTGTCCNCCATGCTTGGCGACTGTGTCTGGGGTTTCCTTGACCATATGGCAATGAACGCATCGTTTTTTCATCACTTTGNCGTGTGGTGAAGGCATTCGTTTCACCCCAGCACCGTCGCGCCCCAAAAACATCTCTGATTGNGATTGATGTATAATTCCTGCGCCAGCGCACCCACAATCCATTTTGTGACATGAANTGCATAATGACTTAATTGATTTTTTTAAGTAATGTTTGCGATGGCTCTTGTGTGAATGNCAAATTGANCAGGANACTGCGTTAACAGCTGTTTTAAGTGTTATTTCCTGTNTCNTTCCCCAGTTCCTNGTTGGNTCNTCATAACCAGCAGAATGNCATGANAGACAGGAATCTTTGGTTTTATATGGTCCCTCAATCAAATTAGTTAATGCGTGTTTGTGGCCTGAAAATTCCCATTCTTTGGAGGCAACCTCATCCCCATGGCATGTGTAGCATTTTTCAGCAAANAGGCTGTTAGTGTTAGGTTGTACTTCACTAGTGCCAATTTGTGCAATTAATGCCAATAGCAGAGTTGCCATTAACCCTAATATTGTAGCTATTAATATTGGGAANNTGGGGAAAGTATAGTTTCGCATTTTATCGCAATCTGCAATTTTGGATACTCNTAAAACAGGATATATTTAAACTATCATCGTTGTCAATTAAAATATCGATTTTCAGGTCGACATAATGCTTGAATCAAGCGGTTCTAGTGTGATATACTGCCAACTNGTGAACGCCATATTAATGTTAATTTATATAGAAGGTGGAGTCTACTTGAGATGTCATCAGATGCTCTAGGATTAATTGAGACACGTGGGCTTATCGGTAGTATAGAAGCTGCCGACGCGATGGTTAAGGCGGCAAATGTTGTTTTGGTGGGAACAGAACAGGTTGGTGGCGGATTAGTCACTGTTATGGTTCGTGGAGATGTTGGGGCGGTGAAGGCCGCAACCGACGCTGGTGCCGAATCAGCCGCCAAGGTGGGCGANGTGATTTCTGTTCATGTAATTCCTCGGCCACATGCTGAAGTTGAGGCTATATTGCCACAGNCNGCACAGCAAACGGAGAAAACCTTGACTCTAGATTTTTCAACCGACGAAGGCGAAGATTCTGCAGAATAAATCCTTTCGAATNGGGGATAACTGAAATTGGATCAGTTGGTTGAAAAAATCTCACAGCAAGTACTTGTGCAGTTGAACAAGGAGCAACCGAATGAAGATCAGGCGTGCCATGGGTGTGTTCTCCGTGTGTGTAGTGTAACCAAGCGGGCTTGTGATCAAGCGAAATTTGATAGAAAAGTACCAATTGGTGTTTCCGCTAGGCATCTACACGTGACCCAATCCGATCTGGAGATTTTATATGGAGATCGACATCAACTTACAGTTTTAGCCCCTCTATATCAACCGGGAGCTTTTGCTGCCAAAGAAACGATCACTATTGTTGGGCGTCGAATGCGAGCTATTGAAGGGGTGCGCATTCTCGGTGATGTCAGAAGTTATTCGCAGGTTGAAGTTGCTCCTACGGATGCAATTCATCTGGGATTGCATCCGCCAATTCGAGATTCAGGAGATTTGAAGGGCGCTGAGCCAATAACACTTGTTGGGCCTCATGGTTCTGTTCGTCTTGATGAAGGCGCCATTATTCCCTCTCGGCATGTTCACATGACACCAGAGGAAGCAGAGGGTTTTGGCGTTAGCGAAGGCGACCGTTTGAAAGTGCATATGGTCGGGGAGAGATCGCTGATATTCGAGAATATCCGTCCAAAGATTCATCCGGATTATGTATTGCAGATGCATCTTGATACAGATGATGCTAATGCTGCTGGTTTACGTGGTGGTGAAGCGGTTGAACTGTTGAAGGTTTTATAGGACAAGAGCGTATCAGTGAATCAAGGGACATTTGCAACGTCGGATCAAGGTCGGAAGAGAATTCTGGTTATATTTGGAGCGGCTCAGATCAATATTAATCAGTCGCTGGATCAGATTCAAGCTTGCATTGAAGATGGTTATGACATTTTTGTTATCTTATCTGATCTGGCAGGAAAAATTTTTCAGATAGACGAAATTAGAAATGTTTGTGGTATTGACCGTGTTATTACTGATAGTGATGTGGATGATCTCAACTTTTTTCTCAATGGCTTTTGCCTGACGATGATCGCTACTTTATCACAGACTATGTCATCTAAAATGGTTTTGGGAGTTGCTGATACCCCATCTGTTTTTTTACCGCTTCAGGCTCTGGCGCGTGGTGATCGCGTGGTGGGAGTGTCAACTCAACTGCAAAAAAAAACNTCAAAGCTGATGCAGTTCAGATCGGTGCATCGTCAATTGTCAGATCTTGGTGTGGAACTTATAAGAACAGATCAGATTGCAGATCTAATTATGAGTGATGGTACACGTGTTTTTTACACTGAGTCTCCGAACAACAAAAAAACNGTCATCACTGCGTCAGCCATAGATCGGTTGTCATCAAGNGTGAGTGAGTTGGTTTGTCCAGTAAATTCNCTGGTTACGCCGCTGGCTAAAGAAATCGCCGCGCGGAAAAAAATTAACCTTATTAATTAGCACATTAAGGAGGTTTTAAAATGAGGTTCCAAATTCTTCCCGTTCTAATTATTACTTTTCTGTTATTTAGTATCGCGAATTTTTCAAATGCCGATTACGAATATGATTATTTCTCGGANCGCTTAAGCCGTGAGTANCGTGATGCAGGAGATCTTGAGGATTGGATTGAACGTGGAAACTCAACTGTTACAGCTAGTCCTCAGTTTCCTAATGGCGTTCGATTATCAGCTTGGGAAANTGAATACAAGAATGATGAGAGCTATGAGTTTGCTCTCGTAAGTGCTGTTTATTCATTCTCTATACCAAAACGGGCCCAGCATATAGAGATTACTGTACGTTATCGTGGTGAACCAGGGAAATCTCATCTAGAAGATTACGAAGAGGTCGCGGGGCGTGTCTGGATTCGAAATACCAAACGAGAGATGATGGAGCAGGCTTATNATGATGAGAATGCAAGTGAAACACTTTACGGTGATACTTTTGTTTTGCGTGCTAAGCGTAGGGCGGAGACAATCAAGATTGCAGCGGCCAATCATGTTGATGGTGATGAGATGGAACTGCATGTTGTTGTCGATGATAATGGACAGCTTGACGTTGAATCAATTAGTGTTTCGACTTATCGTCNCCGTCCCGAAATTCGTGTCGAGCGTCGGCATGTAAATAGTTATCATTGGTCCCCATGGCANCGTTACTCTTATCTCTATTTTTACAATGGTCCNTTATATTACAACTATCCTGGTCACTATGTGCGTTGGGATTTTCCATTTGGTGACCGATCCTATTTTCTTATTCGACATTCTTATAGTTCGTATTACGATNGATNCTACCACCGTNATNCNAACCGCCGTTACTATCGTGCTTCTCGAAGAAGGGTTCCTATGCGTGCGCACCGTTTTCGAGGAACGGGTATGGTCAATCGGGTTCAGTTGNGTCGATGGACGACTGATCATCAGGAGGTTCGTGCCGAATATNTCCAATCNCGAAATAATAAAAGCGATTCCCGTNTTGATCACGCGCAAGTGCAATCAAATGTTAGGGTGGTTGTGCAGAAACACCGGGAGAATCCAGNNCTTTCAGNCCAAGTTGTCAATGANTCTAGCAGTGTGGCCAGATGGAAACGAACTGCTTTGCAGCGGCAATCCTNGCGCACTTCCGATACTTCNATCAGGCAGAGCAGGCAGAAGCGGTATACTGATAACCGAAGCCGGCTTCCTCAGCATATTAGTTCTAATGCTAGCAAAAGGCGGAGACCTAGCTCTTTAGGTAGTACACAGATTTATAATAGTCGGTCTAATTCAACCAGTCAATCTANTGTGCAAAGGTCGGTGTCTAGTCGAAGTAGGTCGTCATCAGGTCGGAGTAGCCTTGAAAGGCGGAAGAAATCTGATGCTGTGCGGAGCCGTCCTTCATCGGGAAGCTCTTCATCTTTGCAAAAAAGGAGATCAAGTAATTCAAGTAGTCATAAGAGTAATGATGATGATAATGAAAAGGACCGAAGCCGCTCCACTAGTAGAACGAAAAGGCGAAGGAAATAGACCAAACATAATCGTGATTTTGAGAATGAATCTAAATCTATCGATACCTTACTAGAAATTAATGGTGAATTAGGAAGTACCTTTGTGTTTTAGGCTTGTGGCTTTTGCTTTTCTTTTTGGAGTTTTTTTTGTGCAGTTTGGATTCACTCAATACGAGATGGGGAGCCCAGAGGAGAATGTGCGCCTCATTTCTCCCTATGGAGCAGTTGCTAGGTCGGTTATAATTCCTGGTTGGGGACAGTACCATGCGCATAATTACTTCCAATCGGTTTTTTCTTTTTCTGGTATTTGTGCTTCGTTAGCTGGAGCTGTTATAACGCATTTTTCATTTCGAGAGATATATGATAAAGAGTACCTGCCTATAGCTTTAAAGAACCGTAAGTCAAAAGCCGCTCTTGTAGCTTACGATCGGGCTAACCAAAAGTACCGAATCAGGCAATTTCTTCTCTATTCAGCAGCTAGTATTTGGGCTTATAGTATTATTGATTCTTATGTGGCGGCGAATCTTTATAATGCTTTAACAAAGTCACAGCTTATTATTGAAGAGAGCAAGGCTTTTGAAAAATTTGGCCTTAAATTCGATCTCGACCAAGATTATATTGCTTGTAACTTGGTCAAGCAATTTTAAAAATATTTACCATTAGTGGGGTTTATTTGTATATGCTGGAATCATTCGCTCGAGCACTGTGCTTATTGGTAATTTCGATCCTGATTGTTGGATGTGGTGATGTTGATCCCGTTGATGTCCCTCTAACAGGAGAAGAACTAACTATAGTTGCAGTTTTAAAAAAATGGCGAACAGGTTATGAAAACGAAGACGTTGATACTTACATCGGTACTTTTTGGACTGATGGTTTCCTCTACAATTCGGATCTTGGAACGGACGACAAAACCGATGATGTCGAGTTTACTGACATTCGTGAAGAGAGGGAATCAGCAATTCGTGTTTTCTCCAGATATCAAGATCTAGAAATTGAACTCTCTGANCCACCTGAGTTTATGTTTAACGAAGATAAGACTCGAGCTGAGGTNAGAAATCATTATCGGATTCAAGGNTTCGTCGCTGATGGAGAGTCNCTTGAGGGTGGATATACGGGTTGGTATGCTGAAGGAGATAGCAATTTTATTTTCGAGTTGAGGGAGAATCCTGCTTCTAAGAAAAAAGAGTGGCGAATCTCCGAATGGTGGGATGAGGCATTCACTGAAGAAGAAATTCGGGCCGCCAATAAACTTTAGATTTGGTAGATCTCAATGACGTCAATGCCTCCCAAAGAGGTTCACTTACGTGACTATTTATCCCTCCTCAGAAAACATGATTTTTTAATTTGTTTTACTTGTTTGANCATATTGGGTAGTGCGTTNGNTGTGGGNTTNCGTCTGCCAAAAACCTACGTCGCTTCAGCCTTGATTCTGGTTACTGAGTCTGCATCCAACTCATCGACCTCATCGGTGAATTTGTTTCAAAGTGTCCTTTCTGGTGGTATTGATAAGAGTGAAGTGGAAACCATCAATCAGCGGTTTGCGACTGATTCTATGCTCACCCGAGCTATTGAGAATCTAGAGGATGCTAATCTNGCGGGTGTTAGNTATTTACCTCCCGTTGGTTACTTAAAAAAGAATTTAATGGTCAGAAACCGCCCTGATACGCAATATATCGACATTTCACTTNCTCTTACTGAAGAACAAGGGGGGGAGCGGAACGCAGCACTCTTGGTTAATCAATTGGTTGATGATCTCCAGACAATGCGGCATCAGGAGGAAATGGATCGNTCTGTTTATCGAAAACAACTACTCAATGAAAANCTGGATGACTTGCTTGGTCAGATTAGAAACCTTGAAGAATCGGTGTTTCAGTTCGCTCGGGAAAATGGTACATCTGCTGTTTGGCAAGTTCAACTATCAGCGCTCCTTGATCGACAAACAAAGTTGCTTGATTTACAAACGCNGACGATCAGCCAGTTGAAAGCATCTAGCCTTGAACGTAGTTATCTCCGGTCTGAAATTGAGAAGTATCCTGATTTTGTTAAAACTGGTGAAACATTATCTGAGGATCCCACTAGTTATGATCCTGTATGGCTCTCTTATCATTCTATATTGGTTAATTTAGAAACCCAGAGAGTTGGTATGGAAAGTCGTGTTGGCGAAACATCACCAGAGTTAAAAGCCTTAGATNATCAAATTGCTGATCTTAAAGCCAAGTTAGCAAAAGCTTCTGGTGAGAATTATTATGTAACTTCAACTGCACAAGGTTTTTCTCCGATACGTCTTAGTATTGAAAATCGATTGATTAACCTTGNGGCTAATATTCCTTTCTCACAGAGTCGTTTGGATGAAATTAAGTCGGAGCGTCTCGTGTTNGACCTTCAACTTGAAGATTTGCTTGATCNAGTGCCAGAGAATGAACTTTTTCTTGAGAAACTGCGTCGAGAAATTAATGTAATTCATGAACTTAGGAAGGAGATCTTTAAGCAGGCATTGAATGCGGAGATTATATTTTCAGAGTCAAACTATTGGAATCAGAATAGAGCAAACAGGTTNGTAACAGGAGGAATTGAGGTTGTTGANCCCGCTGTGCCCAGAAAAATTGCCGTTAGTCCCCGGATTAAGTTAATTGGTGCGATTGCAGCCATCGTCGGGGTCTGCATGGGAATTTCGATAGCTTTAATTCATGAGTATTTCAACGGCGACTGAAATATGTTTATCNGNGANAACTNCCCNATTTAGCTGATAATTTGGATTAATTAAATCTTCCTATAGTGATTTAATGNTNCAACAATTTCGATGTTGCCATTTTGAAATTAATAGATAATTCTAAGTCTAATGTCTAGAAGGAATAGGCTCAGTCAGCAACTTGATGCAAAATCTGAACTGAACCGGGCCATCTCATACCATCAAAATGGTCAACTCCGTCCCGCCGAACAGATATACAGGAACATACTGGAATTCCACCCCGAGAATGCTGAAGTCTTGCATCTCCTGGGTTTACTTACTTGGCAGACAGGTCAGTGTGAAGTTGCAATTGATTTGATTAGACGAGCTAGCCG
>NZUQ01000109.1 GCA_002697225.1 Candidatus Poribacteria bacterium
TGGAGGGTGCAATTTCGTTATTAACCATCGACTTCGGCCGCTTGATAAAATTTAACTTCGCGGATAGTTGGTCCCTTTAAAGGAATATCAAGTTCAAAAATAGAGATTCCAAGTCGGTTCTCACGGTGCTGGCCGCGAGAAGTCCCTTGTGATGTATCCTTAACTGGGGCGGCAGTAATTTTTAGAAGTGATACCTTTTCGCTCAGCCGAAATTTGGCTGCTGAACCGGCAGGTATTGTGTGCGTTGTATGTCGAACACGGGTGGGTTCAAAGGTTAACCAATCGCCTACTTCAGGTTTTTCTTTGACCACAAAAATCTTCACATTCGTCATCTTGGACATCGCGTAAATTTCAATGTGTGTAATATACGTAGGTTGATTGAGTTCAATAACCAATTCAGCATACTTTTTGCCGGTACGAAGTGTTCTCGATTGTCTGGTATTGTAATATTGCTCGCCTATTTTTACTAACTTGGCGTTGATATACATTTCTCCTGTGGTATCAAAATGACCGTCAACGACATTTGGAGCAACTTCACAACTGAGGGCATTTGCCTCCACCGAAATTGTCCTTTGCTGTAGATTCATACATCCGGTAATTTGAAAAATCATATTGCCCCAAAGCAAATATGTTATGCAACAGCAGATAATTTTCATATTAGCACCTCGGCATGGACTGAAAAAGACAAATCTCTTGGTAATCTTAAAAAAATCTACTATAATGTTAAAATAGTAAAAACAATTGAGAAGGACATGATGGAACTGTTTAAGGAAATCTTACCCCAGCATCCGTATACAGTTGCTGAGGTTGTCCAATATATTAAAGACATACTGACTTTTGAGCCAGCATTATCTGATATTTGGGTTAAGGGAGAAATATCAGACTTGAGCCGACCATATTCAGGACATCTGTATTTTAAGATCAAGGAAGAAAACAGTACTATAAACTGTGTTATTTTCAAAAATCGCGCAATCAACTTAGAGAGCATGCCGCAAAACGGTGATGAGGTACTCATCCACGGCAAAATCGACATTTACCCCAAAAATAGTACATACCAATTAATTGGGGATCAACTTAAACCGGCTGGCATTGGTATGATGCAGCTAGAATTGGAGCGCCTGAAAGCTAAACTGGAGGCAGAAGGCCTATTCGATCAAGAGCATAAAAAAACAATTCCTTCATTTCCAAAAAAGATTGGTGTTGTCACTTCAGCCACAGGTGCTGCAATTCAAGATATTATCCGTGTCCTTTCAGAGAGATATCCAATTGTAGAGGTTTTGCTTTTTCCCACGCTGGTTCAAGGTAACGAAGCTCCTAACCAGATTGTAACAGCAATCCAGGTAGCCAATCAACGTTCGGATCTCGACCTATTAATTGTNGGTCGTGGTGGAGGGTCGATTGAAGAATTATGGTCGTTTAATGATGAATCGGTTGCCCGAGCGATATTTTCTTCGCAGATTCCAATCATTTCCGCCGTCGGTCACGAAACAGATATCACACTGGCAGATTTCGTCGCCGACTACCGAGCGGCTACNCCGTCATCCGCCGCCGAGCACGCTGTACCAGATCAACATAACCTGAAGAGAAAGATCCATGATCAAGAATTGCGGTTGCTACAAGACATTAGACAAATAGTCAAATTCCTTAGAACAGAACTCCAGATCTTCGAGTACCAAATTCCAGCCGAAAGGCAACTTAACCGCATTAATTTGTTTAGACAACAAATTGAGNAAATACAGTTAATTAACCAAAACACAATTCAACAACAAATCCACCAGTTGAAGGACATTGTAAATCTTTATCAACAGAAACAGATGTTGTTTGTTAAAGATCTNAAGCAGACCAAGGAAACTAAACTNCAAGTCAACACAGCAAAGTTAAATCAGCTGAGCCCNCTTGAGACTCTAGAACGCGGCTACAGCATTGTCAGTGATNCCGAAAANAAACCAATCNCCAATGCTTCATCTGTCGACNTTGGCGATACTGTTTANATCAAACTGTCGCAAGGTGAACTTACCAGCCAGATTATATCGAAGAAGGAAGTTGAAGATGGATAAAAACGTCAATTTTGAAAACAGTTTAGCACAGCTTGAGGAAACTGTCAGCCTCCTGGAATCCGGAGATGAACTGACGCTAGAGGAATCACTCAAGGCTTTTGAAGATGGGATACGCTTTGCCAGGTTATGCCGCCAAAAACTGGACGACGCGGAACTCCGAATCCAACAATTAACTGAGGACGGGGAAGAACCGTTTGACGGTTTAAGAGATGAAAACCCTGACCAAGTTTAGCCAACCATCTGAAATGGGGACTGAATGGATAAAACTAGATTTTGCAATCTTTACCCCATTCTTCTGTTATTGCTAATTCATACCCCGGTATTCAGTGGACAACTTTCAAAGATTGTCATTGCCCATAGAGGCGCTTCCGGTTATCTTCCTGAACATACGCTAGCAGCTAAGGCTCTTGCCCATGGGATGGGAGCCCACTACATCGAACAAGACGTTGTTTTGTCCAAAGATGGCCAACCAATCGTTTTGCACGATATCTACCTTCAAGCGGTTACAAATGTAGCTGAGATTTTTCCAGAACGCGCCAGGATAGATAACAAATACTATGCCATCGACTTCGACCTCGCTGAAATCAAACAACTAAAAGTCACTGAACGATCCGATGTTGAGAAGGATTCTATCGTTGATGCCAAGCGATTTCCTCCCCACCAATCAACTTTTCAAATTCCCACNTTGNGTGAAGAAATTGAGCTGATTCAAGGATTAAACCATAGCACTGGTAAACNANTTGGNCTCTANGTAGAGGTTAAAGANCCNGCTTGGCATCAACAACATGGAAAAGACATTAGTCGAGTAGTCCTTAAGACACTGAGTGACTATGGGTATACCAAGTCAGAAGATCTAGTATATGTCCAATGTTTTGATCCAGCCGAAACTCGGCGGATGCGTGAAGTTTTGAAAACTGACCTCAAACTGGTACAGTTAATCGGTTNCAAAAACCCAAATTCAGCGATCGATTATGAACAAATGATATTGNCATCAGGTTTAAAACTGATTGCCGGTTACGCTGATGGAATTGGTCCGTCAATACAACACATTGTTAAGAATATTCAACAGGACGGGCAACCAATTTTATCATCATTAGTCCAAGATGCGCACAAGTTGAACCTAAAAGTTCATCCTTATACTTTAAGAACCGACCGACTACCTCCACAAGTGATCAACTTCGATCATTTGTTACGAATACTCTTCTTGGATGCGAATGTGGATGGAATTTTCACTGACTTCCCAGATTTAGCGGTCGATTTTCTCAGAAATCATGTCGCCCAACCGAAAGATAGGGCGACATATGATTATGCTACCACTTGGTTGGATCAGCATTTGCGGATGAATCAGATTCAAACCATTGGTAGTCATAATAGCTTCAAAGAAGCCATTGCCCCATCATTGATGCAAATCCTCAGGCAGCTGGATCCGAATACTGCTGATTCTCTAGATTACGAACATATTNCCCTAACTAAGCAACTGGACTTGGGATTACGACAACTGGAGTTAGATCTATTTTATGATCCTGAGGGAGGAAGATATGCTANCCCCTATGGGATCATGGCAGCCAAAGAAATGAACTTACCTCTTGACCCACCGTACGATCCAAAAGGCAAGATGAAAAACCCAGGTTTTAAAGTGTTACATGTACAAGATATAGATTTTCGAAGCAACTGCATGACGTTTAAAGAAGCTTTAGAGGAAGTCCACCAATGGTCTAAAACACATCCAAGACATACACCAATCCTAATTACAATCAATACTAAGGAGGATGTTATCGATCAGCCAAACTTTGTACAACCGCTACCGTTTGACAGACAAGCGTTTGACNATTTNGATCAAGAGATTCTGAGCGTTTTTGGAATATCAGAGTTAATTGTGCCTGATTATGTACGAGGAAATTATCAGACGCTAGAAACTGCAATTAATGCTGACCAATGGCCAACACTAAAAGTATCCCGTGGAAAAATCTTCTTCGTGCTGGATGCGGACCAAGAAAAAATCGACATCTACAAAGATGGTCACCCCTCGTTGCAAGGTAGAATTNTGTTTGTTGATGCGAAAGAAGGACAACCGGAAGCTGCGTTTCGGATAATCAACGATCCTCTTGAAAATCGACAGTATATTCAAGATTTAGTCCTAAAGGGATATTTGGTTCGGACGAGAGCCGATGCAGACACAAAAGAGGCTCGTACAGGTGACACAACTCGGTTGGAAGCTGCGCTAGTTTCTGGTGCACACTTTATCAGCACCGATTACTATTTGCCTGAAAATAAGTTTGGTACCGGCTATCGGGTACAACTACCGACCCAAACACCTGTACGGTTCAATCCCAATTTCTTTTTGGACAACCTTTCCTCATCTCTTCTAGAGCAACCCCCGAAGTGATATCAAGCCCAAATCCAACTGGTATATCAAACTGCCTTAATCGGTGATTCTAACCATAGATTAGTTCAAGCTGCAAAGAACCATCCGAAGCTGAGAGTTCAAAAACCAATTGAGGATGAGCAAGCGACATATGATAGTGAACAGATCCAAGTCTTTAACTAAACTTAGTCCAACATCCCGAAGTCACCCTAAACACCAATATAGTAAACAGTTGAATCACAGTTGCGAAAGTATATGTGCTGAATAAGGTAACAACCAAAAATGGTCCTATTTAAATGAAGGTGGGGTCTTCAAGGTGAGTAGCTTTTGACTAGTAGGTACAACCTTGGGAAGCTGCTTGTCGCATCCACTACAATTGCAGCTGTTTGTTGCTTTTCCAAACCACCGGCTTCCCAAAAAAAAAGCCGAACCCGCGACAATCATCAGGGTGATGATTTCTTGAAAATCCATTTTTCTCTCTTGACTAAATCAATAAATTACCGATTTGGTACGTAATTAATGCGGCACAATACGCCAATATAGTCATGTAACTAAAGGTGAAAACCGGCCATTTCCACGATCCTGTTTCCCGTTTAATTACCGCTAAAGTCGCTGCNCATTGGGCACACAAAGCAAAAAACACCATCACTGATAAGGCNACAATTGGTGTGAAGACTTTCTGGTTTAGATCATCATCCCAAGTTGCGTTTCTCATCTTTTGACGAAGATTCTCTGACTCTTCACTTTCTTCACTGCCAAGATTGTAGATGATGCCCAGAGTGGCAACCACCACTTCTCGTGCGGGAAAGGAGGCAATTACTGCTATTCCGANTTTCCAATCCCAACCAAGAGGTTTGACCACAGGTTCAATAAATTTTCCTAAGCGACCTAAAACTGACTGACGTAAAAACGCGCCAGCTTCAGCTTTACTGTTGGTGTTTAATTGTTCTTCCCGTTTATCCTGCGAAAGAGTTTGAGATTGGATTTCGGCAGCTTTTTGATCGTACTGNTCGGATATTGANTGCGGTCGNGGATAGTACAACAACCCCCAAATTAAGACCGTAGTGGCAAAAATTATTGTACCGGCATCGACCAAGAATTGTTTCCCTCGATCAAGCATCCGCAAGATGATGGTTTTGAGATCTGGTATTTTATATGGAGGCATCTCCATTACAAACGGGGGAGTTTCACCTCGTAATATCGTCTTTTTGAAAAGCCAAGCTACTGGAATTGCAACTACGACACCGATCATATACATGGCTAGAAGAGTAATTCCCTGAAGCCCAAAGAAACCCAACACTGGTTTGGCCGGGATGAAAGCGGCAATCATGATAGTATAAACCGGTAATCGCGCCGAACAACTCATCAACGGAGCAACCAGAATTGTGGTAAACCGATCACGTCGATTTTCAATTACACGTGTAGCCATTACTCCTGGAATTGCGCAGGCAAAGGACGAGAGCATTGGCACAAACGATTTGCCTGACAACCCAACCCAACTCATCAGCCGGTCCATCAGGAAAGCTGCTCGTGCCATGTAACCACAATCTTCCAAGACGGCGATGAATCCAAAAAGGATTACGATCTGAGGTAGAAAGATGGCTACACCGCCAACACCGGCAATAACACCATCCACAATCAGACTCTGGATGGCACCTTCCGGTATCAACAAAGATACCAAATCTCCAAGCCAACCAAAGGATCCATCAATCAAATCCATCAATGGAGCAGCCCATTTGTAAATAGCTTGGAACACAACGGCCATCAAGACCAAAAAAGCCATTGTTCCACCAAGCGGATGGGTTAGAAACCGATCGACTCGATCGGAAACAGTGAGGTCAAGATTTTCTTGTTTCCGGTTGATACAGATTTTAATGATTTCACCGATTTTTTGGTAACGNGTCTCAGGTTCGACTAAGAGTAGGTCAGTACCTTCCTCCGANATTTTCTGCCGAATNTGATTTAGGTGGGAATCAAGAGGTTCTCCAAAAATTTCAAGNAGACGCTGTTCAACTATGCCTCCTTCATCAATCAAAAGTCGCAACACTTCAACCCGATGAATAGGTGCNATAAGCTGGTCGGAANAATCATTAAANAAATTAAGAAGTTGGTGAANGCCATCTTCAACCGGNGCACCAAGTTGAAGATGAAAGNCAGANGGATCTTTTTCAAGGCATTGCTCAATAGTTTCCTGTAGTTCATTAATACCNTCGCCTTTGTTAGCAATAACAGGAACCACTTGGCANCCCAATTCANGGCTAAGCAGATCAGTATTAATTTCCAGACCATCGGCAACCGCTAGATCGTACATGTTTAAAACTAGGATTACAGGTAGACTGCATTCCAAGACCTGAGTTGTTAAGTAAAGATTTCGTTCAAGATTGGAGGCGTCGGCAACTACAATGACCAGATCGGGAGGGGNTGTACCTTCTTGTTGCCCTAAAAGAACATCAGTNGCCACGATTTCATCAGGTGAGTTTGCTGCTAAGCTGTAAGTTCCTGGCAGATCTATCAGATCCAGACGGAGATGNCCAAGATCAAGCNNNCCAACTTTCTTTTCAACTGTCACGCCAGGAAAGTTNCCGGTTCTTTGTGAGAGTCCNGTTAAAGCGTTGAAAAGCGTTGTTTTTCCGGTNTTTGGGTTACCGATGAGTACAACAGTTGGTTGGGAGGTCACACTTTTTCTCAATACGAATCGATTTCAATTAGCGANGCTTCGCTTAAACGCACTGAAAGGAGATACCCTTTAACAGCTATCTCCATCGGATCTCCCATTGGTGAAAATCGAGCGACCTCAACNTCTGTTCCACGGANCAGNCCCATTTCAAGAATCCGCCGNAGAANCTGCGGATTCTCTCGACAGTATCCGGTAACTTTGGCCTTTTCACCAATATTTAATTGATCTAGTGTCATAGATTTTCCTGAACCATAATCGCACAACCAAGATCCCTCCCCAAGGCAATGCGACTATTTTTGACCAAAATCGTAATAGGCCCGTNGCCAGACCTATTAATAATCTTTATCTCGCTCTGTGGGAAAACCCCAAAANCAGCCAATCGAGACTGAATTNGTTGTNCNCCNTCTATAGAGGCAACNGCCAATTTCTGGCCAATCTGAGCCAAGATTAACGGGAGATGATTACCTCTGGATGAAGTTTTTGGTGCTTNGCAATCTTTTCTTCGTAACTTCCAGAACATCATAATTCCTGTATATAGATATAAATCAATTTTGAATTNGCCACTTCTTCAATTCACTCGCTGAAGATNAGCAATAATTTTTGCCTGAACTTCGGGTNCTAGATCAATTTGGCTCCCATACCGNTTAACCAAAGNCACCCAATCCGAATCGGTTTGCGACTTAGGATTGGGTAATGTATGACATGACCGACAATTTGANCTAAAGAGACGTTCACCACTGGTCATGTTAACTCCAGCCATTTGCCAACTACAACCANCAATAACAGTNACCAANAAAACAATGATAATGNCTACAACTCGATTCAAAGANCAATACCCATCAGAAATCTAACACGNGCGGGATCTGAATCATCTGTTAAACCAAGGGCAGCTCCTGCCGTATACCACCACCCGCCAGAAGCGACGGATACCGTCGGTCCAAAATAACTTCCGGACTTTGTACTCCCATCCTTATAAATGTTGATTCGAGAAGTTGATTCCAATCCTAAAACCAGTTTCGGATCCAATTCCCACGAAATTCCTGCATCCAACCCAACCTCTTGCTTGTAGTTCAAATAAATTTCATACAGAGGATTCACAGCAATATTGAGCTTGGACAATGTTTTAGCCAAGATTAGTTTGGCTTCCAATTTGTTTTTATTCTCAGCAGTGCTGTCAGTTTTTCTTTTGTATTCAAAATAAAGCAGCGGATCGATCGGTAANACACCTTCTTCCGATATTCGATATCGGGTCCGAAACTGTACTGCGTCCCACTTAAAAGCATCCCCTTCTTGCTGCTTAAAGATTTGATAGATTGAAAAATCCCAACGATCAGTCAACCCGTGTTCGACCTCAATACGATATTCCCAATCATCGGCTTTATCTTTCACTTTGGTTGTCTGGTAAAATTCCAATTCGGTTACATTCTTCGGCATTGTTACATATTGATAGGTCCAAACATAGTTACGCCGATCTGCATAAGCCGAAAGGCTGGAAACAGCAGTTAATGTCATTACCAAAACAATTAAGACTGCCAACTTTCTGACAGACAACCAGATATTGCTACTGGAACTATTATCACGGTTGAAATTGTTAGACAAACTGCTTGAAATTGTGCTAGAATTCATCTTTAACCTCGTTTATTAGTATCGATCATATAATGAAGGGGTACAGAAAAATAGACTTACACAGTCTTTTTTCTGACAATGATTAGAGGGGAAATGGGAGCCTCACACTCTTATTTCCCTTATTTTTTTACTTGGTATAAGTCGTATTTCATTCAGCATAATATCGTATTATTTTGACGATTCTGAGACTCAGTATCAAATCATAAAGTTAAAAAAAACAACCAATCCTACGGCGAGAACTGGTTATGAGACTCAGTTTCAGAAGACAACGGGCGCAATTTTACCTGATACATGATCATTTGTCAAATCTTTATCCAAAAAAAAACCACTTGACACTACGATTAATTGCTAGTTAAGATTCAGCTTAAAATTATGGAGACTGATGATTGCTATGAAAAAAGACATGGATAGTATGAAGGGTCCGGATCCTGAGAGAGAAGACTTCAGGCAAATATCCAAGTCTCACAATTTGGTTAAACAATCTCAAAACGAGTCATTTCGTTCAAAAGAGTCTTTGTTTATTGGGCGCACCTCTCTGATGACACAAGGAGAATCAAATCAAAGACCGGAACCACCACAATTGAAGATCAACGTTCGTGAGTACCAGGACCGAGATCAGGATTTTATGGATCAACTTCGGCAAGAGCATTTACTAGGCAGTGCACCAAAATCTCGTTTAACGGATTTGTCTAAAGATGAGATAGTAGCGCGAATGGAAAATTGGTATAGCGAAAAAATTCAATTACTGCAGGACGTTCCCGTTTGCCGAACATACATTGCAACAAATCAGGACGACCAACCACTTGGCTACGCGATTGTAGTAGCAGAAGCCAAGGATGATTTTCGATCGGAAAGGCAAGGGTTTTTATGCGATCTGGCAGTTGAAGAAAAATATTGGGGAGAGGGAGTTGCACAAGCCTTGATCAAAGCTTGTGAAGATTACATCAAACGAATGGGACACCAGTTCATGATGTTGAACGTTAGTGCTTTTAACGATCGTGCTATTGAATTCTATGAGAAGTTGGGTTACGTCGACGAGTGGCGTATGATGGGAAAGCGTTTAGATTAGAATCCTGCTTTCTCCCGTACAAACCCAACAAATGATATTGATTTTCTAAGTAAATAGAATTATGAAAGACTAAAAATAAAATGGCGAAGAAACTTGGATGCAGCACAATTTTGTATGGTGGGTTTAGCTTGGGTGAGGCTCTACAGGGAATTTCAGAAACAGGTTATCAGTCAATTGAACTTTGTGCCCGGCCTAGCACAGCACCACACGTTGAAATGGATAGAGCCGCTTCTTACTATACTGAAATCAAACAAAAAGTTACTGACTATGGTTTGGTAATTGAATCGCTTGCTGGTACCGGTGGGATAGAATTCGGAAGCGACAATTTTGACAGGGTAATTGAAGTTGCCGATCTCTTGGGTGCGCCGGCAATTGCTATTGGGTCAGGAGGAAAATCCGATGATCAAGAAAGCTGGGGGAAATTTCTCAACGCTATCAATCGGGTTTCATTGCTGACTTCACAAGCCGACATTAAATTGACAATCAAACCTCACGTTGGTAACGCAGTCTACTCATCNGAAACTATTATTCAATTTATGCAAGAGGTCGANCGANATTGGGTGGGAATCAATTATGATGCTAGTCATATCTATCGATCTGGTGAAGGTCAGGACCCGGTTGAAGTACTTGACATAGTAAAAGAATACGTCANCACGTTGCGTATACGCGATAATCGGGACAGCCGCCAAAAACCAATCGGACCNGTCAAAACGCAGATTCCCGGCAGGGGGGTGCTGGATCTTCCTGCAATTACCGAAATAATGAATACCATTGATCATGTCGATTACGTTATAGTTGAAATTGTTGGTACCCATGCGGGAACGGACACACCATTAGACCAAGTTCAAGAAATTATTGATGAATGTCATGATTACTTGAATCCATTTTTTGACTAACCCACCTATCGGACTTGTGATTGACCTGATTCTGTTTGACTATATACAGTGAGAAAAAGTTGATCAGATTGAAAAGTTTCCCAATTATCTTTGCTACCTTGCTCTTCATATTTTGGGGAGTGGCAATGAGCGCTCTTTTCAANTGGGCACTTAATTCAACGGAGTTGGAGGAANATGATTCAAATCCAATTGTTGTTGAAAACCCTATTACGGTTCCGTTAGAAATAACCAGGGAAGTCAATGAGAGGGACCGAGAATTCCTTCACCATTCGATAGATGGGTTACGAATCTATCGTGACTGGTTATACGATANATATTCGGTTGTTCACGTGATTGAAATGGACCGACAGACGGAAACCCTTGGTTTTAGCGTTGAACTAGCCAATGAGCAGGTAATTGGCACAGAATCAATCAGTGATATGGCAAATCGGCTTAAAGAACATGAAATAGAAGTGCTGGCGAGTATAAATGGCGGTTTTGGTGTCCGCGNAGATGGGATGGGACGTGGNGGAGCACTTTTCAACTTGCATATTCAGGATAAGGAACTTGTTAGCGTACCGGTAAGAAGCGATTGGTGGGGGTTTTGCCCAACGACCGATTGGGGAGAAGCNAGTTTCGGAACAACAACAGATGGTAAATTCTTGATTTCNGCCNTAGATTTGAATGGAGTTGCTTCAATCAATGGAAANGAAATCAGAATTTATGGCNTCAACCAAATTCGAAATTACGATTGTGGTATCGTACTATTTACACCGAAATTTGGTAACNGGTCGTTAACACGGGGTGGATTGGAAGTCATCCTCACTAAAGCAAAGTTACCAATTACCGGAGATTATACAAGTAAATTTACAATTAACAAAATAAACGAAAATGGAAATAGTCGNATACCTCCTGATGGCTTGGTACTATCGCTAGACTACTATTCGGCTGAGGAATTTAGATCTACATTTTCCGAAGGAGATATTGGCACNTTAGCAATTAGGCTTTTGCCTAAGGAGTGGAGAAAAGTAACCAATGCGATCGGTGGTAACATTCGGTTATTACGCAACGGCAAGATAGAACCAGAACTGGTCGAATTCCAGAAATCTTACAGCAGTTCTGCTCCTGAACAGCGACGTGGTATCCGAGGTGATCCACGTAGCGCATTGGGGTTTAATGATGAAAAACTTTTTCTGGTCACTGTTGACGGTAGACATCACGGATACAGTATGGGAATGGGATTTTACGATCTGGCAGAGACTTTACGTGACCTTGGGGCTACCGAAGCCATTAACTTCGATGGCGGTAGTTCGGCAACACTGTGGGGATTTGGGAAAGTCCTTAATCAACCTTCTAATGGCTACGAACGGCGTGTCTTTAATACGGCTTATATCTATAAAAATTGACCAGACGAACATTTAAGGACCGCAATCGCCTGATCAACGTATATCAAAAACGTAGCTGCGCTCAAACAGATCATCAAGGAACACTTCAACGAACCATTCACCTTCTGTGAAACCTGATAAGGGACGATTGATGTAAAACCAAGTAATTTGATCTCCGTTAGGTGAATTAAACTCTCGCTTTTCTTCTCGGTGAGGCTCATCATCACTACCTTCATCAGGTGAGAACCATCGTATCTCGATTTTATGTCTACCCTTGACATTTGCCCAATACAACCAGAGATAGATCTGCTCACTGCTATCATAAAAGATATTAGTAATGCCGTCTGGGCGATCTTCATTGATAGCAATAGCCAGTGCAGCATCAATAACAATAGGTTCTCCACGTGCAGGATTGACCATTATGCTGCCACCTGAGCCTTGTTCACTGCAACCACCGAGAATATATCCCGCCAGTAGTAAAATCAGCATCTGATACAGCTTTTGAATCATATTACCTCCTCACTTCTGTGGCGAAATAGAATTGACATTTCCAATTCAGCGAAATATGCTATAATCGGGTTAACTGGAGTGGGGGAATGTTGCACAGAGAAAACCTGAACGCGCTAAAATCGCAAATCTTAGACACCCGACGTCTATGGAAGCAAACGATCTTCTGGACGGGGCTAGCTATAGTTGTTGTATTTTCCGTCGGCCTCTTGTTCAGCGGAGCACTAATTGACTTGTTCCTACCACTTCCAAGTATGATTCGGATTCTACTTCTTGCCGGAATCATTGGTTTTGTTGGCTTCCTTTGTTTTAAATATATCATCAAACGGCATTTTGCTCCCATTACTCCCCATGATATAGCCCTCAAGGTGGAAGAATGTCACCCGGAACTTGAGGATCGACTTGTCAGCGCAATCCAATTCGGCGATCGGTCAATAGATGACCCAATGCAGGCTCACATGGTTAATCGTCTTGTTACGGACGCCATTGCAGAATCAAAATCAATTGACTTCAAGGCCACAGTTGACAAAAGTCAAAGAAACAAACGCGTAGCGGCTGCTTTTCTTGCATTTCTGATCTGTGGTTTAACTGTAATAACGTTCCCAAACCAAACAGAGACAGCACTTCGACGCATTTTCGTGCCATGGAAAAAGACTGATCCAATCCTAACCACAAAGTTGGCAGTGAAACCAGGGGAAGCAAGAATCCTTCGCGGTCAAAGCCTACCAATTGAGGTCGAAATAACCGGAAGAAAAGCGGACCAAGCTACAATCATCTATACAAAGCTGGATTCCAACCAAACTGATGTATTAATCGAGAAAAAGATTAAAATGGTCCCTTTTGAAAACCAGAAAAATCATTTTGGATACGAGGTTTTTAACGTAGATCACGAGATGAAATATTACATCGTCGTAAACGAAACAGAGTCCGAACATTTTACAGTCAAGGTTTTCGATGTACCAAAAGTTAAGGATATTGAGGTTAGCTATAGTTTCCCGGCCTACACTAAAATAAAGCCGATGATTCAGAGAGATAACGGAGACATCCGCGCAATCGTTGGAACAGAAGCAACTGTTCGAATTATGCCCAATAAACCGATTCAAACTGCTACCCTCCAGATTGGAGACGGCGAGCGACAACCAATGCAAATTGACGAATTGATTACATACCAAGCTAAAATTCTCGAAAATGGTAAATACACCGTTGATCTGCTTTGTATTGATGGGTTCAAAAACCAAGTGCCAATTGAGTATGAGATTAGTGCTGTTCCTGATAAAAAACCGGAAGTTGCCATTACAGATCCAAGCCGTGATGTCAAGGCCACCAAACTGGAAGAAATCAGTGTTACTGTCGAGGCTACAGATGATTTTGGGTTGGCAGAATCAGTTCTGACATACTCAATTGGTTCGAGTGGAAACCAACAATTGCCGGTTGAAACTTCGTTAACTAAAACTGATAAAAATATTTCCAGATCCTACATTTTTTATTTGGAGGAAATGGATATCGAACCTGGTGACGTCATTTCATATTTCGCCGAAGCCACGGACAATAATNCCCTTACTGGTCCCNGTAAGGGNACATCGCAAATCTACTTCATTGAGATTAAACCGTTTAACGAACGGTACGAAGAAATAGAGTCTCAAGGCGAANCCCAGAATNCNCAGAATCAAGACTCNCCGGCGGCACAATTGATGGCCAAGTTAGCGGGAGANCAAAAGCAAATTATTCGAGAAACATGGAAACACATCAACTCCCAAACGGATAAAACCAATGATGAGTACACTTCCGAAGTNAAAAAGACAGCTAAGAAACAGGAGAAATTNANAGNTCAGGTNCAACGGGCNGTTGATGAAATTGGTACTTTCATGCAGGAAGGTTCAGTTGACCCAGAGATTCTCATGTTACTTGAACAGGCAATTGATAAAATGGGAGAGGCTGCTGACACGTTAGGNAGGNTTGAACCGAAACCCGCGCTGCCTGCNGAACAGGATGCACTTGAGCTGGTNGTGAAAGCAATTATGAAACTCCAGAAAGTCTTAACCCAAATGCAAAACGGCGAAAATCAGCAGATGGCTGAAGATCTCGAAGTCGAATTGGAGGATCTTGACAATCAGTTTGCTGAAGACCAAAAGCAGCTTGAACAAGAAATGCGAGAACAAACTCAGGAACTTCTTGAACAGGCACGCGAGACACTTGAACAACAAAAAAATTTAAATCAACAAAGTCAGCAAATGGGTCGTGAAAACCAACCTTCTCGACGACAAATGCAACAAAATAGTCAAGAACAGCAACAACTCGCGCAACAAACACAACAAATGGCACAACAAGCACAGCAGATGTCTAACCAACAATCAGAAGGACCGCAGTCAAACCGAAATCAACAACGTTTAGAACAAGCGGCCNAATCTATGCGAGGAGCCTCAGAATCACAGCAGAAATCTGCAGATAGCCTTAAACAACAACAACCACAGGTAAGTACNGCAAAGGGAGCAAAAGCAACAGAACAACTAGAAGAGGCTATTAATCAGCTTGAGAAGGTGGCTTCGCAATTCACTGATGAAGCATTAGCTGATGTGACAGAAAAAATTANCCAGATGATTAATCAACAATCTCAGGTCAGATCCCAAACAACGGAAGTTAAAGAGGAGATGGAACAAAATGGCTCTACCTCCGAGAATCGACAGCAAACCGCTGATCTTTCGAAACAACAACGTAACCTTCAAAAAAACCTGCAGGGTTTGCAACAGAATTTGACGGATTTACAAGAAGAACTCAATCGACAAGGCGACTCAAAAGCCGAACGTGATGTTGCCAANGCTAATCGACGATTGATCGAAGATCAAACAGAACGAGATATGTCCAACGCAGAACGGGCACTACGTTGGAGAAACCTTGAATACGCTGAGCGAAATCAACAGGAAATCTTGGAGTCTCTGGAACAAACACGGGACCATTTGCTCCAAGCTCGGTTAAACATGGCACAGACGGAAGAAGAACGTCTTGAAGCAATGCTNNNGCAGCTCGAACGGTGGGAAAATCAGGTAGAAGATACACAGAGGGAATTGGAAGCCATGGATCAACAACCANACCAAGCAAAACAAAAACGTCAAGAACAACTTTCAGAACAACAAAAGCAAATACGAGAAAATGTCAAACAAAAATCCGCAACGAGAAACACAGCAACGGATGGCGAATATGAAGAACTCTGGTTGGGTCTATTAAAGAGNTTGACACCNCCAAGTCGCAACGGTAGGGACACAGCNTTTCCGGATTTCAATCTCGCTTTGACAAACATAAATAAGCTTAAAGAAGCATTAGAAAACCGATTGGTAGAAATTCAACAGGACAAAAAATTGGCAAAAGTGGCCAAGGAAGATGTTCCACCTGAGTACCGATCAGTAGTTAATCAGTACTATGAGAGTTTAGCACAGTAACAATTATTCTGTACTTCCATCTACAAACCAGTACGAAAAGTCAACCAGCCTAAGTCTAATTAACGCTGTCATCTCCCGAAACTGGTTGTCATGAAGTTTTCCAAGTTCAATCCCACGCACGTATCGATAACTAACCCCAACGCCCACCTGAAGATTGAGAGCGGGTATAAATTCAAACTCAACTCCGGGTTCAAAAACTAGAAACTTGCTTTCGTCTCCTACAATATACCTTATCTTTCCCTGTCCAATAAGTGCATTAACGGACAAATAGCCAGAACCCAAACCTTTCCTAGCAATATACCTGGCTGTTATACCTCTGTAACTGAAATTAAGATTTTGGGGTTTATCATCAACTCTTGCCATCTCAATGTCACTGATAAGTCGATAGTTAGCAAGCCCAAGTGCTAAGTTTCTGTCAATTTCCCATCCACCGTTAATGCCAAACATAAAACCTGACTCATATTTTACGCGTGTCATCTTCACAGCTGAACCGATGAAAACTCGATTGGCTGGTTCAGTCGGTTCAGTCATAGGATTTATCTCGAGCATGTCCGCCGATGATGGCAATACGATAACCAAGAAAAGGAAACAGAATATGTGCTTTTTCATTTTTGACACCTTATTTTAATCGACCTTCTTCCGCTTCTATGATATCAAACCAAGATGAAATGTCCGGCCTATCTGGAGCATGTTTCTGACGGAGCCGTTCAAAATAAACTTGACTTTCATCATCATTAGGTCCGGATTCTAAAATTTGATCATTAAATCGCTTAATCTCTTCGGTGTTTCGTTCAACCTGGATGGTTTTAAGCAAATCGACCACGTCCTCGTCATTTTCAGAATCTTCCACCAATTCCAGTAATTGATGTGCTGAGATGCCAAGAAAACCAAATAACCGTTTGTCTAACGGGCAGTCGTACATGTATTCACCAAGAAGCCCCTGAAGTGTCGCATGGGCTTTGTCAATTGTTCGACCGAGCATCATATAGTCATCAACCTTTTCATAAGGGCTTCGCGGGAAATTCTTTGTTAGATCCACCTAAAACACTTTCCTCATATAAAAATCAGGTACACTTAAAATCGATGTATTACAATAATAACAATTAGTCTAAAATGAACACCGATTATACAGTATCATGTGAAATAGAGCAAGCATTTATAATCGCTTTTGCCATGGACTAAAATTAGAACACTTCATCGCGAAGGTAGAAAGCCGACGATTTCTTCCTAAAGGCAATCCAACGAAGCTACAAAGGTTTTGATCCATCTGTTTGTCGATTACTTCAAGTACTGGCTTGGTACTCTTGTTGCCTCATACTTGGCTTCAGAATCCCGATTCAAGATTTCTTCCGGTATCTCTCCATCCCAATTTTCAGGTACCGTTGTCGGACGACTATGCCACCCTAAAAGT
>NZUQ01000110.1 GCA_002697225.1 Candidatus Poribacteria bacterium
CTATCGATATTCATTTCCTCGCTGATCATTGGATTTGTCCAGCATGTTTGTGGGGATGAGCCAGTGCCGGCTGGTCTGGGGCAGGCACTTCGCAGCCCCAAGGTGCCAGCGATCGTTGATGCGACCGTGCTCAAATTCAACAAGGCGGGACATGGGGAGATCAAGTTGAACACCCTATACAAGCTGGGGGCTGGTATTAGAAATTCGGAAAGGAGTGAGGAGTCAGTTGTTGCCACCGTACCGAAATGGATACGGGGCTACGGGTATGCTGGCAGTGACAAGATTGCGCCTTTACGCATCGTTGTAGGTGGGCGGCTTGGCAGGTTCCTATTTCTGCTGGATGGCAACCTGCTTTATTCCACCTACAATAATTGGTTTCCGATTCGAGAAGGAAAGAACGGCGTACTCGAGGTGGGCACTGGATTCAACGGAGGCGGTGATCCCTGGAAACCGCTTGTGGATATGGTCCAGTTGATCCCCGGTATGGTGTCGCCTACCTTTGAAGAGTGGGTTAAAGGCGGAAATAAAATTCCTGAGGGTCGCATTTTTACCGGAGGATCTCCGTGGTTTGACGAGAGCAGGGGCCGAAATCGCTCTCCAGAAGAGGTCTATGAGATTCTCTATAGCAGGAAAGCCAAGAAGATCCCAGTGCAGCTATCTGGCCCGGATGGTCAAGCGACTGACTTGACCAAACCCCTTAAGGTCTATCTCCTAGTTGGCCAATCGAACATGCAGGGGCATGCCCATGTGCGAACGTTTGACCATATCGGCATGGACCCGAAGACTGCTCCGATCCTCAAGGCGATCCGCAATGCCGACGGCACACCCAAGGTTTGCGAAAACGTGTGGATTTCGTCGGTCGATACGGCGGCGCCGGAGGGCGAGCGGCATGGTCGATTGACCGCAGGTTATGGTGCCTCGGGCCGTGCCCCAAAGATCGGGCCGGAGTTGACCTTTGGCATCTATATGCAACAACACGTGGATGAACCGATCTTGCTTATCAAGACCGCCTGGGGAGGCAAGTCATTGAACACGGACTTCCGCCCGCCCAGCGCTGGCCCCTACGAGTTCAACGCCCAACAGTTGGAGAATCTCAAGAAGCAAGGAAAGGACCTCGCTCAGGCCAAAGCCGACTGTACAAAGAGGACCAGCCAATATTACCGCCTGATGATGGAGCACATTAAAAAGGTGCTGGGTGACATCAAGCGTGTCTACCCGGCCTACGACACCAAGGCAGGCTATGAGTTGGCCGGCTTCGTTTGGTTCCAGGGTTGGAATGACATGGTGGACCGCGGCACCTACCCGAATCGCGGAGAATCTGGGGGCTATGTCCAGTACAGCGAGGTGCTGGTCCATTTCATCCGGGATGTGCGCAAGGATCTCGCCGTGCCGAAACTACCCTTCATCATTGGTGTCATGGGCGCTGGTGGCCCGGTCGAAAAGTATGGACCAGACCAGAAACGATATGTGGGCATCCATAGCGAATTCCGCAAGGCCATGTCCGCCCCAGCGAGGCTGCTGGAGTTCAAGGGCAACGTCACGGCTGTGTTCACCGAAAAATACTGGGATCTTCAGCTTACCGAGCTTTCGTCACGGATGGACAAGGTGAACGCCAAGCACCAGAGCCTAGGCAACGATAAGACCCTCAGGGCTGAGGAGCAAAAGAAACTTGTGGAAGATTACAAGGCCGAATTGTTTACAAAGGAAGAACTCCGTATTCTGGAGACCGGCATTTCAAATGCCGCCTACCATTATCTGGGTTCCGCCAAGATCCTTGGTCAAATCGGGAAAGCCTTCGCCGACGCCTTGGCGAAAATGCAATAGGTTTATCGTAGTTGTTATCCCGAATCTCTTCCACAGGCGCCATGAAATATTTGGACTTACGATCAGACAGATTAGCAGTTGCTTGTTCCTTCCACTTGGCAATCACATTAGGAATATCGTTGTCATCAATCTTATCTCGTTTGTCATCTAGATTGTATCCGGCTGACTTCATGTGATTCAAACGTTATCTGTCCCTCCTCTATTGGTCTGGGGTGAAGTTAGTTCCCGTTCGGATGGGGATTCGTAAAGAGATGCTTGGGTCGCCTGAATTGGAATTCCAATTTGGTGAAGAGATATATTAATCTTTAATTTGAGCATATATCTGAAATTACATGGCAAGGTGTTGTAGCNGACNCTAACAACTGAAGTTGCTGATCTCCTAGACTAGGAATTTGGAATGAATGGAAGGCTAAAATACAATAGTCGTAATAGTCGTAGTAGTTTTATTTNGGATANGTACAGAATCACTTCACCTTCAACCGAATGATGGNNNAATCTCATTCAGCAGTTCAGTCGTAAAAAAACAGATGAGAGCAGTAGGTNGCACAGTCACTAAGACGTTTCTAATCTGATTTTATTACCGGAGTTTTTTGCGGAAATATAACTATGACTTAAGACACGTTTTGGCTGAAAACCTCATAGTGAGAAATGAAAGGATGATTCAGNTATATATTAGTGGTNGGAGAAGGATAGATCTATGCACGACAACAAGTGGGCATTCTTGAATGAAGACAACCACATTATCAAAATCGAAACTGACAAACTTGAAGCCGTTATTCCCAAGAAAAATCCCAAACATTGGATGACCGGAATTGAGAAGGGGTCATTTCTTGACAAGACAACTGGCTTTCGCGAAATCGGCGATGGCTTGATGGTCGTCGATTGGCTCATGGAATCGGGTAGCGACGAAAATTATGGTACCCAAATGATCGCTCCGAACGGACATGGCGTGGGTCGATATACTTGGTACGAGAATGAGACTGAACTGGAGAGGAAGTCCTACGCCCTGATGGCCCATGGGAGCAATCATCGTAAGCGTATTGTCGAAGGACCACAACTTTGCCATCGGATGAAACCTGTGCAACCAGAGATTATTTGTGCCACAGACTTCATCGCGGTCAAAACGACTTATCAGTACGAGTACGCTGCTCCCGATCGCAAAGCCGGGTCGCGCTGGACACAACTGGTCGTCTTTCCCAAAGGCGAGCGATTCTTCGTTTTGATGGATAAGATTGACAGCGTAAACGATTCAAAGGAGATGTTCCTCCGCAATGATACACCAGGATGTATTCGTCATGAGAAAGGCAACACATTCAGCGAAATCTATCTCAGTTATCTGGGTGGTCCTAAAGGAGTGTGTATTCCATCTAGTGAGTTCTTCACTTCGTTCCCACCGGATTTGAAGTTCGGTTATCGCCGCGACTTAAACAAAACGCCGGCGAATTTCATTCGTGCTTACCATTTACGAGACAAGAAGACGGGTGAATCCGGCCCTTGGCTAGCGGGGATAACTCTCGAACCATCGATAGTCTATGAGGCTTGGTGTAGTCAGCGTCCTGGGAATATCATCGTCATGATCCTAGAGATCCACGGCAAGCCAGTAAAGGCAGGTGAGTCCTTCAGTGCAGCCCACATTGTAGGCTACTTCGACACGATTGCGGACATGCACAACATCTGCAATCATTACAAAGGCCATACGGTGTTGACTGCTGACAATTCGGACTGGAGACTCGCTAGGTAGGTGAGAGGTAGACGGTGAATCAAAGATTGAACCGGGGACGCCATTTGCGTGCATCCAAATGCACTAATAGGGAGGTAAAGGAACATAATCAGCGATACTAGGTGGGGTTTAGGGACTGTTTCCAAAAAATTTGGAACCCTTACCAGGTTGGAATTTCAGAGTCGAGAGGGATTTTATTTTATTATCGTAATTACCTTTATAATAGCTCAGGATATGGTGAACCGGTAGTTTCCCCATAAAGTACAACAAGGTAAAATAGGTAATTTTTCCCATTACCAGTTGAATGAAGATAATAGTTATGAAGATCTTCCTGAACAAAAAGGATAGTCAGTCGAATAACAACAAAAACTTCCATTTACAACGGATCTTCCAGTATTGGTCATTTAGTTCAATGCTGTTGGAGAACATCTCCTTAGAGAACTGTGGAATATCAGTAATGTTCACTGAAGGCTCGTATATACCTCCTATATCCAGTAACAGACCGGTCTTATTAGCCAAGGCAAACATTTCAATTTGAGCTTTGATCCTATCTCGGAAAGAATTAACACTTTAGATTTATATTGTACATCGTTCAAGTGTTTACTCGTCAATCCAAGGCATTTGGGAACCGTATTTAGCGTGTCTAATCGATCACAGAACACCGTCTCTCCGTCCAGTAATGATAATCTCCAGTGTTCTGGTCCATTCAACGATATTCATTGTTACGCCAGGTTGGTCTTAATCAACCAGAGAGTGAAAACCGCCAGCATTATCGGTCAAACTTCTAAGGAATGGCCCTAAGTTATATCCTCTTCAACGTTAACCATAATCAAGTATTATGGTAGGTTATTGTTTTGTGCCTAACTTCTGGAGAATACTAGTTGCTTTGAGCTCAATATTCAACATTCAGCAGATCTGTTCTCACAACCAAAAGGCCTTTTCCTGTGGTTGTACGGTTACCATTTTGAATGATTTCGTTTATTTCTTTGATGATGAGAGCTATTTTTGTATAGATTCAAAGGAAATACGAAGTGTTATATTNTTGCCNATCAACAATTAAGGTTAGTCCCTGTCATTTTTGAATCTNATNCCAATCANACAACTTTAANTTTCTCCATAAATCGATTACAATATTTATCGATCAAAGACAGAATATTGNGTCCACAANATGAGGNAACTTAATGATAAAAGATGAANATAACAGTCGAGTTGACAAAAATGAAATAGGAAAGAGATTGATTGCCTCATCGCAAAAAGTGAATCAAGAAGATATTAATAAGATTGTAGACAAAACTAANGAAATTTTTCAAAAACTTGGCGGTGACTCATTTCAAAAATTGGTTGGAGATATTCGATTGCTCATCTCTCTACTGCAAGACTATAGAAGAAAAAATTACGAAGAAATCCCTTGGTCATCAATCGCTGCTGTTATTGTCNCGCTACTATACGTTCTCAACCCACTCGACATCAT
The DNA here is from genome assembly GCA_002697225.1 of Candidatus Poribacteria bacterium. Next base: position 5,016 of record NZUQ01000110.1, read on the forward strand.
TCCAGACATAATTCCCGGCATAGGTCTTTTGGATGATGCTGCTATGATAGGTGTTTGCTTAACTATGATCAATGCCGATTTTCAGAGGTATAGGGAGTGGAAAGAGAATCAGGCTGCCACATCATAGTCAAGTGATTTCATTTGTTTCCTTCATTTTTGTCGAAACCACTCAAATTCGGAATTTGTTAATAATTCATCAAGGTAGATACGTTGTCCGTTAAGTTGATGCGATAGGTTTGCACCCAATACAGCAACGAGGCTGTTCATTCCGCTGCTGAACGTACTTCGCAGTACTTGTTTATCTCCGGTAGCGATAGCGTTAAAAAAAGCGCGACTAATTTCTTCCGTGGCATTTCGTTGACCCGCAAGTGGTAATAGATGCCGGATTTCTTCTCGGCTNGGTGTCTGATCCGGTGGGTATNCACCTTCGTAATGGTAGGCGGCGACGCCGTCAGGCTCAAACTTTAGATGTCCATGCGTCCATAGAATACTATTGTAATTATCGGTGTAAAACACCTTGCGTAATCGTGAGAGGATCAGGTTACCAATCGTACCACTAGCAAAGCCGAAGGTTACTTGATAGGCATAGGGATTATCACCGCCATCGACAATATCAGAAGAATCNCGATCAACATAGTTGGCTTCCACCCAAGCAATATCACCTGCCCAATACCGCATCAGGTCTNCCTGATGAATACCTGCTTCAACAACAGTTGATCCAGACCANTGGTAATTAGATGTCCAAATTCGGTTGATTGGTCCTCCTTGCTTTTCTGTGTGCGTATGTTTTACGGAGTGTGCTTCCAAGGTACTGTTCATGATCATTGAAATCATCACAATTTCTTTGTCGCTTAGAAACTGTTGTGCCGCTTCGAATTGTGAGTCATAACGCTGTTGGAACCCAACAGTTGCAATCACACCATTTGATGCTATTTCCTGTTCCATTTCTACTACTTCGTTTAGATACAAGCTCATAGGCTTCTCGGCAAAGATGTGGATACCCGCTTGTGCCGATGACACAATTTCACCTTTATGAATGCTAGGTGGAATAGCAAAATAGATAGCATCCAGAGAAATCGATTTCAGTGTTCCAAAGAAATCCGTTGAGGTATAGATCTGGCCGAGCCGAAAACCATCGACGTGTTGACTGATCTTGTCCTCAGCCANGTTGTCTGCATAGGTGTCAATCAACGTGATGATATGGACGATACCTTCTTGCTGAAGTTTCCAAAGTACTTTTAAGTGCTGGAGACCTCGCTGACCAAGGCCAACAANCCCAACGCGGATGGGCNNTGTTATTTTCATATTAAGNTAGACGTCCAATAAGTTCAGTAAATATTGAAAACGAGGTTTTATCTCTAGAGGCAGCGCCTCCACCTTAGATTGATCCTGAGTACTTTCTAATTTTGATATAGGGTTAACGACTACTTAGTTTATCCAGTGTTGATATTCATTCAGGATAATTTTGCGTGAGCAACTTGGTCGGTATACCATTCGAGCATTNAAACCGTATTCCTTGTTGACTTGATAATCAGGAATAATGAATTGGAAGTCCCAAGCTGGATTAGTAGTTTGGTATTGGCTGTTTGTTCCTCCACCAGAGGGGGAATGTGTAATGCGAATACCTTCGGTACGATCAAACATTACGATCCAGATATGGTCATCAAACAGACCATAAAACAAGGGCAATTGGTAACGCATAGGCGAGAAATTACGAAATAGTGCGTCACCATAATCGGGGTTGNAGGTCANTCGTCTGTCATCGTCAACATGGCGAACCGTACTTTCGTCGTTATGTCGCTGGGTACAGAGTTGCGCCCAGTGTAAGTTGTTGTCCTGAAAATAGATACTTTTATCAANAGGAGCGTTGATGTAACTGGCCCAGAACAATCCAANATAATTACCTTCAAACACATGCTGATGCGCTAAAAAACGGAAATTGACATCTATGTAATGNGGCTCNACAAATTTAAAACGGGTCCAACTTTCAAGGAAAAACGTGGGTGTGGGTGGTTGATAGAGTTCAGCTTCAATATCCGATAGGCGCTGAAACGTCATCGGCGCGTGACGCGGTTCGAAGAAGATTTTGGATGAACCGTTGGTATGGCCGTCGAAAATATGTTCCAGATTCCAACCAGCGTAGGCTGGAACAAATAGGTTTCGTTGACTGGATTCGTGTGTCAGATGCCAGATTCCATTGTAGCCAGCACAATGGTCGGCGTCTGCCGTATTATTTCCGATTATAGAGGTCAATTCACCTACTTTGAATGTGGCAGATTCCATGTTTATATTCCATTTGTCTAATTCTTCAACTTCTCTGATTATAGCACTGACATGGAAAATCGGGATAAATTTTCTTGTTGATTTGTGTGGCCTAGAATGTATACTGTTAGTAGCTGGGTATATTATCCGAGGCCGTTCGTATCGGACAAAGGAAATATCGCATGAGCACATTCCATCTAACAGATCAGCAGGTCAGTTTTTTTCATGCTTTCGGTTATCTTAGTTTTTCTGGATTAATGACAGACTGGATTGATGAAATTGAATCAGCATTTGAAGCGCTATGGAAAGAAAATGGTGGTGGACACAACGGCCAGCCACATGATGGCAGAGCCAGATCTTGTATAGCACAGTTTATTGGCCGAAGCGAGCGGTTGAGCATGTTGTTGGATGATCCGCGTATTCTTAGTATCGCCAAAACGCTACTTGGAGATAATTTCAATTACATGGGCAGCGACGGTAATTACTATGTTGGTGATACTGGATGGCATTCCGACGGATGGCACAAGGAAATATTGCACATCAAGATCGCTCTCTACCTTGATCCGCTGACTCGTGATACCGGTTGCCTCCGTGTAATTCCAGGCAGTCACCTTCCCGGAGATGACTATGCCGATTCGCTTTCCCAAAAAACTAGTAAGAGTCAAGAACTGTGGGGAATCAGTGGGAAACAGGTGCCAGCCGTTGCTTTTGAAACACAGCCAGGTGACATAGTTTGCTTTAATCACAATATCAAGCATGCTACTTTTGGTGGAGGTTCTCGTCGACGTATGTTTACCATGAATTGTTGTCAGCGCTATCCGGAAGATCGGCTGGAAGATTTGAGAAACTACATCAGCGGTGGTGCTCGGTTCTGGGTTGAGCGAGGATATGGTGAGATAATGATTCGCACTGCGGGATCAGAACGGATGCAACATCTAGAACAGAAACTGGCTAACGACGGACATCTCGCCGAACTATCCCGTCAGGCACGTGAAACGATGGTAGAACCATCACGAGGATAATCTTGAGGTACATCGCCATAAAAGTTTTCAACTTCAGTAAAAGAACAAAAGTATGAAGCCTGAAATTTGGATTTTCATCGTCGGTGTTGTATCCAATTATAAGCTGCATTATGGACAGAAATTTCGTGACATGCCAAGCGTTGAACTGGTTGGTTCGGTCTATCTGGCCGCAACCCAAAACACTTGAGGGTTACGCGGAAACATTCAAAACGAAGATCTATGAAACAGTAGATCAAATGATTACAAGTGGCAAACCAGACGCAGTTTGTATTTGGGTCGAAAATTACCCGTATCATCACTACGCTTTACAAGCAGTTGCCAATGAGCTGCATGTGTTCCTTTCGAAACCACTTGTCTGTTCCCGTTAGGAAGATGAGACCATATTCGAGGTGGGTACGAATAATTTGGTGGTGGTTGAAAGTTTACCTTATCGTTTTCAAGCTAAATTAGTTTATAAATTTTCGATTTCATGAATCAAATCTTTTAAAGATGGAATAGCTAGGATTGGTTGATATGGATATTTCTCTAAATCCAACGGATCCGTCGAACCGCTAAAAACCAGTATTGTTCGGTATCCCATCTGTAATCCCCCGAGAATATCGGTTTCCATAGTATCACCTATCATGGTAACTTCTGCTGTTCTGAGATCCAACTCCTTGCGTGCCATTCTCATCATAATTGGGCTGGGCTTGCCCACGCTGAACGCCTTTCTTCCGGAGGCTGTTTCTAGAAAGGAGACAGTCGAACCGCAACCTGGTCGAAGTCCACTATCAGTAGGGCAATTGGGGTCTAAATTGGTAGCAATCAACTTTGAACCATTGATTATTAATTTTAATGCTTTTTCCAAGACTTCAAAATTAAGTAATCGTCCTTCTCCGATAACCACGTAGTCCGGATTGGTTTCGTCAATTGCGTAACCGTGATCGTGTAGCGCAGTTAACAGTCCTGCATCTCCAATCACATATGCTGAACCGTTGGGCTTTTGGCTGTTATTAGTCAGGAATAAAAAAGGAATTTCCTTTTCTAAAAGTATTTGGATGAATAGGTCCGATCCCGGAATCAGTTTGCTCCCCCGATAAATCACACCGTCCATGTCGATTAAATAACCTCTGTTATTGCTGGAGACGGAATTCAAGTCTCCGGCAATTTTGTGATTCGAATTATCTCCCTTTATTAATTCCATGCGTTAATTCCCCTCTAATCTGAGTTAATTGAGATTGACCAAAAAGCCGATATATGGATAAGATGTATGTTAATTGTTGAGTAAATGGGATGGATAGGAAAAACCAGCAGCATCCAACTCAGCAGGGGATTTCGCACACAACTCACTATCATAAAGCTCAAAGCAATCACTATCATTTTTTTTCATCGTGTTTATCTTTGAAGTACTTCAGTCTTTCTGTTTTTCAAACAGGTTCTTGCTAAAAAACTAAAGAATTCGGTAAAACGCTAATTTAATAACTATTAGGCTTTACTAGTAATTGATGTTTCTCCTAGTTTTTGGTCACTTCGAGATGTTTTAATATTGATTTTCGCATTCCTATTAGGATGTTTGGTCTATTTTTGTGAACAATACATTGCTCCAAAAACTTTTTGATGATGATATCTTTTCCAAGCGATTTGTAAATTTCGCAAATAAAATCGCCTAAAGCTAAACCTTGATTGCAATCTAAAATACATGAATCATTCTCATCTTTTTGTTTCGTAGCCACCCAAGGTTTCTTAGTATCATAAATTCTTTGGTCGACATTAAAGCTCTGATCAGCTTTTTGGCGCCTTAACATTTCAATTTCACCTTCTCTTGTATCTCAAATAAACTAGCAAAAATGCCCTTTAAAAATTAGGCAGTCCATTTCCAAAGTTATTTATCCAAAAAAGTAGATCCTTACAAAAACTAGATCCTACTTTCCTAGACATAAATCTACAACCCTGTTTATTTTTCAATCTTGCAGTTTATTAGTTTGCACCATTTAGGGGTAGCCATTATTATTTTAGAAATCGCTTCACTCTGAGAGGAAGCAGCAACTGTTATTGTGGTTACATCACCATTCTTGGTGAGATACTTTACTATCCATTTCATTTTGAATTCTCTTTAATCTAATGCAACACGAGCCTAACTTAATTTTTAACATGTCTTTTCTCCTAATTTAATTGTGTGAATTATTTTGTAAAGAACAATATGTTCAAATGATGAACTTCATTTAGGTCTGAAAATAATATGGTTTAATTAAAACATTTGGAGACTGCATTGCTAAAGGTTGCTATTTGTAAAAGGTTTAGGGTTTCATCATCCCAAACCTTTTACAAATTTTACTGTTTTGATAAATTGAGCTTACTTCTCTTTGGTGTAAATCCATGAGTTTGCCTCATTTCTTGTTCTGAATGCGGTAACAAACTTTCCCTTTTGTCGGACCACCCAAACTTTATTGTTCCCATGNGTTTCTTTGGCAATAAAAAAGCTTTGGATGGTCNGTTTACTTGGTAGCATGTTAATCTCACCTCCTTTGTATATAATTGGCAAAAAANCCTNATNNTANCCTCTGAAAATTNGTATGTCAAACTTTTTTGTGTTTTTTTAAAATAGATCTTGAGTGGATAAAGGGCGTGGCGGTAAAAATTTCCAGCTGAAATTTGGCTATTAATATTGTTGCAGTCAACGTCAACTACGATTCTCGATAGTTATCAAAAAAAGGTAATAGGTTCTCAGATATTCAGAAGGAAGGGGGGATTACAAATGAGGANAGGAAAACCGGTGGGGTTGGATAGAATACATACCAAGCAGGAATCTATAAAGTTGCTAATAAAGCAATCGCTGAAAATACAGTCTGATCTACATTATGTAGTTAAGCAATAATATTATTGACTGGATGACCATGAACATCAGTTAGCCGAAAATCACGTCCCTGAAAACGGTAGGTTAATTTTTGGTGGTCGATACCAAGCAGATGCAGTATGGTCGCGTGGAAGTCATGAACATGCACTATATCTTCCACTGCATAATAACCAAGTTCATCAGTATTACCGTAGGAAACACCGCCTTTAACACCTCCTCCTGCCATCCAGANGGAAAACCCTCGAATATGATGGTCTCGTCCACTACCTTGGGCCATCGGCGTTCGACCGAATTCACCACCCCAAATGATTAGAGTGTCATCCAGCATACCCCGTTGTTTCAAATCGGTAACAAGTGCAGCGGAGGCTTGATCTACCAAGCCAGCAGTTACACCTATGGCATTTTTAATACCGCCATGGTGATCCCAACCACGATGATAAAGTTGGATGAAGCGTACACCACGTTCTGCTAGACGTCTTGCTAGCAAACAGTTCGAAGCAAATGATCCATCACCAGGTTGTGCTCCATAAAGATCNCGTATATGTTGGGGTTCGTCGGAGACGTCCATCAGGTCTGGCACGCTGGTTTGCATACGGAACGCCATCTCATACTGGCTGATGCGAGTGGAAATTTCCGGATCAGCTACAGTCTCATTCAAGATCCCATTCAGATTATTAACNGTATTTACCACATCCTGTTGTTGGTTGATACTTACCCCATTTGGTCTTCCAACATAATGTATTGGATCTCCACTTGAATGGAACTGGACACCCTGAAACTGACCAGGAAGAAAACCACTGTGCCATTGCCTAGCTGCAATCGGTTGATCTTGTCCTCCTCCTGATGAAGTTAAAACAACGTAACCTGGTAGGTTATCACTTTCACTGCCAAGCCCATAGAGTAACCAAGATCCCATACTAGGTCGACCGGAAATTGCCGTGCCAGTATTCATGAATGTGTGAGCTGGGTCATGATTAATTTGTTCAGTTTGCATGGAGCGGATGATACAAATTTCATCNGCTATTTGACCGATTTTGGGAAAAGCTGTACTAATTTCTTGCCCAGATTTCCCATATTTTTGGAAAGGGTGAGTTGGACCTAGGCACTTTAGTTCNCTATTTCCCTGTAATTGTGCGATAGGTTGTCCTGTTGTAAAGGATTCTGGCATGGGTTTACCATCCATTTCTGCTAACTTCGGTTTGTAATCGAGAGTTTCCAGATGAGATGGTCCTCCAGCCATACAGAGATGGATTACCCGCTTTGCTCGCGGTGCAAAATGTGTTGGTTGAAGAATTCCTTTCCATTTCTGTTGACCAAGTTTAACTTTTGCTGTCAAGGAGGATGGATTTAATAAAGAGGCTAAAGCTAAGGAGCCAATTCCACGAACAGTTCGACCTAAAAATGTCCGTCGAGTCTGTGACAACTTTATTTTCTCAGAATCGTACATGTTTTTGCATCCTTTAAATGCTATTTATAATGTAGTGTAGTTAACCCAATACNGGAGCTACCAGAAATAATTCAATATCNGGTAATAGTTTCATGAAGATTGAACATCACTCGAGCTACGGAAGTCCAAGTTGCTAACTCACTCAAATCGGCGTCTTCAGCTGTTGGCCATTCGCCTGAGTTAACTAACTTCTTAGCCCTCACCAGATTATTTTTATATTGCTCACGATGTTTGTTATACAGCTCCATGAGAATTACTAGTTCTTTGGGATTTGGCATGCGTGACAACACCAATCGATAACACCAGTTAATTCGATCTGTTACCGTTTCGCCACCTTCTTTAATAATTCTTTCCGCCAAGACACGAGCGGTTTCAACGTAGCTAGGGTCATTCAGTAAAGTTAGAGCTTGAAGAGGGGTATTCGAATTTGGTCGTTCAGCTGTACATTCCTGACGACTTGGGGCATCAAAAGCCATCATGCTGGGGTGCAAAAATGTTCGCTGCCAATGTGTGTAAAGTCCACGGCGATACTGACTCTCACCACGATCATGTTTGTAAACTCGTTTGGGGAAATTTAAATTAGCATAATATCCTTGAGGTTGGTAGGGCTTTACGCTTTTACCACCGATACGAGGAATAAGTAGCCCACTAACAAACAGCGCATTATCACGCACCATCTCGGCATCAAGCCGAAAACGAGATTGATGTGCTAAGAGCCGATTGTATGGATCCNTTTCTATTAATTCTTGCGTTGATTTTGATGATTGGCGATATGTATTAGACATTACCATCAACTTAACCATCTTTCTGACATTCCAGCCGGTTTCCATAAACTCCACTGCCAGCCAATCCAGAAGTTTTGGATGTTTAGGTGGTTCACCTTGTGATCCAAGGTCATCAAGAACTTTGGAGATTCCTGTGCCGAAGAAAAGATACCAGAGTCGATTTACAAACGCTCTCGCTGTCATTGGGTTATCTGGTGAAACTACCCAGTCGGCAAGATCAAGTCGAGTTGCCGGTTGATCTTCACTCCCTATATTTTTCAAGAATGTAGGTGTATTAGGAGTAACGATTTCTCCTGAATCATCCATCCAGTTGCCTCGAGGCAGAATACGCATTGTTCTTGGATTAACAGATACGGTTGTCAACGAATATGGAATATCCTTTTCAATCTCGGATTTTTCCTTTTTCAAGCTTGAGATCTTGTCGCGAGTTTCATCCAGAAGTGGCGTGATTGTACGATAATGTTTTGAGACTGTTTCTTGTTGATCTGCAGTCCTAATGATGTGTTTAACTGGAAGGACTGCTAGCACTTCTTTTGGATGAAGAGATCGCAACTGTGAATCACGCGTGGTTCGAACGCCTGCTAAATCCCAGAAGGCAGTACCACCATACTGGGCAAATGACATTCCGTTGATTTCACTCCCCGGTTTCAGTCCCACTGAAGTTAGATCAACTTCCAATCTTATCCATTGGCCTGATTGTGGGAGTTTTCCTATAAAACGATGAGCATTGGTATCTGTACCGATTTCTCCAAACCCGATTTTATCCTGTCCCCAAAATGCTCGATGATCCCAATTACCNTCGTTCCACTGCAACATGATAGTTAAAGGAGGGTTTTCCTTGTCAATCCATACATAAGCAAAAAGTGTGTCATTTTTAGATAGGGTTATTTTNCGGTTAGCGCCNTGGAAAANGTGNTGGATNGTCTTTTCCTTNNNNGNNTGTTGNNNNCGAGANAANTGCTGNCTGAAAACAGGNCCTTCATTTTTGTTNATNAATTTCCATTCNCCTTCNNTTTTNCCNCCATTGTTTTGTNCNTCNTCTATCCAAGCAAAGTCNACNGGATCCGATGAATCAAGCATNGNNAGCGTCTCTTTTTCCCANTTCAATTGTNCCNCTTGGATTTGTGGGTTGGGAGCATTCAGCTCTTTCTGTAACTGAAATAAAGTATTCTCAATCTTTCTCAGTGCAGATTCCTGTTCTTTGGTTGGCAACAGAACTATGGGATCTCTTTTGCTATTTCCCCCATAGACACCAACCTCCTGAATATCAGCGAAGAAAGCCGCCAAACTGTAGAAATCTTTGGTTGTGTATGGATCGAATTTGTGATCGTGACATTGCGCACAACCTACGGTTGCTGCTAACCAAACAGATGCCGTAGTCCGCACACGGTCAGCGGCATACATTGCCAAATATTCTTTGGCCTGCGCTCCTCCTTCAGCTGTTGTTTGATTTAGCCGGTTGTAACCTGAAGCTACTTTCTGATCCGTAGTAGCATTAGGTAAAAGATCTCCCGCTAAATTCTCACGAGTAAATTGATCATAACGCATATTGTTGTTGAAAGCTTTAATGACATAATCTCGATAAGGCCAAATGCTAATGTCTTCATCAGAATGATAACCGGTTGTGTCAGCGTATCGGACAAGATCTAACCAATACATGGCCATCCGTTCACCATAACGTGGCGAAGCAAGTAGCCTATCGACCACCTTCTCGTAGGCGTTAGGACTTCGATCGGTTAGGAAACTGTCAACCTCTTGTGGATTGGGTGGTAGGCCAGTCAGGTCGAAGCTAAGCCGACGGATCAGTGTTCGTTGGTCAACTTGTGGTGATGGTTTCAACCTTTCAGTTTCCAGTCGTGCTAAGATGAAGTAATCGATTGGAGTTAAAGGCCATTCTTTATATATTACTTCTGGTAGTGCTGAACGCTGAGGCGGTGTATAAATCCAATGTTCCTCCCATTTTGCTCCTTGTTCAATCCATTTTTTTATGAGTTCTATTTCTGCTTGGGAGGGGTAACGACGATTAGAATCTGGTGGTGGCATCCGCTGTTCAGTATCTGGATGGGTGATACGCCAAATCAGCTTACTGGAAGATGGATCACCGGGTGTGATGGCGTAGTATCCTCCCAATTCAGTAAACGCGCCTTCCTTGGTATCTAGGCGCAAATTGGCTTTACGCTGGTTGGCATCAGGTCCATGACAGGCATAGCATGCATCTGACAAAATCGGACGGATATGGCGATTAAAGCTGACGACTTCACCGTCAGCATAAAGGACAAATGTGACAATGAATAACAAGGATGCATATAACAAGGGCAATTTCTTCATGAGTATAGTTGTATTTATTGGTTTAAACATATGAGATACTTTTCCAACATGGTATATTGTTCGGGTGTTGAGTGCAACATAGATCCAATTTCGGCTATATTAGCACGAAATTTAATGATGATAGAACAATTTTTTTAGCCCAACATGTTTTTTAACTGAAGTGGTTTTGTTAATCGAGCAAGTTAGATTTGTGTGATCTGGGCTCCTATTAAAATTCAATTATTTAAACCAGCAAATGACTCAAACTAGGTTGATGAGACAGAATTGGCAGGCGTTGTGGCGGTATCGGTCCCAGTTATTAGTAGGTTTTCTCTGTTTTCTTCACCTGGTTCCCATATGGGGATTTACCTTCATTCCAACTCAAGATGGTATTAGCCATCTCTATAATTCTTACATTCTAAAGGAATGGAAAAATCCAGATTTCACCAAATTTCATCAGGTTTACGATCTCAATTTGACATTGTTCCCTAATTGGAGCAACTACGCTTTTTTTTATCTCGCTCTCCATGTTTTATCGCCGCTCATTGCTGAAAAGATCTATGTTTCCATCTGTGTACTTTTGTTCCCTTTTAGCTTCTATTATCTATTGACTGCAATCAATAAACGCTTACGAATATTTACCCTACTCGGTTTCCTGTATAGCTACAATTATTTGATGCAGATGGGATTTTATAATTTCACATTGGCTGTCCCATTATGTCTAATTAGCATCGGATATTGGTGGAGACACAAAGCCTGTCTTGGTATAACCCAAGTTGCTGTATTGAATCTCCTAATAATAAGTACATATTTTTCTCATTTTGGCCCTTTCACCATGCTAGTTTTTACTTTGTCCTTCTTTGCTTGCGCGCATTTTCTAGAACATCTCTCCGATTGGCGAAACAGCCTAAGAAAATTACTGTCTTTTTTAGGCTATCTTACCCCTACGTTTTTTATTTTGGTCAACACTATACTCACCAATTCGGAAACACTTTATCCTGAAAAGTGGCTGGAACGCCATAAGGGTCAACAATTTAGTCATTATCTTTCGTGGGCGAAACTGTGGGATAATTTTTTGAAGGTAGAACCGTTAGTTTACTTTAACGACAGTTATATTATTGTTTCAAAGATTCTTTTGATATTCATCTGTCTTTGTGTTATTTGGACGATCATTGAACGGATACGTCAAAGACAGGTTTTTAGTCCTCAGGACGTTTTTTTAATTCTAGCTGTAATACTGGTTTGCCTTTACTTCAAATTACCGTGGCGTTACGGTTCCCCAGGTTGGATCAATCCTCGAATTAACCTGTTTGTTTTTCCAATATTGCTTGGTTGGTTTATTGTCCCTAAATCGCTGTGGTTTCGGCAACTTCTAACTGGCACAATGTTATTAATGGCATTGTGGCATCTTGGATTGACAACCCGCGATTATCATTTACTCAACAAGGACATGAGCGAATTCATGGCAGGGGCTAAATTAATTAAACCAAATTCATCCATCTCGATTCTTGAAACTGCGAGTGAGTCAGTTGGTGCCGAACACCATGGTCCAATCAAATACCTTTCACCATTTTACCATGGCGTTTGCTACTATTGTTTTGAGAACGGCAGCCATTATGTAGCCAACTATGAACCAAAATATCACTATTTTCCACTCCATTACAAGGGTGGAAACTGGAAATTCAAGTATGTTAACGATATTACAGATTATATAATAACTTGGCGAGCAAACGATCAACATCCAGATGTGAAATCACTCAAACAAAATTACAGATTAATATACCAAACAGAGAATTTGAAGTTGTATCAATACTCTGCCTCTAAATCATACTAGATCGTGTAGTATGATGGCAGGGTATTTTCGCGCTGACATACGCGTGAATTAGTTATGGTTAAAGTTTTGAATCCAGTCCCCATTATCTTGGATACCGACATCGGTCCTGATTGCGATGATGCCGGAGCTATGTCAGTGCTACACGCATTGGCCAATAATAATGAGGCTGAGATTCTGGGAATCATGTGTTGTACTTCTAATCAATGGGGAGCACCCTGTATTGATGCTATCAACACGTATTATGGGAGAGGCCATCTCCCGGTAGGGACCTACAAACAATCCGGATTCCTGACAGAATCAAGGTACAACCGATACTTGGGGCAACACTTTCCGAATCGACTGAAAAATGGTCAAAATGCTAAAGATGCGCGGGGAGTATATCGTCAGATTCTGGTATCACAGGCCGATAAAAGTGTGGTCATATGTGCTATCGGACCACTCAATAACCTGAAAGACCTATTACAGACCAAATCCGATCAACACAGTCAACTAAACGGATATGATCTTGTTTTACAAAAAGTCAATTCTATGTATGTTATGGGTGGACAGTTTCCAAACGGCACGGAATGGAATTTTCAACAAGACAGTTTAGCGGCACAGATTGTTGTCGAGAACTGGCCAACATCAATCATCTTCTGTGGCTTTGAAATTGGAGAAAAAATTATGACAGGCAAGCGTCTCTGCCATTTGGGTTCGGAAGACAATCCGGTGAGAAAAGCCTACCAATTGCATACGCAAGGGGAGAACCGGCCTAGTTGGGATCCAGCAACCGTTCTATGCGCAGTCCGAGGCAGTTCTAGCTATTGGGCAGTTGGAAGTGGAGGGATTTGTTCCGTTGATCCAGATGGATCAAATCAGTGGCGAACATCAGGAAGGAAAAGCCATCATTATCTCGAAGAACGGGTGAACCCTCCGCAACTAGCAGCTATTATTGAAGAATTAATGTTACAACCATCAACCAAAATAACTTAACAAGTACCTAGTGAATTCGATTACGCTTAATTGTTCCCCACATTACACCCAATTACATGCTAAGTCGACTGCTAGTACCATGTTTTTCTTAATTTCTGTCGCAGACAGGGCACATTCATAAAGCTTGACTTCATCAATTGAATCTTGATGAGGGAAATGTTCATTGATATCCTTATATTTCCAATAACAAACTCCGCATTGGGGCGCTTTCTCCTTCCTTTGGATAGTTGATGTCTCCAATAATCACCCCATTCAATCATTCTCTTATCAATAATCCAAGCTTCTATCGTGATATCTCTCACTTGGTAGTTTAGCCTTTTTCATCAATGAGGCAGCCAATACGAAATTATTTTGACTGAATTTCCCAAAAGCCATGCCAATTATTATATTAGCATCAACTCCAGCAACCAGTTGAGCCCTCTTCAACGATGTAGTCGGACATGGCGAGTATCTGCAGGACAAAAAAAACGGGGTAACCAGAGCTAGGCCCGACA
>NZUQ01000111.1 GCA_002697225.1 Candidatus Poribacteria bacterium
CTGATTGATAGGATCTAAGATATGGTTCGGCACGGTTGATTTTAAAATGAAACTTTGTTGCACCGAAATGAGTTCGGTTTGCATGATTATTTCTTTAGTTGTTGCCTAATATTATTTGGATTTCCAACTCCTCATTAACTTTACTTTTAGTCTTCGATCCATTTGTCGAGACCAAGCAGTTTTCGACCAAGCGAATCTAGCTTAGCAACCTGACCATGATGGTGTTCTTCCCCTTTTGCGCTACCCCATGCTAATCGTTCTTTCCACCAATTAACTCGATTTTTTCTTGCCTCATCATTTTTGTCATTGGCGGGATTCATGGTGATATATTGTACTATACGAGGTTTATCAGCTGTATTTAAGCTGGAACCATGTGGTAAGGATGTCCGCCAAATGATGAGATCTCCTGCGTTAGCAGCAATCTTCTTGGAGCCTAGAGCGTGGAGATTCTGTTGTTGCGGCGTAGAATCTTCGGGTAACTTGTCCAACCACTTTTCAATTCTATGATGAAAACCAGGTACACAGGCGAAGGCTCCTTGATTTTCTTCTGTATCTGTTAGGTACAATACTCCTTGAACCCCAAACCCAAGGGGGCGATTTTCCAGATTAGCATCCCAGTGCAATCCATGTTCCTTAGCTTCTGGATCCAGTGATGGGGGATTCATACTGGCCCGATCAAAACTAACCCACAATTTTTCCGTTTGCCAGATTTGGCTGAAAGCTTGGTGGATTGTTGGGTATTGGCGGTTATCCCATAGTGCTTGGTGTTGATATATTTCAACCATGATACTGCGACGAGGTGGATCGGGATACCACGTGTCCGGATTAGTTCGATCCATGTCAAGGAACTCCCATACTGCTTGTTCCGCGCGTTCGGCATTTTCTCTGGGAACTGTATTGCGCGCGATGACATAACCGTTTTCCTGCCAAAAATCAAGGTCTGCTTGGCTGAGTGGTGGCATAGTACATTTTCTCCTGTCATTCTAAAAAAAACGCTTACAAAAACCAATTAACTGTTGTTTCTAGGTAGAACCGATTGGGGAAAAGGTTCTTACCACTGGTAATTGAAATGACAAACTATATCATTTTTGCAAGAAGTCTAATTCAGTTTTTAAGCCATTGTGATATAATCCCATAAAACCATTTCTCGTGCTTACCTAGGATAAATCAGACGGCAACTAAAGTCAATTCCAACAATACGTTTGTAAAATCTGTTGTTGATTTTCCTGTTTTTGTGATGATATGCCTAGTTGATCAAGTTTATATTGTACATTGCTTGGTTTAAAGGAGATCTTTGATTATGACCTATGATATTCCAAAAATAACCCTTGGTCGAACAGGACTAAAAGTAACCCGACTTGGTATTGGGGGAGGGTACTGCGAGTCAGTAGACGGATACCGTACAGCTCTGGATTTTGGTGTTAATTATATAGATACTGCACGTAATTATAGGAATGGGGAAGACGAAAAGATAATTGGTCAAGCCATTCAAGGGCGGCGTGATCAACTCATCTTAGCGACTAAGACCGCCGCTCGTCGTGCTGAAGGGGTTCGTAAGGATCTGGAAATCTCCTTGAGTTTGCTCAAAACTGAATATATTGATGTTTACCAGTTGCATCATCTCAACACACCAGTTGAGCGAGAACAGGCGTTATCACCTGGTGGTGCAGTGGAAACTGCCCAGAAAGCACAGGAAGAAGGTTTGATTCGCTTCATCGGTGTGACTGGGCATGACTGGGAACAGATCGGACAGGCGGTGAGCACCGGATTATTCGATACTGCTTTGTGTTGGTATAACTGTNCTATGAAGGAACCGGAAGAAGCNATTTTNCCNCAGGCATTAGATCTAAATGTTGGTTTGGTTATCATGAANGCTTCGCGGAACGATCGGCTATTCAGTCAAACAGGAACTCCATCTGAAGAACATTTTTATCGTTATGTTCTTAGTCATCCAGCCGTTCATATTACAGTTATGGGTCTCAGAAGTATAGAGCGCTTCGGTCGTATAGCTTCATGTCTTTCTGATAAGATTGAATTGACAGATCAGGAGAAGTTGGCGTTGGAAAACTATGGTTCTCAGATGCGTGAACAAGGAAAGCTAAATTAAATGGGCATAAACAGGGAATGCGGTAGTTGTACCATGTGCTGTAAACTTCTTGGTATTCCGGAAATCCAGAAACCAGCCAATCAATGGTGTGAAAATTGTAACGTTGGGAAAGGTTGCCAGATCTATCAGAATAGGCCGTTTAGTTGTCATCAATTCGATTGCCTNTGGCTTCAACTGGACGGAATCCCAGANGAGTTNAGACCTGACAAAACGCAGGTCGTTCTATCTTTGACGGATCACTACGATGAGGATATTGTAGCTTATTGNGATCCGGATACTCCTGATAATTGGAGANATGGCGNTTTNGGTAAATGGTTATTGAATACTGCTAACAAACTATCCGAAAGACTTTTCGTTGTCTGTGGNGATNACCGAAAGNTGGTGCGCCTAGGAAGNGTAGCAACCGATAAAAAAAGCAAAGNTTAGNACGTNGGAATTTCTTGGTTGCGTCATTTAAGTATTAACCTAATTCCTGTTAGAAAAACAATAGTCAAGATGATTTTTGTGAACATTTTGGNTGATGTTCTGCGATTTAAATAAACNCCTAGCATCGTTCCCACAGCTATTAGTGGAAGAAANGGGAGAATGCGTAGAAGAATTTGTGTAGTTATAATATTTAACTTTAGGTACACAGGGATCTTGAACAGATTAATGGAGAAATAAATCAGCGCCGCCGTGGCCACGAAAACTTGGTTTTCAAGTTGCTGTGCCAACAGGAACATCATCGTCAGCACTCCGCCGAGGTGTGCGACTGTTGAAAAAAAACCGGTGNNAGCGCCAACTAAAATACCTAGCCATGGTTGCGTTCNAAACTGTTNTTTTCTCTGNATNAGCTGATGTCGAAGAATCTGCAACAGGGCAAATCCGATGGCGGTNATACCAATCATTTTTGCTAAAATTCGGTCGTCAAATCTTCCCAAAAAAATTGATCCTATTCCAATACCGACAACTGCCCCCGGTATAATGAAAGCAATATTCAGTTTATCCCATTTTCGCCAGTAGAAGAACAANGATACNACNTCACAANCAAAAAGAAGTGGAAGCATCATACCTAGGCTCTCTTTGGCTGGAAANACCAACATCAGCATNGGTCCGACGATTAGGCCAGCACCTCCACCAAAACCAGCTTTGGTGATACCAATTAACAGTGCGCCGATCAAAAGAACAGAAAATTTAATCAATATTTTCTCACATTATCATAATTAGATTGAGTTTTGATACCATCGCAGATTAAGCAGTTTAGAGTAGAAACTCCAAAAAAACAATGGCAAAAACGGCGATCTTTTTCTTGGAGTTCTTAATTCCATATTGTTTATACTTTGATTGTTCTCNTTTGCCNATTTTGATATAATGCAAATATTGCACNAGGTTTAGTGACTATGATTTATATTAGTAAATTAGTAGTAAGGAGTAATAGATGTCGAAAGTTCGCCTCGCTATAATTGGTTGTGGTGGAAACTCATCTGGTCATGCCCGACGGATGAATCAAATGGATGAGGTTCAAATTATTGCCACTTGTGATGTCAATACTGATATTGCCAACAGCTATATCGATCAAAACATACCGGATCTNNCCCCTCGTCCAGTGGCTTTTGATGATGTGGACTCAATGTTGGCNGAAACGCAACCCGATGCAGTGCTAATCTCTACCCCGCATACTCTGCATTTTGAACATGGGATGAAAGCCTTAGAATCAGGTTGCCATGTATTAATGGAAAAACCGATGGTGACATCAGCTGAAGACGCTTACACCCTTGCTGAAAAAGTGGAAGAAACGGGNAAAGTTTTCGTGATTGGTTATAANACGCCATGTTCAGCTAACTTCTATTATNTACGTGAACAAATCCGGAATCAAACATTCGGTAAACTGGAGTTGATAGTTGGCTATATTACGCAGGGCTGGAAAAATGCGACAATGGGTGCATGGCGACAGAAACCGGAATTATCTGGTGGAGGACAAGCATATGATAGTGGAGCCCATTTGTTNAATAGCCTTTGTTGGGCTGTTGAAAGGAATGTTGGAGAGGTCTACGCTTTTACTGATAATTGTGATACTGCGGTTGATGTCAATTCGTCAATTAACGTTAAGTTCGAAAATGGTGTTCTCGCCAGTATCGCTATTAGTGGTAATTGCCCAAGCCCGGGNGGTACACATATGGCCTTTATTTTTGATAATGGTCGAGTGGAAATTGATGGTTGGGGTGGTGGTTGGATACGGGTTTATGAAGGCTCAANTCATGTCGAAGAACCACCGATTACAGAAGAAATGTCAGCTGGATCACCGGATGATAATTTCATTGATGCAATTCTTGGACGTGCTGAATCGCGTACNAGCNCTCTCAACGGAATCATACAGTCAGAGTTGATGGATGCCATCTACAAATCGGCAGAAACTGGCATGCCGGCTCGTCCCAANCGTNGATCTGCTGATTAAAATCGTTAGGTGATATCATTCACTTTTCGACGNGTATGTAGCCGTTTTAGGACTCAATTTTTAGTAACTATTTGAACATGGAAATTGTTCTCAATTCCAAATTCTTTGCCCCTCTTTCAATTGAACAACTGGGTGAAAAAGCAATTGGACTCGGTTATGACGGAATTGACATTTGTATTCGTCCGGGACATCCAATTCAGATAGATAACGCTGCTAAACTGTTGCCCCAAGCGATGCGAGTATGGGAAAAACAGGGTCTCGTTTGTCCTTTAGCTACTGCGGCTGTTGACATTAACCAACCTACTCAGGAGGTAAGGAATTTGTATGCTGCTTGTGCTGAAGTGGGGATTCCGCGTCTTAAAATTGGATTTTGGCGTTATAAAACAGATGATGACTACTGGCGAGTCGTAGAGGCTGCTCGAAATGATCTGGCAGGTTTTGTTAGGTTCAGTCAACAGTACGAGGTGCAGACCTGTTATCAGATTCACAGCGGTTCGTGTATTGGGTCAAACTGTGCCGGATTAATGCATCTTATCAAGGACTTTGATCCGCAATACGTTGGTGCGTATCCGGATTTTGGTCATTTGGCATTAGATGGTGAGGATTGGGACATGGGTTTCTCAATGATTAAAGACTATATTTCCGTTGTTGGAATCAAAGATGCTCTTTATCTCCGTCAACCTGAAGGTCAGACACCATCTTATATCCCATGTTTTGTGAAAGTTGGGGAAGGCTGCATCAACTGGCATCACAGTTTAAGGAAATTGCTCAAGCATAACTTTGATGGGCCTTTAACTGTTCACACGGAATACAAATTTGACGAATCAATTATTCGTCAAGTTGGATACGCAGATACTTCTCCTCCAAATTTAGAGCAATGGGCTAAAGAAGATGTAACCTATTTACGACAAATTCTGTCGGAGATGGTAAATTAGCCTACAATCTCGAGTTTCAAATGTAGTATAATTATAACCTTGGTAATCGTTATTTTGAGGAATCCGGATGTCAAAAGAAAAAGAATTAGTAGAAGAAAAAGAGGGTGTTTCCCGCCGAGGCTTCCTCAAAGGAATTGGAAGTGGTGCGGTAGCTGCCGGCGTGGCTCCGGCTGTTCTGATTGGGTCAGAAGAAACTTCACGCGCAGACACCGCCGATGGAATTACCCAAACCACCGTCACTCTTAATATTAATGGTACGGCTCATCAGGTTGATGTTGAACCGCGTACAACCCTCCTAACTGTCTTACGGGATGGTTTCGATATCAGTGGAAATCGCTTAGATCTCACTGGTGCTAAACCTATTTGTGATCGTGGTTCGTGTGGAGGTTGCACAGTGATTGTGGAAGGGAAACCTATCTATTCTTGTATGATGCTTGCTGTTGATGTCGGGAGAAAAAAAATTACAACTGTTGAAGGGCTGGCAGGTCANGATAACCTGCATCCTGTTCAAGAAGCTTTTGTTGAGCANGANGCGTTGATGTGTGGATTCTGTACGCCNGGGTTTGTCGTTGCCGCTAAAGCATTTCTAGATCAGAACCCTACTCCGACCCATGAAGAAATACAAGAAGGATTATCTGGGAACGTTTGTCGTTGNGGTACTTATCCTTTTATCTTCGACGCTGTTAAAACTGCGTCCAAGAAAATGAGAAATTAGGGAGACAAGATAATGGCTGAATGGGGAGATCCCAAAGAATCTAGTTTAATTGGTAAATATGTTCAGCGTTTATCAGGTCCGAGTAAAGTTACAGGTAAAGCCAAGTATACCTATGATGTTAATCTACCAGGTATGCTTTATGGTCGAATTCTGCGATCTCATGTACCTCGTGGGATATTAACCGCGATTAACTTGGAGGATGCTCGATCTGTATCTGGTGTCAAAGCAGTTATTGCCTTAATCAAAGAGGGTGCTCAAATTCGATATGAAGGTCAGGAGATTGCCGCTGTTGCCGCGGCAACGCCCGATATTGCTGAAGACGCAATTCGTGCCATTCAATTTGACTACGATGAGCTGGAGTTTGTGGTTGATCTGGAAGGAGCCAGACGAGATGATGCCCCCCAAATTCGTGATTGGGAAAAAAACCAGAGTAAACCACGAATTGATGACCGTGGAGACCTTGAAGTTGGCTTTGCCCAATCGGACGTAATTGTGGAAGCAACTTACAGCACCCAAGTTCAAACACATACTTGTCTTGAACCTCATGGTCACGTTGCCAAGTGGGATGGAGATCACTTAACTGTGTGGGCTTCAACGCAAGCGGTATTTGGAACACGTCGTGATTTTGCCAACCATTTCAAGATACCAGAAGATCAGGTTCGGGTTATAACGGAACATATGGGTGGTGGATTCGGCAGTAAATTTGGTCCTGGTGTCGAAGGCACAACAGTAGCAAGGTTGGCTAGGGAATCTAAAGCGCCTGTAAAGTTAATGCTGACGCGTAAAGCGGAACATCTTGTGGCGGGTAATCGGCCTTCTATGATACAGCATGTTAAAGCTGGTGCTACCAAAGATGGTAAGCTGATGGCCTACGATCTTGTTGGCTACGGATCAGCTGGAAATGGTGGTGGAGCAGGTTTCACCGGCCCTTATGTGTATAATGTTCCTAACTACCGGACAGAAAAATCTTCCGTTGCGACTAATGCAGGCGGTGCTAGAGCTTTTCGTGCTCCAGGTCATCCGCAAGGCGCTTTTGCTATGGACTCGTTAATGGACGAAATAGCGGAAAAACTTGGTATCGATCCGCTGGAGATTCGCCAGAAGAATGATGACAATCAGATCCGGCAGGATGAATATGTGCTGGGTGCTAAGGAGATCGGTTGGCATCGGCGTCGCAAAATTTCTGGATCTGACAAAGGTATCAAGAAACGCGGAATTGGTATGGGCAGCGGTCAGTGGGGTGGTGGTGGAGGTAAAGGCACCAAAGCCCGTGTGAGCATTCACGCAGACGGTACTGTTGAGGCTGTTACTGGTACACAGGACCTTGGAACTGGAATCCGAACTGTGATCGCAATTATTGTGGCCGATGAACTCGGGTTACAACCGCACCATATTTCCGTTAAGATTGGTGATACCGCACCCGGGTTGCCTTCAGGCGGAAGTGGAGGGAGCCAAACTACGGCTTCTGTCGCTCCAGTGATTAAAACAGCCGTTGTTACAGCCAAGAGCAGTTTTTTTGAATACCTTGCTGAACAGATTGGTCAATCTCCTCAAGATCTTGTGACCAAAGATGGGAAAGTTTTGACCAAATCAGGTGAGGAAATGAGTTGGCAGCAGGCCACTGCCCATTTGGGCATGGATACAATTACCGAGGAGGGGCACTGGGCAGAAGACCTCCGAGAAGGTGGGGCGGCTGGTACACAATTCGCTGAAGTTGAAGTTGACACGGAAACGGGTCATGTCACGGTAATAAAAATTGTGGCTGTTCAAGACTGCGGTCTGATCCTAAATCGGCTTACCACCGAAAGTCAAATCAATGGTGGCGTTGTGGGTGGATTAAATTATGCGCTTCTTGAAAATCGTATTATGGATCCGCAAACAGGTCGGATGATAAATTCAAATCTAATTGATTATAAGATTGCAGGGCCAACTGAAATACCAGAAATTAAAGCCATTGCGTTTGATACGGATCAGAAAGTTACTGGTATTGGTGAACCCGCTACAATTCCGACCGCTGGCGCCATCGCCAATGCAGTTTACAACGCGATTGGGGTCCGGATTAGATCTCTACCGATCACTCCCGATAAAATCCTAACCAAACTTGCTGAGAAAGGTAAAGCATAATTATGGAAAAATTTAGTTATGTGAATGCAAAAAGCGTCAATCAGGTTCCAGTGTTATTAGATGACAGTTGGGAAAACACCAAGGTTATTGCTGGTGGGACGGATTTAGTCGGTGAAATGAAGGATTATATTGAGACACCGAAAAAATTAGTTAATCTCAAAACCATTCCTGACTTAGACAAAATTGAAGTTAAGGCATCAGGAGTTACGATTGGTGCTCTGGTAACACTTTCGGAACTTGTCGNTCATCCAGAGGTNCAAGAAAATTACGGGGTTTTGGCTCAAGCGGCAGCNGCTGTGGCCACACCGCAAATTCGAAATGTNGGTACCGTTGGTGGAAACTTATGCCAACGGCCACGTTGTTGGTATTACCGTGATCCGGACACAATCTGCCTAAAAAAAGGTGGCGATACATGTTACGCACTTTCCGGTTTAAATAAATATCACGCTATCTTTGGTGGNGGCCCAGTTTATATTGTTCATCCNTCAGACGTGGCACCGGCTTTGGTGTCTCTNGGNGCCTCAGTAACCNTCCGNGGGANCAATGGGGATCGNACGATTCTGCTAGAGGAGTTTTTTGTTTTACCAGATGTTAATCCACAGCGCGAAAATATTCTTGAACCGAATGAAATCATCACCCAGATTCATATTCCCAAACCACAGTCTGGTGCTAGAAGTTTATATATCAAGATTCGGGAAAAGGGATCATTCGATTTTGCTTTAGTCAGTGTCGCCGCCGTTTTTGAAATCAACGGTCAAAAATGCCAGAATGCGAGTATTGTTCTGGGTGGAGTTGCTCCGATTCCGTGGCGATCAAAGGGAGCTGAAGCGGAATTAAAAGGCCANACAATTATAGAAGCAACGGCTAAAGCGGCTGGACGGGTTGCGATTAAAGATGCTGATCCTTTAAGCGATAATGCCTATAAAGTTCAATTGACTGAAAATATCATCTATCGTGCTGCTATGACGGCCATTGCTTGAGAGGACTTAACAACAGAATGGAAGACAAGAAATTATTATCTCTTCACCATCCGGTTTGCCAAAATCTTCGTACAAAAGCAATATATGTTCCGGATGGAAGTTTAAGAAACCTAATTGAGACCAATCCTGATTCATACTACTGGTGTAACTGTACTATGACAGCTGTTGGACCAGATGATGATTTTGTTTCACCAGATGGTTGCAGAAAATCACGTCACTGCTTTGAAGGGATTGGCGGTGGGATTTTCGCTGAAATCGACCGGACTAAAAATAGAAAGTCTTAAGTTGAATTTTCTTAATACACAAATGGTTCAGGATCAGTTTAAAGTGTAAATTGTATTTCAACCTAAATAAAGGAGGCAGCAACAATGATAAAAAGTCGAGCTATTTCCATATTTATTTTATTCTTAATTGCTGGTTTGTTTACTGTAGTTATAGGTAATGATGCTATTACTGGCGAATATCTCGAAGCAAGATCGGTAAATGTTTATGTTGGTGCATGTCACTTTGGATCGGAATATGTTGAGGGTGGTAAAGAAGCGACTGTAGTGTGGAACATTAACCAAGGAATGTGGAAAGGTGTTTCACTGCGAGGATTGACTGTTGTCGCAGTTGTTAGCGCGCAGAAAAANCTCGATATAGACTCGAAAACCCGACGAAGTGTNCTTTATGTTAGTAGCAGGGCAANTCAGCTTCAGCAGGANATGCTCATTGATTTTATCAAACAAAACTACATGAAAACGCTGGGTCAGTTAGTTGAAACTAAAGTGACTACAGTCAATTTCCAAAAAAGTGGCATTGTTTATGACGTCGCAGTCGGAAAAGTATTATCGTTATCAGCTACAAAGTTCCTCTGCCATAACTGCACACAACCACATCAAATTTGGTACTCACCTCTGTCAAAAATTANCAACACCGCTATTGGTAAATCAACGGTCTACAGTTATCAGGATAAATCACTGTCTGTTAAATGGGAAATTGGTCAATCAATTAACAATATCTTTGTCGGTCAGTTTTCAATTTAGCTTTTATTCATCAGGTTCGCTTTAACGTGTTGGCAAGTGATCCCCGTCGGGGCTTGGGAGTAGTTGCCAGTACCTGTCAGGGTCGGAACCTCGGCAGATGATACCTTCCGCCCGCTTGGCATCTCGACCTCTAACATCTGGCGGATTATAACGCATGGTTAACCCACAGCGACGTCGGTCAGACATATTGGGTTCCGACCCGTGTAGCAAAAGGTCGGAATGTATTGAAATCTGACCTGCCTTCATGATTACAGAAACTGGTTTTCCGTATTCCTCTGAATTGTGTACTGATTGACCCAATACACTATTTTCTTCTGGTTTACTATGTTCAAAAGGGATCTGGCCATGTAAATGCGACCCGGGGATGAATTGCATGGGTGCGTTATCTTTGTCCACGTCATCAATGGCCAACCAGACAGTAATGACTTTGCTTGGTGTTAATGGCCAATATGACGCATCCTGATGCCAGTTGACCCTTTTTCCATCGGACGGTTCTTTACTAAAATAGTGGGTCATAGTGCAGATGAGGTTTTCTCCTAACAGATCGGTCATATAGTCTAATATGCGATCCTCGTAACAGAGATCATAAATACCGCGACAGTGCCGATGCCATCCATTAATTGAATAGCTATTGTGGCCTGCCTGAACTGCTTTTTTCATCAGTTGATCAAAATATTTCCGGTTTTTTTTCGCTTCTTCCGGAGTGAAAACGTCGAGTGGGAAAAGGTACCCTTTCTGGTTGAAATGCTGAATTTGTGCTGTTGTTAATTTCTTGGGATTCTGACTTCCGACAGGAAAAAAGCTGAGTTCTCTTTTCATATCGGGCAAGGCGTTTGTAATTGGCATTAAAGATCCTTTCTGTTCATACAGTCTTAATCTATAGTGAGCTCAAGAGCGTTTTACTTTGAAATCTACTCTGCATTAAAGTGATTTACACCTCTTAATAGGAGGTTGTCAGCTAAAATTTCCCCTTTTGAGTTCTGTGTTCCCACCGGCATGTAATGAATAACCATGGCCCGGCGATCACGACTGGAATTATTGGGATTGGTCTGATGTAAAGTTAAACAATGATGAACCATTCCATGTCCAGCTAACAACGGCACTGGCACTGCCTGGCTATCGTCAATGTTGGCCATTAATAGCGCCGGCAGCTCTTTTTCTTCTGATTTGGCTCGCGTGTGGTCTAATCCGCCTTCGGTGTAACTTTTTGGAATAACATTCATACAGCCGTTGTCTTCATCTGCATCGTCTAGGGCAATCCAAATGCTAACTAAATTTGGAGGTGAGCAACGCCAATAACCATTGTCTTGATGCCACGGGACTTCTCCGCCAATATGTGCTGGTTTATATAATGATTGATCATGGAAGAGTTGAATGTTTTTTCCGATCAGACTTTCAGCAATGTCTAACAATGGTTGGTGGAACAGCAGTTTATAGAACTGTTCATTTTTTTGCCACATTTCCATGATTTGTAGCATTTCTGTCGGCCTTTGTGATGTTGCACCTTCTGTAACCGCCAGGTTGCGCAATCCTTGACCATCGTTATTCTTATGTTCAACAAAAATTTGGTCGTATTGTTGCCGTAAAATCTCTAGATGACCATTTTCTATCAGTTGGTGGTCAATTTTTAGATAGCCTTGACATTGAAATTCTTCAATTGCTTCCTTTGACAAATGCACAGTAGCTCAATTCTCCATTTTATTAGTGGCCCCAAAAATAACATGAATTACTGAATCAATCAAGAGTTTTCAGATTTAGGCACATAATGATATTAATTTGAGTAATAAGTATCAGTCAAAGGGAGAGAAATAATATACTGAATTTCAGAACCTGTTTGAAAGAAACTAGAGACCGGGTCAATGAAAATTGAATCGTAGCGATATAAGTCATGTTTTCTGAGTTTAGAATTGACGCTCAGAATTCATGCTAAATCGTCGGTACCACGCAACCCCAGCAAAGGTTTGCTCCACAATTCACTATTTAGCTAATACTTGGAAGCCTTTACCTTTGGGTTGAATGGTTATTTTAAACTGGTATTGGAACTGGTCCCACAAACTAAGTTTANAAATCATCTTGGTAACTACTGTCAGCCCACAAGCGTTGGATGGCAGCACGCGAGAAGTCAACTGGCCTTAATAGTTTATAGGCTGCTTGATTATTGGTCTCCTTAACATCGTTGTTTGGACACCAAGTAGAATTTCTATGGTGTTCGTCATGACATAGTTTTTGTGAGCTTTAATCTTTATTATAACCATAAGTTCCTCGATTTTCAGGCAGAGTTTTGGAACTGACCGATTGGCTGTCAATAATAGCTAAATCGGTCAGTCGGTCAGTGGTTGTCGAACCATTTGGTGTAAGGCACTATGAATCAGAACCCATTTTCCTTCTTGGCATTATTTGCGCTAATGGCATTAGGTAGTTTGCTAGGGAATCCTTACTAGCATGCGACATTGGCAACGAATGGTAACTAGGTATCATATTGCCTTGATAATCAGTTATTTCTATTGGTGTAGATGGGATCAGGTCAGGATTTGGTAGATAGGGCTAGAGGCATTGCCATTGTTGATCTCTCAAATCGGTGTTATAATTCTTTTTCCCCATTGTTGACTTAGGCTTTTTAAGTCCACGGATGTTTTATGGGACTTTTTTGCTATTTCAAACCCTTCTTTTTCCCAAACGGGTTCTTAAAAAGAATTCCGTAATTGTTTTTGTCACCCGCTATTACGCATGCCGTTTTTTAGATATCTGTATTTATGTTTATTTTAAGAATGTGGTTTAATTAAAGGACGCCACCATATGGAGTATCTAAGAAGTTACTTTGTTTTATGCATTATACTATTTTGTCTTTTTTTGATTACTTTTAATGTCAGTAGTCAAAACCAAAGGCAATTGCGTACAAAGCACTATAGAAAAGGTATTAATCGAAACACTGGTGCTAGAGTTCCTCCTCCATTGTATTTTAGGAATAGACAAGTTGATTTTGGTACTGCAAACATCACTGTTACCTACGATGATGGATTTGATCAAAACATGGCAGCCAAAATTGCTTTCCAATATGCAGTAGATCTCTTAAAGATAGAAATTGCCTCGGATGTTGAAATCAGGGTTGATGCGGTGTTTCAACCGATTGATGGTGACACATTAGGGGCCTCAGGNTCGATCAAGGCTCACAAAAATTTCAATCATGGAAAACCGGATGTCTGGTATTCTGATGCTATCGCTGATAAGCTGTCAGGAATAGATCTAAATCCGGGTCANCCTGATATTCTTGCTGAGTTCAATAGTAATATAGATTTCTATTTTGATACGGATGGAAACACTCCCGCCANCAGATTTGACTTTGTCACTCTGGTGCTTCATGNACTCATTCACGGTATCGGTTTTGTTGCTGAAGGAAGTTATGATACTTCTACTGGGGAAGGTTCGATTAGAAACGGAGGGTTTTCCGGTGTTTATGACTGGTTTGTGGTCAACGGCTCTGGCAGGTCGATCACTGTTTTTAGCGATCCCTCAGNTGATCTTGGGAAGCAGGTGACCAGTGATAACTTGTTTTGGAATGGATTATCAGGTAAAGTCGCATATGGAGGGAAATTNCCCAAACTCTATGCTCCCATACAGTGGGAGGAAGGAGCAAGTTATTCTCATTTGGACGAAACTACTTATCCGCCGGGAGATGCCAATACGTTAATGACACCGGATCAGGATATGCAGGAATCGACTCATGATATAGGACCTATTGTCCGAGGGATGCTGGAAGATATTGGCTGGACTGTCAATCCATCTGTCGAGGCCGACGAAGCGACAACCCAAAATATCACAGGTAATGGTGCTGGAGAATTTGTAGCTCCCATTGGTATTGGTGCTGGAATACCTATCAAAATCGTTTTCGATACTATTGACATAACTACAACTGTCTCCATCGATGAAATTGATGTCAGTGAGTCATTTAAATCTAATCGTGGCAAGATCCAAGGTGGTCCTTTTACTTTCAAACTTCCGACGGGAAGATACAGCGTGAAGGAGACCTATATTGGAAAAGTAAAAAGCTCTACCCAATTGATTGGTTCACCAACTATCCTTTTAGATCCGATCACAATCACGCGGAACCTGATTGTGGACACTCCAACATTCTATACGTTATCAGTTGACAGCAAAGTCGAAAACCTTGAGGGAGAAGTTATCGGCGATTTTGTCGGAAAAGTTCGTATTCAGGGAATGCTAGGTACTGGAGTCAGTATCACCATAATTAGTACTAGGGCGATTCGTCCCAGAGAAATAATCCGGTATCGCGCTGAAATCTCTGCATGGCTCACGTCAGAGACCATTATTTCCGAACGGGGTGGTTCAGTGTTAGTTGGAGATGTCAACGGTGATGGTAATGTCGACATACTTGATTTGGTAACAGTTGCCAGTCAATTTGGTCAGGATGGTGAGAATTTATCAGGAGACGTCACTGGTGATAATCAGGTCAATATCTTTGATTTAGTGATGGTCGCCAGTCATTTTGGTGGCACATTGGTAGCGCCTGCACCACTAGCTAAGGAACTGGTTCTCTCCGATCAACAGAATCGGAATATTCAATCCTCCATAATGGAGTTAAGGAGGAAACCAAGCCGCTCGATAACAGAGGAACGAGTACTAAACTTATTAAAAGCTGTTCTTCCTGATAGTTTTCCGGTACATACACAATTGCTACAGAACTATCCTAATCCTTTTAACCCTGAAACTTGGATGCCATTTGTACTGAATTATGATTCCGAAGTTAAGCTAACTATCTACGATATGGAAGGGAATCCTATTAGAAGTATAAGCGTAGGTTATGTTGATGCAGGTAGCTATGTCAGCCGATCAGAGGCTATCTATTGGGATGGTAAGGCTGATACTGGTGAAAAAGTAGCCAGCGGAACATATTTTTATACTTTGAAAACGCATAGATCCGTATTTACGCAAAAAATGATTATCCTAAAGTAGTCCGATTGTGCAGGAATTCGATTGTACAGGAATTAAGGTTTTTTTATACAATTGGTGAGTGTTAAGCTTTGGGACAGATTGAAATCTGTCCCAAAGTTTAAGCATGGATAGTAGAATAATCGTAGGTAACGAGCAACTTTTTCCCTATTCTGTGAGTATGTCTTTTGCCTTCTTGAATTCCGCTTCTGCCTCAGTAATTTTGCCTTGTTCTTTATAAACCAAACCTAAATTGTGATGGGCTATTGCATTATTGGGATTGAGTTTTATAACCTTCTCAAATTCAAAAATAGCTTTTGGATACTTACCTTGATTATAATAGACTAACCCTAAATTACTGTATATTTCTGTGTTATTGGGATTAATTTCTATCACTTTTTCAAACTTTTTAATAGCTTTTGAATACTCACCACGATTGTAATGTACCAATCCTAGACGATTGTGTGCTTCCGCATTATTGGGGTTGAGTTTTATAACCTTCTCAAACTCAGCTGCTGCTTGTTGGTACTTGCCTTGGCTATAGCAGACTAAGCCTAGGTTGTTGTGTGCTTCTGCATTGATGGGATTGGTTTCTATCACCTTTTCAAATTCAATAATAGCTTTTGAATACTTACCTTGGTTGTGATAGGCTAAGCCTAGGTTATTGTGTGCTTCTGCATTGATGGGATTGGTTTCTATCACCTTTTCAAATTCAATAATGGCTTTTGAATACTTACCTTGG
>NZUQ01000112.1 GCA_002697225.1 Candidatus Poribacteria bacterium
AGCCTTACAGAATGCGTCAAGTATTTCTAGTTTGATGATAACCACGGAAGCCTTAGTTGCNGACATNCCGGAGGAAGCCCCTCCAATGCCTGCAGGACCGCCACCNGNTGGCGGCGGTGGTATGGGTGGTATGGGTGGTGGTATGTATTAAATACAATCCGAGCAAATAANANAAAAAGGCCAAATCCNGNANNATGGATTTGGCCTTTTTGTTATNACCTCGTTTTTATTGCTGAACTAATGGGNTTCCTATATTAACCTGTGTGGAAAGAGGACAAGGNTGNCCATCAATCATAAAAGTTAGTTCTCCTAAAACTGCAACGTAATGTGTCGACGATAGAATCAACTCTCCAAAAAAGCCCCCACTATCTAATAATCTNGCAGGTACTGATAGCCAAGTCGCGTCCCGAAAATCTCGATTCACCGCAGCTGCAAACCACAATCTAGCTTCTACAGGTTTTTGGTCAGATTCATAATGGAGTTGCAATCTNTCATTTTCCTGTGAGTGTTTCCACGTTATGCTGGGTAGATCTCTGTCTGAAACAACAAAGCGATAGAAGCCAGTTAGTCCAGATATCACACGCTCGCGATCCTCTAAGCTATGCCCAGAATTAGGNANATAAAGTACATACTTGGGAACTGGCAANCCATCCCAGTAAAGATTCAACGCATCTAGAACCCAGTAGTTGTCATTTGTCCCAATTACTGACAGTTTAGGCATCGTTAACTGCTCACGATAACTGTAAGGATCAATGATAGATANAAGATTCTGCCCCACTTCCGTACCTAGGTGATCTTGAATTCCCCGGANGGTATAATCACCTATTTCCTNACTGTANCNCCCCCANACTTCCAGCTGATACTCCATCTGATCCGGTATATTTAGAGTATCGATGACAATCGGCATTGTTGCTTTAATTCGGGGGTCGACAGCGGCAGTTAGCCAACTTGTCCAACCACGCTTTGAGGCACCCGTGATAACAAAATCTTTGACTGTTATCTGCAAGGTTTGATCCATAAATATTTGCGCAGTATCCATTGCCTTAATTGCACTGTTAACCATCGGCAGGAGCAGCAGCCAAGTTGCATCTCCCAATTCAAGATACTTTTCAAAAGTATGAGCAATCAGGTCATCCTCACGTTTCCCATCGTAGAGCGGCTGATTTGGTACTTGTGACAACACTGCACAAGCAGATCCAGATAAATTTGCTAACTTTAATCCCAATTNCATATCTTCCTTATCNGGTTGNCTATCGTTTGATCCNCCATTAACGANTAANAGCATACTGCTAGGATAAATTAATTCTGANGGCACGAAAACTTGCAGATTATGCCGCCACACGATACCCTTCCATTCCTGAGAAGTTAGTTTTAAAGAATAAACCGTACCCAAATTATGATCTATTTGNCCACTTGTTTGCTCCCAACTAAACTTTGGTTCGGGGCGGTTGACATAATCATGCAAAGGGCCTCCAATGGATACCATCGTCGACATTGAAAACATCTGCGAACATAATAAGATAACTGGCCAACAAAATTTCATGAAATTGTCCTTTGGTACTTCGATTTAGAAAGGCTAATAATTATAATTATTGTGAATACGAATCAAGTTTGTGCTACCGATATCCATATCATCTTTCACATTGAAAGCATTTTGGTTAATTTATCTGTAGCTTTAAGTCCCGATCCCGTTAAAACCGAAACGATTAAGTCATCGTAACGAATAACTTCAGTTTGAACAAAATGATCGAATGCCTTGACGACAACAGCTGAAGTAGGTTCTACGTATATACCTTGTCTTGCTAGGATTTTGATCCCATCCTCAATATCCTCTTCACTTACAACTGTGAATGCTCCATCAGTTGAATTCATTGCTTCCATAATCATCTGAGAACGGATGGGAAGTTCTGAGATGATACCCTCAGCCAAAGTATTATACTCCAGTGCCATTTTTTCTATCTGTGGTTGGTTGTCGCGGTAAGCTTGATAGATAGGACAACATGCTACAGACTGAACACCAAGCAAACGAGGAATCTTTGTAATTACCCTTTGGTCATGGAGTTGTTTGAAGCCAATATACAATCCCAGGTAAATACTGCCAAAACCGACAGGGCAGATAACGCCATCTGGGGCTTTCCAGCCAAGCTGTTCTGCAATCTCAAAGGCAAGTGTCTTCGTTCCTTCCAAGAAAAATGGATTCCAGTTATGAGAGGCATAAAAGGTAGTTCCAGTTGCTTGAAGNACCGCTTGTGTTGTATGAGCACGNCTACCCTNGATCAGCTTTAATTTCGCTCCGTACATTGAAATCTGGGTCAATTTTCCNGNNGANGTAGTGGATGGACAGTAAATAGTGCAATCGATACCTGCTTTGGCACTATAGGCTGCAATTGCAGCACCAGCGTTTCCTGATGAATCTTCGACGACCTCACGAATCCCTGCTTCACGCGCTTTTGACAGCAGAATGGATGCTCCTCGGTCTTTATAAGACCCTGTTGGAAAAACGAAATCCAATTTTAATCGATGGTCGCACANGGATGAACTGGTTGAAACGAGTGGTGTCATTCCTTCATTGAGCGAAACAATTGAAGCCTCGCTAGCAATTGGAAGCGCTTCACGATAACGCCACAGATTATTATCTCGACTTGCGATTTCTTCAATAGGAAAACACATCTCTGATTGTGTCAGGTTGAGTGGACTACCACATTCACATTTATAGCGAATGGCATCTACCGGGAAGGTCTTATCGCACACATGGCAGAGATAGTTGATCATTTGCTCCCTTTAGTANGGGTTTGAGTTGATTTNACTGGCGCTTGATCTAGTAACACTAATCCGTATATAATAGGNTTCTTGAATCTTAGCATATTATACTAAAGGATCAGTATAATCAATAATTAACTACAGCTAAGAAAACAGATCTAGATTCAACTATAGATTTGTAACTGAAGCNATCGATTTTCAAAGACGAAGTTAGGAGTAAAGATGTCCAATCGGCCATACATATTAGCAGAGACCACTTGGAAAACAGCAAAAGACAACGATTATGAAGTTGCCCTACTTCCTTGGGGNGCNACGGAAGCCCACAACTANCACCTCCCGTATTCAACCGACGTAATNCAATGTGACTATATAGCNGCNGAGTCAGCGAGGCTNGCGTGGGAGAAAAAGTCGAAGGTCATAGTTCTACCAACTGTTCCATTNGGTGTTAATACGGGGCAACTTGACATTAAGCTTGATATTAATATGAATCCCAGTACACAAGCAGCAGTACTGNGTGACATCGTCAATTCTCTTTCTCACCANGGTATATCTAAAATGGTTGTCATGAATGGACATGGGGGAAANGATTTNAAACAGATGATCCGTGAGATNCAACCTAANTATCCTCATATGCTGATCAGTACATTAAGTTGGTATCANGTTATNAATACNGACGATTTTTTNGATGAACCAGGAGATCATGCTGGAGAAATGGAGACAAGCAACATGCTGTTTGTTGCGCCTCACTTGGTACANCCTTTATCTGAGGCAGGAAAGGGTGCAGAGAGCCGCTTCAAACCTGAAGGTCTACGACAAGGTTGGGTGTGGGCTCAGCGAGAGTGGAGCAAAGCAACAGTTGATACTGGTATCGGTAATCCAGAAAAATCGAAAGCAGAAAAAGGTGAAGTATACCTNCGNGTTTTAACTGAGAAGATAGCGGGTTTTCTGATTGAACTTGCAGCNTGTAACCTTGATNATTTGTATGGTTAAACTGAATATGNACACAANTACTCANAAGTTTTTGTTACTACTANTCTTNNTATTATCNTTGTTNNTTCCTTATCTGTTTTAGTGGTTCTGCTAACCTCCCAATTGATTTAGTTAATTTACCTGATGGCTTCGAAATTAATATTTACGCAGAGAATGTGAATAATGCTCGATCGATGGCATTAAGTCCAAATGGTACTTTATTTGTTGGTACACGCCAAACTGGAAATGTGTATGCAATTCCAGATACTAATCGAGACTACCAAGCTGATGAGGTTATCGTCGTTGCTCGTAATTTAAATATGCCGAACGGTGTTGCCTTCAGGAACGGTAGCCTTTATGTTGCTGAGCTCAATCGGATTCTAAGATATGATGAAATAGAAAATCGCCTGCGAAATCCGCCTGATCCCGTCGTAGTGAATGCTGAATTTCCGACGGATCCTCACCATGGTTGGAAATTTATTCGATTTGGCCCTGATAATCGATTATATGTACCAGTTGGTGCCCCTTGTAACGTATGTGAACGGAAGGACCAACGTTATGCTTCAATTATGCGGATGCAACCAGATGGATCGGAACTCGAGATTTTTGCTCACGGTGTACGAAACACAGTTGGTTTTGATTGGCATCCTAAAACAAAAGAGCTATGGTTTACTGACAACGGACGAGATATGCTGGGTGATGACATTCCTCCTGATGAATTGAATCATGCTCCCCAAGAAGGGTTGCATTTCGGATTTCCCTATCTCCACGGAAAAAACATATTGGATCCTGATTTTGGCAAAAAAAGAGATATCAATAATATGGTAACTCCCGCGATAGAATTGGGGCCTCACGTTGCAGCTCTCGGCATGCGTTTTTACAATGGAACAATGTTTCCTACAGAATATACGGACCAGATTTTTATTGCCGAACACGGCTCGTGGAATCGTACTGTCCCAATTGGATACCGAATTACACTCGTTCGGTTGGAGGGAGGGGAGGCGATTTCTTATGAAGTTTTCGCTGATGGATGGCTGAAGGAAGACGGCAGCAGGTGGGGACGCCCAGTTGATTTACTCATTATGCCAGATGGAGCCATGTTGGTTTCCGACGATTATGGTAATGCCATTTATCGTATTACCAACACCAATCCAAACAAGGTTAAGCTGAAAAAAAGTAGCCCTGTCTTCCTTGGTCAGATCAAACAAGCCGAGTCAATGATTTTCCAAAATTACCCAAACCCATTCAATCCAGAGACATGGATTCCTTACTACATTAATCGTCGATCTAGCGCAAATATTACGATTTATCAAACAGATGGCACCGTAGTTACCCAAATCTATTTGGGGATCAGAGAACCGGGACTTTATGTCACACCGGGTGGTGCCGCATTCTGGAATGGGAGAGATACAAATGGGGATTTGCTATCAAGTGGAATCTATTTCTATCGGCTAGAAGCAAATGAGCGTAGTCAAGTGAAGCAGATGGTGTTATTAAAATAGAAATGGATCTACTCGCCTAGAATTACTTGAAACGCCTAATTTGTATAGGCTCTGAGCATTTGAAATCTTGAATTTCTTTTTGTAGAATTGGGTGAACAAGATTGTTTGCTATTTCACACAAAGGGATCAATACAAAGTCGCGTCGATGCATTTCTGGGTGAGGGATAGTCAAATTGGGAGTATCGATGATTCGGTTGCCATACATGAGGATATCCAAATCAATTTCACGTGGTCCCCAACGGAAACGTAGCTGACGACCAACCTCTATCTCTATTTCCTGTAACCTTCTAAACAGGTCATGTGGGGGAATCAACGTCTCAACTTCGGCAACACCATTCAGAAATGGAGCTTGAATTTTATAACCAACAGGATCAGTTTCATAGATCGACGATACCACTCGGATAGCCACCGTTTCCGCTAGTAGATCTAGGGCTCGATCGATATAAAATCTTCGATCACCAACATTTGATCCTAAACCGATATAAACAAGTTCGTGGTTAGGTTCCACCATACTTTTTCAAAACGATGGAAGTATTATGACCTCCAAATCCAAATGAGTTGGATAGCACAACGTTGAGTTCTGCAAAACGACCTTCATTGGGAACATAGTCTAAGTCGCAATCTGGATCTGGGTTTTCCAGATTGATTGTTGGAGGAAGAGAGCTATGTTCTATTGCGCCAATGCAAGCAATGAGCTCAATGGCGCCTGCGGCTCCGAGTAAATGTCCCGTCATTGATTTAGTCGAACTTACCGGGATACGGTAAGCATAATCATCAAATAGCATTTTAATCGCTGACGTCTCGGCCGAGTCGCCAGCCGGTGTCGAAGTTCCATGAGTGTTAATATAATCAACATCCTGCGGGTTTAACTTTGCCCCCTCCAACGCGAACTCCATTGCTTTGGAGGCTCCTTCACCATCGTTACGAGGATGCACCATGTCATAAGCATCAGCCGTCATACCACAGCCCACAATTTCAGCATAAATATTGGCGTTTCGCTTTTGTGCGTGTTCTAGCGATTCCAAGATAATAATACCTGATCCTTCTCCCATAACAAACCCATCACGTTCTTTATCAAAAGGTCGACTAGCGTGTTTGGGATCATCATTTCGAGTTGACATGGCTCGCATTGAGTCAAATCCAGCATAACCAAGCGGCGTAATTGCGGCTTCAGTACCACCTGTAAACATAACGTCGGCATGACTTTGTTGGATAAGTCTATATGCTTCACCAATTGCGTTGTTTGATGTAGCACAAGCCGTTACTGAAGCAAAGTTTGGCCCTTTGGCGTTCATTAACATCGATACACGTCCGGAAGCCATATTAATAATTTCGTGCGGGACAAAAAATGGACTTACTCGTTTAGGTCCTTTCAGAGCGAGCGCACGGGCATTTTCCTCCATCACACAGATCCCACCAATACCAGAACCGATACCAACACCAACCCTATAGGGGTCTATATTATCTAGATTAATATCAGCATCCTCACGAGCCGTGACAGCGCCTGCAATTGCGTATTGAATGAACAATGGAAGTCGAGATGCTTCCTTACGTGAGATAAACTTTTCACCATCAAATCCCTTTACTTCCCCACCTATTTGAGATCGGAATTCAGTTGTATCAAAACGCGTAACATAATCAATGCCATTTTTGCCAGACAAAACCCCGTCCCAAAAATCGTCTTTGGAATTTCCAATAGGAGTAATCGCGCCTATACCAGTAACAACAACCCGCTTCAAGTTTTTCCCCTTATAGTTGAGTACCAATTAGCCCTAGGATTGTTTTAGGAATGCTCATCAAGCGAAGGTTAGAAACACTTTACAATTTATCTTCCAAATATTTGAGAACATCACCAACCGTTCTAATGTTCTCAGCATCTTCATCTGGGATTTCAATGTCGAATTCTTCTTCAAAGGCCATAATTAATTCGACTGTATCCAGAGAATCCGCTCCCAGATCATCCATAAACGAATCACCATCCGAAATGTTATCGCTATCAGCATCTAGTTGTTCAACAATTAATTCAATAACTTTTGCTTTATCAACTGCCATATCTCGCTCCAAATATTTTGTTTGATAATTATTAATTTATTGAGAACCCAAGTCTCAGTTTTTTGTGAATATGTCAAAGAATCGAATATTTCAGGGTGAACAAATCTTACATTCTCATCCCTCCATCAACCTGTATAACTTGTCCTGTAATATATTGAGCGGAGGAAGATGCAAGAAATTTGGAAACTTCAGCAACATCCTCCACGGAACCGAACGATCTCATAGGAATGAGGTCAAGTATTTTTTGACGATTTTCTTCAGAAAATTCTGCTGTCATATCAGTAGTGATAAAACCTGGTGCGATTGCGTTAACTCTAATTCCACGATTAGCCACTTCTTTGGCAACCGATTTCGTTAAACCAACCATTCCTGCCTTGGCCGCAGCGTAGTTTGCTTGACCAGCGTTACCAACGATCCCAACAATGGAAGATATATTGATGATACACCCTGTCTTTTGCCGAATCATCGGGCGAATTACCTCTCGGGTGCAATAGGCAGCGCCAGTCAAATTAGTTTGTATAACTGCTTCCCAATCTTCATCTTTCATTCGCATCAGTAATGTATCACGGGTAATACCCGCATTATTGATAAGAATATCAATTTTCCCAAATTCCGAAAGTGTTTTTTCGACAAGTGTTTCTACATCAGTCCTACTTGAGACATCTGCTTGAATTGCAAGTGCACTGTATCCTTGGCTGACCAAAGCGTCTGCTGTTTGATTTACTGAGTCTGTTGAACGTGAACAGATCATAATGTGTGCGCCTGCCTGACAAAAAGAATGGGCAATCGCTTTACCAATACCACGGGATCCCCCAGTAATGATAGCAACCTTTCCTTCAAGGCTCATGCGGTATTAGTTCCATTAAGAGTTCGTTCAAGACTTTTCATATCTTCGACATTAAAGCAAATACTGTCATTTCCAATTCGACGGACAAGACCAGATAAGACGGATCCTGGTCCCAATTCAATAAAATGAGATATTCCATCTCCCTTCATAAGCTGAACCGACTTCTCCCATAGAACAGAATTAGTGATTTGTTGTACAAGCAGTTTTTTAATCTTCTCACCAGTTTTGGCGAAGTCACCTGTTACATTGGCAACAAAATCTATCTTGGGTTCATCAAATACATAGTCGCAGATGACAGATCCGAATTGTTTTTGTGCCGACATCATCAAATCAGAGTGAAACGCCCCACTGACAGGTAATGGAATTACCCGTTTGGCACCAGCAGACTTCGCTAGCGGAATCGACTTTTCAAGTAATATCGTTTCTCCAGAGACAATACATTGTCCAGGAGAATTGAAATTTGCAATACTGATAACACCATCTATTTGGTCGCAAATTCTCTCTATTTTATTATCCTCAAGTCCAATAACTGCTACCATTCCACCAGAAGTCTGAGCAGCAGATTCTGCCATGAATTTGGACCGGAATTGAACCAATCTCAAAGCAGAATCAAAATCCACAACCTCTGCAGCGATCAGCGCAGCATATTCTCCCAAGCTATGCCCAGCTACTATTTTTGCCGATATCCCAAAACTTTGCACAACTCGTAACGAAGCAACGCTACACGTTAGAATCGCCAATTGTGTGTTTTCAGTTCGTGTTAAATCCTCAATTGGGCCGTTGAAGCATAAGTTGCTCAAATCCCAATTAAGTATCGAATTTGCCTCTTCAAAAACGGCATTGGCTTCTGCAAAGTTGGACGAGAGATCAAACCCCATCCCCACTTTTTGCGCTCCCTGCCCTGGAAAAACAAAAGCCAAATCTGTCATAACCGAATCAGTGTGCTTCCCCAAGTCAGTCCAGCACCGAATACAGTAAGAAGAATTAGGTCCCCAACTTTTGCATGCCCCTCACAGATAGCTTCATCAAGCGCAACGATCACCGAGGCTGCAGAAGTATTACCATATTGATTAACGTTAACATACATTTTCTCAGGATCTATTCCAATCCGGTCAACAACAGCTTCAATAATCCGGCTGTTTGCCTGATGTGGAATAACCAAATCGATTTGATCAATAGAAACACCTGCAGTATCCAAAGTTTTTTGAGCTGCTTCCGGCATAAT
Source organism: Candidatus Poribacteria bacterium (assembly GCA_002697225.1). Next base: position 9,356 of record NZUQ01000112.1, read on the forward strand.
ACGCACAGCGAGCTTAAAAACCTCTTGTCCTCTCATTTTGACGGTATGCAGTTTTTGGTCTATGGTTGCAGCGTTTGCTGGTATACGAGATCCCCCTGCTGGGACACCAAGTAAATTAGCATCTGCATATGCACCATCCGCACCACAATATGAAGCAAGAATGCCTGGTTCTTCCGATACCTGTACGATAGCAGCTCCAGCTGCATCACCAAATAGAACACAGGTTGATCTGTCCTCCCAGTTGACAATCCTGCTGAAGATCTCAGCACCAATGACCAATATAGTATCATAGCGCGAACTTTTGATCATCCCATCGGCAAGATCAAGCCCATAAACAAAGCCTGAACATGCAGCCGAGAGATCAAAGCTAGATGCCTTTTTAGCCCCAATTCCATTTTGGACGGAACATGCGGTTGATGGAAATGCAGAATCAGGTGTCGCGGTGCTAACGATAATCATATCGATTTCAAGTGGATCGATATCGGCGCTTTTTATTGCTTGCCGTGCTGCACGGATGCCCAAATCGGATGTTGCCATTTTCTCATCAGCAATACGTCTTTCAGAAATGCCGGTCATTTTCAGTATCCACTCGTTACTAGTATCTACCATTTTTTCAAGATCGAAGTTAGTTAGGATCTTATCTGGTAGATATGATCCAGTTCCAATAAGCGCTGATGATCTCATGTTCACTTCCTTCAGTTATTCAGCGTCTCCATCTACCTTTTGTTTTATAATCTGTCGTCCATTGTAATAACCGCAAGACTGGCAGGCATGATGGGGGCGGGCAATTTCGCCACAATTCGTGCATTCAGCGATGGACTTTTGTTTTAAGGCATAGTGGCTTCTGCCCATCATTTTCTTTGAATATGATTTTCTTCGCTTAGGGTGTGCCATTTTAGCTTATCCTTTCTCCAATTTAGGTTAATCCCTTAGACTTAGTGTTGCAAGCTTTGCAAACGGAGATTCTATTTCTTCTGTGTTCCCCACTAGGAGTGTTTTTGCGCTCAAACCTTGCAAATCACAAGGTTCATCAGAAACGGGCCAATTAGGAATTTCCAGCAGAATCGCTTGATGTATATCTTCTGCTAAATCTATTTCATTACCAACATAATAACGTTCGCCATAGGTCTCCAAAAAGGGGTCGATTTTTCCAATTTCCTTTTCAGGGAAAAACTTTACATCAAAGTCAGCTGCAATTCCCATCCGAAAGGGCTCACCACAACGCCTACATTCAACTTCAATGTCCACGCTAATGTTTCCAATAATGCTAACACTTTTCTGCATTCGCGAGATCTCAACCTCTACTTCAACGGGTGAAGTAAACACTAACATATAATCCAAAAAATCCTCAGGAACAAATCCAACTTCCGTAGCATTTACTCCAAACTGGTAAGGCTTGGATTCTCCATTTTGAATTTGATTAATTGAAAACTTAAGCATTGTTACCAATATGTCCTAATTCAAAAACGTCATGGATAACTTGCACTGCGCGCTCTGTCTGATCTTCTTTAATTACGCAAGATATTTTTATCTCCGATGTGCTAATCATTTGTATATTAATTCCTGCATCAGCCAAGGCACGAAAAGTCTTTGAGGCAATACCCACATGACTCTTCATACCAATGCCGATAACTGATACTTTTGCAATATTACAGTCCTTATTCACACTATTAAAACCTGTTTTTTCCTTGATCCCTGACACAATCTCAATAGTTTTATTCAGGTCCTTCTCAGCAGTAGTAAACGAAAGATCAGCAGTTCCATCCTGACTTGCATTCTGAATAATCATATCAATATTGATACCCGCGTCAGCAAGTGACTGAAAAATTTCAGCAGCCACTCCGGGAGTATCAGGCAAGCCAATCAAGGAAACTTTCGCTTGATCCTTATCTGAAGTGACTCCGCTAACAACTACCTCTTCCATAATTTTATTCTCCTGGATCACGATCGTCCCTTCTCCCTTATGAAAACTGGATCTAACAGAGAGAGGTACTTGAAATTTTTTTGCCAACTCAACACACCGAGAGTGTAGGACCTTAGCGCCAAGACCTGCCATTTCCAACATTTCGTCATAAGTAATTTGATCAAGTTTTCTAGCACTTTCAACCACACGTGGATCGGAGGTATAAACGCCGTCAACATCCGTATAAATTTCGCATCGATCAGCATTCAAGCTAGCTGCAACTGCAACCGCTGTTGTATCTGATGCACCTCTTCCCAGTGTCGTGATTTCATCATCAATCGTAATCCCCTGAAACCCTGCTAGAATTACGATTTTGCCTTGATCAAGTTCAGAAAGGATACGATCGTTATTAATACTCTTTATTCTAGCATTGCTATAAAATCCATCTGTAATAATACCAACCTGATTACCAGTAAGCGAAATAGC
>NZUQ01000113.1 GCA_002697225.1 Candidatus Poribacteria bacterium
GAACAACACCCAATTTGACCTATACTCCCAACTCTAACTTCCCTCACACCAATGCCAACGGCACCGATACTTTTACTTTCATTGTCAACGACGGGACAGAAGATAGTAGTACCGCTGCCATCACCATTACTGTCACACCTATTAATGATTTACCCATTGCCAACAACTTAAGTCAAGAAACCGCGGAAGATAGTCCAACCACAATTACAATGGTGGCAACNGATGCTGACAACGATATACTAACCTATATNATCGTNTCNCANCCCANTCAAGGGATACTCTCACTCGTTTCTNGTTCCNATACAACCTATACACCAAATGCCAACTACTTTGGNACTGATACTTTCCAATTCAAAGTTAATGATGGGACAACCGAAAGTGGCTCGGCAACTGTCACTATTACCATTAATTCCATCAATGACGNNCCCATAGCAACCAATTTAACCATGTCAACCAAAATCAACACATCCGTGGCAATTTCACTCTTCGCCATAGACCCGGAAACTGACAATCTTACCTATCAAGTAACATCCCAACCAAGTAATGGGAAACTTTTGGGTTCGCCTCCTATTCGAACACTGACCTACACTCCCAACACNGATTACAGCGGGATCGACAGTTTTACTTTCAAAGCCAATGACGGATCCTTAGACAGCAACATTGCCATTGTCAGTATTAAAGTTAACATTCCACCAGTTGCCACTGATGTCACAGCAGAAACCCAAGAGGACAAAGCTGTGTCAGTAACACTGGCAGCCACAGATAATGATAATGATTCAATTACATTTTCGCTGGTCATCTATCCCAAGAATGGTACGGCCTCCATATCCGGGTCCAACCTAACCTATACACCAAAGACTGACTACAATGGTAAAGATACGTTCTCGTTCCTAGCCAAGGATGCGGCCGCTATCAGTAACACTGCCTCTGTCAGTATCGATGTCATTGCCGTAAACGATACGCCCATCGCTAATTCCCAATCGATTACCACTTCGGAAGACACAACCTCTCCCATTACCCTTACAGCATCCGATATTGACGGTGACAAACTCAACTATTCAATCATATCTAATCCAAATAAAGGAACATTAACAGGTAAATTACCTAAACTGACCTACGCCCCTGACACCAATTTCACCGGTGATGACACCTTCACCTTCGTAGCCAGAGACACAGTTTCTGTCAGCCAAACTGCCACTGTTAACATCACAGTTGAAGCAATAAATGATGTTCCTACGGCTCACAACCAGTCAATTACGATATTAGAAGATACAGTCAAACCCATTACCCTCACAGCCGAAGATCCGGATAACAGTTCGGTCACCTATGCCTTAGTCACTTTGCCGACAAACGGCACACTTGCAGGGACTCCCCCAGATTTAACCTATACACCTAACCCGGATTTCGATGCCAGTGACACATTCACTTTTGTAGCCAAGGATACGGATTCTGTTAGCCCAACTGTTACAGTTAGCATTGTCATGAAAAAAGTGAATGATGTTCCCGTAGCTAACAATCAATCTATTACAGTAGTAGAGGAATCCAATAATAATTCAGTGACACTGACGGCGACTGATGCCGACAATACTTCCTTGACTTTTACTATTGTTTCCTATCCAACCAATGGAACTTTATCAGGAACAGCNCCTAACCTAACCTATACACCAAACTTGGACTTCAATGGTAACGACACATTCAAGTTTATCACTTCCGACGGTACGCTTGTCAGTCAAATAGCAACTGTCAATATTACTGTGAACCCCACTCCTAGCAGTAACCAAGCTCCTGTAGCTGAAAACCTAGCGATTACCACGGAGGAAGACACACAAGTCTCAATCCTGCTTCAAGCAAGCGATGCAAACATCGACTCTCTAACGTATACAATTGTGTCTAACCCAACCAATGGAGCTTCAGCCGGCACAGCACCTAGTTTAACTTATACACCCAATTCCAATTACAACGGCACCGATTCCTTAGCTTTCAAAGTCAACGATGGAACAGTTGATAGTAATACTGCCACTGTCACTATCACTGTGACACCGGTCAACGACCTACCTGTTGCCAATGGGCAAGATGCAACAACTTCAGAAGATACAAGTAAATCAATCACACTGACAGCCACTGATATTGATAATGAGACGCTCACTTATATCATCACCTCAAGTCCCAGCAACGGAACTCTATCAGGGACGTTGCCTAGTTTAACCTATACGGCAATTTCAGACTTTAATGGCAATGATTCATTCTCTTTCATCGTGGATGACAGTAAAGGACTCAGTAGCGAGGCAACTGTCAATATCACTATTGACCCAGTCAACGATCCTCCAGTACCCAACGGCCAATCCCTAACCATATCTGAGGATACCGTTACCCCTATTACCCTGACCGCCAGTGATCTGGATGAGGATAGATTAACTTATACCGTTACCACCAATCCAAATAAGGGGATCCTATCAGGTACAGCACCTAACCTGACCTATACACCAAATTCCTACGTCAACGGCAATGATACATTTACTTTTATCGTTAGTGACAGCAACGTGATTAGTGATGAAAAAACCGTCAGTATACAGATTGATGCTGCCAATAACCCGCCCACAGCTAATAAACAGACTTTGACCATTTTGGAGGATGAAGTCACTCCAATTACGCTGACTGGTGATGATACCGACAACGATACATTAGCTTACACTGTGACAGTTGATCCAACCCATGGAACTCTGTCAGGTACAGTCCCCAATCTCGTTTATACACCCCATCCACATTTTAATGGCGACGATACATTTTCTTTTGTTGTTAATGATGGCATTTCCAGCAGCGAAATCACCAATATCGAATTGAAGATAACTTCAATAAATGACGCTCCCATCTCTCATTCCCAAACTGTGACAATGTTGACCAAAGATGAGGTCTCTATCACATTAACCGGCGACGATTTCGAAAATGACCCACTGACCTATGTCATTCTCTCTCAAGTGACAAAAGGTATACTCTCAGGCAGCCCACCAAATCTGACCTATATCCCCAATCAGAACTTTAGTGGTACCGATGAATTCACATTCAATACCTACGACGGTCTGTTATCCAGCAATACAGCAACCATTTTTATCACACTGAACACGGTGATCCAGAATTCTCCACCTGTAGCCAAGACCGACACCGAAATCACAGTTACTGAAGACGAGCAGATAGCTATTAAACTATTTGTCACAGACATCAATTCTAATTCCCTGATCTACACAATCATATCGCAACCAAAAAATGGCACATTATCCGGTACACCNCCAGTCCTTATCTATAAACCAAANNAGAATTATAATGGNACGGANAACCTGATCTTCAAAGCCAATGATGGTGAACTCGATAGTAACACGGCAACTATCAATATCACAGTTATACCGGTCAATGATCAACCAATAATCCCACCAGATGCAGCTTTAACNCTCCAAGTTGTCGAGGATTCAATCNGTACACCAATCNAGCTAGCGGCTATTGANCATGACGNGGATGAATTAACCTATCATATTGTTTCGTATCCAATTAACGGAACCTTATCTGGGAAAGCACCGGAACTTACTTATACACCCCATCCAAATTTCAGTAAGAACGATGCATTTTCCTTTCAAGTAAATGACGGCACCGTCAACAGCGAGGTCACCACTATTGCTATTACAGTAACTCCAATCAATGACACNCCGAATGCTTCAGATATAGCTGAAGTTTTCGCCCAAAAATCGATTAACAATCCGATCTGGCTTACCTGCGGCGATCTGGACGATGATAAGTTGACCTACGCAATTGTGTCCTATCCCCAAAATGGTNAGCTGTCAACATTACATGATAATCTGACGAAATATACGCCAAACCCNGATTTCGTTGGCCATGACATCTTTACTTTCAAAGCCAATGATGGCAAAGATGACAGTAATTTAGGAACTGTAAGTATTACGGTGTCAAAAGTTTTAGAAACGGTTATTGACCTGCGTCAATCAACCCATCCACNGGTAATCGTACCTGTACCTGATGGTGACGTGTCGATTCAAATCCCTGAGATACCAGAACAAGAAAANGTTTCTGTGTCTGTNAAAATCGCAGAGGTTAAGGAGCTNCCACTAAANCTTCAAGANCGCGTCANAGGAACGGTTTTAGAAATTGAGNTCAACACTGAAACAGGTGAAAGGATTGAAGGAAATTTCACCAAACCNATGNCCATTCAGATACCANTTAATCTACANATACCCGATCCTCCAAATACAATAGCGNTGACCACTAAAATTGGAGATCAAATGATAATTGAACTAATTCCAACCATGGTCATCGGCAGTCGTCCGAATCAATTTCTAAGAGGTGAACTTAAGCATCTCAGCTACGTTTTCGCAGTTTCCAACAAAGCACCTACGGTTGCGGGCCAACACATTTCTGTTAATGAAGACGCAGAAGCAAATGAAATCATACTGNAAGGGAAAGACGAAGATGGAGATTCATTGACCTATATCATCGTTGATAAACCGGTTCAAGGCACACTATCCGGTTCAGGAGAAAATTGGGCTTACACCCCTGAAAGTAACACATTTGGTTCAGATAAATTTATCGTTCAAGTCAGCGATGGTGCTAACAGTAGCGGTCTAGCTACCGTTACAATTGACATCCAACCCATAAATGATAAACCAATAGCACACAATCAACAAATAGGTATGAATCAGATCACAGCAGTACAAATTACTTTAGCTGGAGAAGACATAGATGGAGATCCGTTAACATACACTATTGAGTCACCTCCTGCAAAAGGGGAATTATCCGGGTCGGGACGAAATCATATTTATACTCCCAATCAGGATTTCGATGGAATTGACAGCTTTACATTTCAAACAAATGACGGTAAATCATCAAGCGAAGCAGCAACTGTCACCATTACGGCTGGGACTATAACTTTGTCGGCCGATGGATATCAACACAACATTTCAGTCCTTGAAGACTCATCAATTACAATCAGATTACCTAATCAACATGTAACTGATAAAGAACCAACATACGAAATCATGTCTCTCCCTCAATATGCCAAGGAATTTTCCCTGGTAGGAACAACGGTTATTTACCAACCAAAATTTAATTTTCACGGGATAGACGCATTTGCTTTGGTGGAGGAAACAACCGAGGAGACAACAACGCCACTCAATATAAAGGTTAAAATTTTGTCATTCAACGATATACCTGTTGCTATAGCCCAAGTAGAACCAGGTGTGGTTTTTACAGTTGACACAGCTTCAGTAACTCTAAAAGCAACAGATTCAGATTCAAAATTTCTCATTTTTGAAATTGTCGACCCACCTAAACATGGTAAGTTACGTGGAACCATTTTTGGATTCAAAGATCCTGAAAAGCCGATGGGTGTATTCACCAACCAGAACGGAATGGGATTAATTCCTGGTCTTGTCTATAAACCGGACGAGAGTTTTGCAGAGCATGATTCACTAACCTTCAAGGTCAACGACGGAGAAACGGACAGTAATATGGCAACCGTCGAATTTGTAAGAACTTATGATGTATTTTATCTGTCAATCCCGTCAGGCATCAACTTAGTTCATCTACCACTCCGGATTCATAAAGTAAATGATCAGCCGAAACCAATCAAAACTGTTGGCGATTTGTACGATGTATTAGGCGAAAAAAACCTCAATTTCATCACCACCTACGATACAGAAGCGAGTACATGGCGCAGCTACCTCGGAGAAAGGAGTCGAGGAAAAAGTTCAGACCGACGAATCACGCAGGACTTGGGTTTAATAACAATTATGAAACATCCCGTCAACTTGAAAATTGAAGGCATCATTCAACAAGTCGAGGGGCAAAGTTATATTGATCTTCGGAAAGGAATTAACCTAGTTGGAATACCCGTTAAGGACGATAGGACTAAGCGCGTTAGTGATCTGCTTCAGCTTGATGGCCTAATAAATAACATCACTTCCATTATAGTTTCACATCAAGGAAACTTCAAAGTAGTAGCACAACAGGAGGATGAAGGTGATCATGAACTCAAAGGAGGGCAGGCATTCATAACGGTGGCGCAGAACGATGCAAAGGTTGATTTCCATGGTACCGCTTGGTCCAACACAGGGGAAGACCTACCATCTGCACCTCAAACCAATCTCGCAGCCAACTTAACCGACCAATCACCAGTTCTAGTCATAGATGGTATTCTTACCGGAGATTTATCCGACCTAAATCAAAACGAGATTCGAGTTACGGCCCAAAATCTTGCCAATGGACTTAAGGTGTCAACAAATGTCTCTAATGGCAACTACAGTCTAACACTGATGGATCTACAAAACCTGGTTGCTGTTCAAGTTGGGGACTTCTTGAAAATCAGCGGCAGTTCCAACTTGAATCGGATTAGCATAGAACCCATAAATTATACCCTCACGGCAGAAGATATAAGTAAACGCCAGATTAGCGTTATTCCTCTTGTCCTTTACCAAATCCCAACTCAAACCACACTCCTGCCTAATTATCCAAACCCTTTCAATCCGGAAACCTGGATTCCGTTTCGGTTGGCCAAGGCAACAACGATTTCACTATCGATACACGACATACATGGAAACACCATCAGACATATCGACTTGAACCACCTGAAAGCAGGTATTTATGAATCAAAGGATAGGGCAATCTACTGGGATGGTCGAAATAAATCAGGTGAGTACGCTGCAAGCGGTGTGTATTTCTACACACTTCGTGCTGGAAACGTCAGAGCAACACAGAAAATGATTCTGATGAAGTGAAACCAACAATTGATCACAGCATCTGCGAGATCCTTATCATCGGTTGGAAACCATACCCCCTCTGTAGCGGTTTAGCCAGTTCCAAACGAATAATAGACGGTTGTTCCTGATCAACGGACAAAAACAGTGAGACACCCAAACCGATAGAAGTAGCCAATTCGCTGATCTCCAAGTATTGGTCACTGTACCAAGCTTGCCCGGCGTCAAAAAAAACCCCCGCTACTATCGATTGATCCGCACCATACTTCTGGTTGAATTCAATGTTGAACAGCACCTTATTTTCTCCTTCAAACGTTTTAAACTCGTAGCCTCGGATTGTATTTAAACCTCCAAGATAGAAAAGCTTCTGGCGTGGCAACCCTTGTGGAGAAAAACCGGTTTGTAGACGGAACTTGAGATTCCGCCGATCGGATAAAAGCCGGTAGTGAACAACCTCCAGATGGAAGAGGGAAAAACGCAGCTCACTACCAAAACCAGTTTGTTCAATTGAACAATGTCCCAACCATCCCTCTGACGTCAGATAATGAGGAACGGCTGCCGACTGAAAGAACCGAACACGAGAAGATTTATAATCTCGATTGTCAAAATGATAGGATAATGTGATTGACTGTAGTTGACCGGCATCGATACGTCGATTACTGGATTTAGGATGAACAACACCCCATACACCAGGTTGATGATCCTCCGTATTCCTATCATAAAAGAGATTGAGCCAATTAAACCCATTATCAAATAAACTATTCCAATTATAGTTGTACCGGTTAAAAACGCTCCAATCGGTCCATTTGAAAAGATTCTGGTGGTTTTCTGAAGTAAAAACGACTTTGAGCATATTGGAAGGTGTCAATTTTTGCTTAAGCCAAGCCTGAAATCCCTGACGTTGAAAATAATCAAGTAGTGAGGATCCAAAGATAGCGGAACTCACCAAGTTTTCCCCCGCTGATAAACCTCCGTAGTTGAGTTCATCAATAACGTTATAGAAAGTCGTACCCACCATCAAAGGATAGCGATCAAACCACCATTTTTCACCTCCAAGTTGATAATTGAACCTTCGACTGGCAAAACCGTAGCCAATTGAAGCAAAAGAACGGTACGTCTCATCTCTTATCGGCTTAGCTTCAACTTTGCCACCAACATGCAGACCGTGAACACGATTATATTCAGCAATAAGATGGGGACTAAAGCCAAGATTTATCGGTTCTTGCCTCACAAATTCTTGTTCTCCAGTATCTACACCAGTTACTTCTGGTTCGGGTTTACTGTCATTGCCCAGAACTTCAATTTGACCGGTTGACTCTAGACGAATCAGATGTTCTCCGTCATTGATGACGAAATGTTTTGGGTCGATATCACCATCATCAAAGATTTCCAAAATGGCNGCAAATCCTTCAGGAAAACCCAGACGGATACCACCACCAAACGCTTTTATGTCGATNGCCGCAGGCTGCGTATCCAAAATGGTGAGGTTAATCTGTCCATTGTCGGTTCGAAATTTGTTCTGGGCATTAGCTAAGTATATCTGAGCGTCGATGTTTCCATTTCCAATACGGACGTAATGTTGGCCAGTTGTCTCATGAAGCCGAATATACCCAGTTTGAGTATGGAGATCTAGCTTTCCCCGAATACCAAAGACTTGAACATTACCCGATACAGTACGAACAGCAAGCGATAGATCCATAGGTGTTTCAAATTTGCAGTTCNGTGCCAGCGACTCCTGATCAACCATGTGTTTCGACCATAACATTGGTTTAACCGTCAGNATNTCTCCATTTTTCATCGTCTCCAGTGTTACAAATTCTGGATAGGTAACAACGATGTTGTCTCTATCAGTCGCTATAATTTCAACATTACCTGCTAACTGTAAAATGATCTCCATCTGATAAGTGTCATCGAAACTAANTTNCTGCGTCTGCANCGGCATTTGAGCATAGNTANAACTTATGCACATCTGGAATATCCCAAAAGTTATCAATGTTGATANGTGCATAGTAAATCCGATTTTTANCTTCAAANNCCCTATATTAATTTAAACAGAGTTNCATGGCACAAAAGACAGAACTTATTTTAGCCAATGGCATCAATGAAAACTAAGGNAGAAGAAAGCTAATTGAATAAAANAGAAANACTCCATACANTANATGTTTTGCGGTCTNGCACAGCACAGAGGTCATNGCAACATNCTNCGATATCGAACTCGCTGTTCGTCAGTTAAAATTTCAAGCACATCAAACATAGCAGCTACTTCGCGTAGACGGATACTCGCATTCAAGGAAGCCACTTCTTTGATAATAACTTCAATAACGGATCTANTCAGCGAAGTCCGACGCATCTCAATCTTCAAATCGATCTTTTTTATACTGACCTCGGCTTTCTTCCCAATCATATCACGTGTGAAATTCAAACGAATCTCGGCTAGCTTGGACTGCTGCTGATCCGTTAAATCTTTGAACCTCAAATCGAAAAACCTATCAGTAGNATCCTGTTCACGTGACCGACGCCTTTTTTGTCGGNCTTGATCCAATCTCTGTTGGCGTGATGGCTCTATTTTTCTAGCCTTGGTGTTACTTTGACGCGTCGTCTTNCGTTGTACTTGTAGGTTATTCTTATGGTTGGCATTGTTGGCAGATGATTTTTTTTGCCGTATTTCTGGTTNCTNGTCGGCNAGAGCAGTATATGATAACGAGGTAGTCANGAATCCTATCATAAGGATTACGAATGTATGTTTTATTTTCATGGTTTGTTTCCCTGAAAAATTTGCAATTATTAACAATAGACGCAGACAAAATTAGCGGGTTTACTCAGTGACGATTTGATGACCGTTGACAAATACAGGAACTTGGTTAAACTCAAGCCAATTGTCAATTTTTTGGAGTCGTTTAACATTGACACCCAACATAGCCGATGATATATTTGGGAGGTAATCTGGATTGAATTTCTAATTGCAATCTGATCCNCGTTTTCCTTGTTAATCTCCAAGTTTTTATGAATTTNCTACACTTCACTATTCATTAATTTAACACATATTCAGNGGCTTTATGATNAATCAGATGAAACAATCTATTTTGTGTGTTGANAGCGACGAAGAAATCTTAGTAGACCTNAAACAAAATTTGGAAATAGTAGGGTACCGTGTTTTTACCAGTAACGATGNANAACAAGGACTTGAAATTATCAAAAATGAACGACCAAATGTCATTATCTCTGANCAACGAATTNCGTCGATTTCAGNAAGTATATTTCTGCAAGAAACCCGAAACATCCTGCCAGATGCCATGCGCATCCTCTTGACAACACAAACTGACCTGGATGAGATCATAGATGCAATTAATCTCGGGTCAATTCACAAATTCATCCTCAAACCCTGGCAACCAGATATNCTTCTGGAAATGATCCAAGAGGGGCTACAACAGCAGAAACTTGGTATCGAGAACCGGAAATTAACTCTCCGGCTTGCCCGACAATATAAGTATCTGAAGGAAACAAATGTTTCACTGCAAGACGAATTAAAGCAAACACANNNTGAACTANNTAAANTNATCGAGGAAATGGACAAGGCAAATGAACAAGATGANATATTTGATGACGANGAGGCAACAGAAACACAGCTTCTCGAAAAGGCAAAACTGCGGGTTAAACAATTATATGATGAGGTCCAAAACCTGCGTCAAGCAACTGATGAATACAAAGCAATTTTTGAGACCCTAAATAGCATCATAGAAATGTCTAATCCAGAGCTATACAAGCATTCAAACCGTGTGGGAGCATACTGCTCCTGGTTAGCAGAAGCACTGGAATTCGATCAAAAGGATGTCGCAGATATCAACCAAGCTGCCATTCTACACGACATTGGCAAATTGGAAATCGACCCAGAGATTCTTGAAAAGCCGATAGAAGAATTATCCGCAGCTGAAAGTATCATCTACAAACAACATCCGTTTTTAGGTCGAAAACTTATCCGCCGTATCGCCGGTTTAAGGGAATACGGAGATATCATTCAAGGCCACCACGAACATTATGATGGGACCGGTTATCCGGATGGGATCTCGGGTCAGCCGGCTTCTGCCTCCGCACCCGAGATCCCAATTGGATCCCGTCTTATTGCTATCGCGAGTGATTACGATAATATGCTATATTCGGAAGTTCACGGTGAGAACTTGTCTCATGAGGACGCACTCGAAGCACTAAAAGAAGGAAAATCCACTCTCTATGATCCCGAATTAGTTGATAAATTCGTAGAAGTTATGGAAGACGAGGAAACAAAGGAAAAGTTGGAACAACTTAACCGACCAACCAGAATTGCCCGCATTGAAGAAGTAAAAAGCGGGATGATAGCAGCCAGAGACATCACCACTATCAGAAACGGGTTCCTGCTGAAAGCCGATACTGATATTGAGCGAAAACATTTGCAGAGCTTTAAAGAATACGAGAAAAAAGGAGATCCGCCAGTAGACATCTGTATTTATATCGGCTAACATAGATAGGTGGGTAACTGGGATGCCAATCCATTATAGTATTATAGACTTGGAGTTAACTCACCCATTTAAAATCTCAAGGCGTCCAACTGATTTCTTTCGTCAGTCAATCACCGTTGAGATCGACGGTGGAATTGGTGCTGCTTCCCCAACCCACTTCTATGGAGAGACGATCGACACAGTTCAAGAGGCATTTGATAGTTTCAATCCAATCATTGATCAAGCTAAAGACTTGGATGCAATCCAATCGGTTATGTCTGAACTTGATGAAACACTAAATGGGAATTATGCGGCTAAATCTGCCATTGACCTCGCCCTTCACGACCGACTAGCAAAAAGACTTGGTATCCCACTCTTCAAACTTTGGGGAGTTGATCCTAACCAAACGCTTGACACATCTTTTACCATTGGACTCGATGAACCGGAACGTATGCAACACAAGGTTGCCCAAGCTTCAGACTTTCCAATACTCAAAGTCAAGCTTGGAACAGAACGAGACCTGGAAATTATTGGAACAATTCGAGAAGTAACAGACAAACCAATATATGTTGATGCCAATACCGCCTGGTCCCCCAAGGAAGCGGTATCTAAAATTGAACAACTCGAACCCTTCAACATCGCTTTGATTGAACAACCCACCCAAGCTGAGGATCTGTCAGGACTAAAATTCATCCGTGAACACTCAAACCTGCCAATATTTGCTGATGAGAGTGTCAATAGATCAAACGGAATCCCTCGACTGGCAAATGTTGTCGACGGAATCAANATTAAATTATCAAAATGCGGTGGCCTGCTGGAAGCAATTCGAATGATCCATGTAGCACGTAGCCATAATCTCCAGGTTATGATTGGCTGCATGATTGAGAGNTCGATTTCAATTACCGCAGCCGCGCACCTAACACCATTAGTTGATTTTGCGGATCTGGATGGGCATCTTCTGGTCTCAAATGATCCCTATAGAGGCGTAACTCTGGATCAAGGAAAGTTGGTCTTACCTGACCGGCCGGGTATAGGTGTTTTAAAGCGGCACAACTAAGATTTCGGTACTGTGAATCCCTCGTATTTTATGCTATAATAGCGGTTTCCAAATAATTAACTAGTCTGCTAACAGCATCGGATAGTCTGCTAACAGCATCGGATTAGATTATCAGGAGTATTAGATGAACAAAGAGCGTCTGCTCAAAGATTGTGGTATTCGCAACGTTGGGAACGTACACTGGAACCTTTCCGTTCCTCGATTATACGAAGAAGCCTTGAAAAACGGTGAAGGGGAAATTGTTTCAGGAGGCCCCCTTGTAACCAACACAGGCATGCACACAGGTAGATCCCCTAACGACAAATTCATTGTCAAAGAAAATTCAACCCAAGACGAAATCTGGTGGGGCAAAGTCAACCGACCTATTTCTGAAGAGAAATTTGATCAACTTCATCAAAAAGTCCTTTCATATCTACAGGGTAAAACCCTTTACGTCCGTGACTGTTACGCTGGAGCGGCACCGGAATACAAAATTTCTGTTAGGATCGTTAATACGTTTGCTTGGCATAACATCTTCATTGGCAGCCTCTTATTGCCACCTGAAACAAACAATTTTCCAGAGGATTATCAACCAGATTTCACTATCATTGATGTACCAGAATTTCAGGCAATTTCTGAGACAGATGATACTAACTCAGAAACGTTCATACTGGTGAATTTCGCCAAGAAATTAGTCTTAATCGGTGGAACTAAATATGCTGGAGAAATGAAGAAGTCAGTTTTTACTTATTTGAACTATCTACTTCCAAAATTAGATGTTTTTCCTATGCATTGTTCAGCAAATGTTGGCGAAGATGGAGATGTCGCCATTTTCTTCGGACTTTCCGGCACAGGAAAAACGACACTCTCATCAGCTCCAGGCAGGGCCTTAATAGGCGATGATGAACATGGGTGGAGCGATAACGGCATTTTTAATTTTGAAGGAGGTTGTTACGCTAAAACAATTCGCCTTTCCGACAAAGCAGAGCCGGAAATTTACGCTTGTACAAAAAAGTTTGGAACTATATTGGAAAATGTTGTCATTGATCCGGAAACACGACTTCCAGATCTGGACGATGGCAGCTTGACAGAAAACACACGCGCCGGTTATCCAGTTACTCATTTGGAAAATATTGTACCTGAAGGAATTGGTGATCATCCCAAAAACCTGATCATGCTTACCTGCGACGCTTTTGGTGTCATGCCTCCTGTCGCCAAACTGACACCTGAACAAGCGATGTATCATTTTCTTTCCGGTTACACAGCAAAGGTTGCTGGAACGGAACGCGGACTTGGCAACGAACCTCAGGCTACCTTCAGCTACTGTTTCGGAGATCCATTTATGCCACTAGATCCATCGACTTATGCCAATCTGTTAGGGAAAAAAGTAAATGACCACCAAGTAGACTGTTGGTTGATCAATACCGGTTGGAGTGGTGGAGCCTTTGGTGAAGGAGAGCGGATGGAAATCGCCTATACGCGCGCAATTGTGGATGGTGTATTGTCCGGTCACTTAACCGATGTGGCGACAAAAACGGATTTAGTATTTGGTTTTGAAGTGCCTGTATCCTGTGAAGGTGTTCCATCTGAAGTGCTACAGCCAAGGAATACTTGGAAAGATGGTCAAGCTTACGATGCACAAGCAAAAAAACTGGCAGCCATGTTCCTTGAAAATTTCAAGCAGTTTGGCGATAGCATCGATCCAGAAATTATCGCGGCTGGCCCAAAGCTGTAATCTAAATCACCAAAACTTGCCATTGAAAACTGGTTTCTGAATGCTGTTAACGATGAAAGAGGCTACAACATAAATCAGCCAAAAGNCCGCGCTATAATCACTGGAGGAACAGGATCTCTTGGAACTGAAATTGCAAAAGTATTTTTGAAAGATGGGTTTCAGATAGCAGTTACCTATGTCTTCGATTCTGAAGTCGATCCATTCCTTGAGCAAATCACCGGTTTCGAGCAACAGACCAATTTACACCAGGTGGATGTCACTGACCCATCCGAGGTTCAAGGATTTGTAACTACAGTCATCAATCAGTTTGAAGGCATTGATGTAGTTGCCAATATAGCCGGAGGATTTATCGGGGGACCTTCCGTTTCGGAAATGGATACGGAGAAATGGGATTTCATGATGGATCTCAACTTAAAATCCGTTTTTCTGATGTGCAAAGCGGTGTTACCTCATATGATCGAGCGCGGTTGTGGCAAGATCGTCAACGTTTCTGCACGTGCGGGGTTGGCAGGTACTGCTGGGATGAGCGCCTATTGTGTCTCAAAAGGTGGCGTTCGAACATTGACAGAATCAATCGCAGAAGAAGTGAAAGACAAAGGAATCAACATCAACGCCATCATGCCTTCGATCATCGACACTCAGGCCAATCGCCAGTCAATGCCGAAAGCTGATTTTTCGAAATGGGTGTCTCCGCACCAAATTGCCAAAGTTGTCCGTTTTCTAGTTTCCGAAGATGCGCAGATTATTAACGGTGCCGCCATTCCAGTTTACGGTCAAGCATAATACTGACCAACCCTACTGCACATGCCTCAATGTATAGTTAATATTAACCACGTCAAGTTTGTTTTCCTCCTTGGTATAATCCTGCCAAACTTTGCGGTTGCAGCATTTCCAGATCTAGGTGTAGGCGTTCGGCCTCTAGGAATGGGTGGAGCGTATATTGCCGTTTCGGACGACAGCAATGCAACATTCTGGAATGCAGCTGGGCTAACACAGATTCAGGGCAGTGAATTTACTGCCAGTTATTCGATACTTTACGCTGGACTGAATGCGAAACTCTTCAACCAAGACATCGATCAACTCGGCTACCATTTCGTCAGTTACGCCCAGCCGATTGGTAGCCCCAGCAACGTTGTAGCCACCAGCTTTCTNTTTTTTGATTCGGCCTTTTATCAGGAACAAACCTATCTGTTCAGCTTTGCCAAGCAAATTTGGCCAGCAGTACGAGGTGGGATGAATGCNAAATATCTCCGCACTAACGTGACTGAAACCCCATATATCACTGCTGATCCGTTTCTGGCAGAAATCGATTTAACCCAATCAGCAACAACTATAGACCTGAGTCTGTTTTATGCTTACAGCGACCACATTAGCCTTGGTATAACTGGTCACAACCTGCTACCAGCTGATATTGGGGTCCTGGAAACAATGCATTTGCCCATAAAAGTCGGATTTGGGGCTGCCCATAAAACCCAAAAATATACTCAAGCAATCGACTTTATCTGGCGTCAAGGAAGGATTAACGGTCAACCAATTAGGGCTATACGGTTTGGACTTGAGCGTTGGTTCCTCAACCGCCAAATTGGAGTCCGAACAGGGTACAATGTCGACTCCGCCACCGTGGGTGCCAGTGTAGCTTACGGCGAAACGTACCAAATACAACTTGACTACGCCTTCATTTACCCAATTAGTTCTATCACTGATACAATGGGATCACACCGATTCGGGTTTTCTGTCCGTTTTTAGCAATATTCGTCTCACTACAAATCAGAACCTGATCCAGAAAACTCAGCTGTTCGCAATTCGTTTCAAATTTTTGTCAAACGGCGGATTTACAATTCCTTTCTCCGTTACGATAGCGGTGACCAAATCCGCTGGCGTGACATCAAAGGCTGGACTGTAAACCTTGACACCCTTGGGAGCGGTTCGTTTACCGAAACCTTCGGTTATCTCTTCAGCTCCACGTTCCTCTATCGGAATCAAGTCACCGGTTGCNAGCGAGAAATCAAGCGTTGACGTTGGAGCGGCCACATAAAATGGAATCTGGTGNCTCTGAGCCAGAATAGCCACACCATAAGTCCCAATCTTATTAGCCGTATCTCCGTTAGCTGCAATCCGATCGGCACCAACCACTACCTGCTGAATCCTACCNTCCTTCATTACCTGAGCGGCCATACTATCACAAATCAGAGTGACATCAATTCCGGCATTCATCAATTCCCACGTGGTCAAACGTGCTCCCTGCAACAAAGGGCGCGTCTCATCGGCATAAACATGGATATGCTTGCCATCATCATGGGCAGCAAACATTACAGCCAAAGCAGTTCCATAGTCGGAAGTTGCNAACCCCCCAGCATTACAGTGTGTTAGGATAGTATCACCATCATCAATCAATTCTGATCCATACCGGCCGATTGATCGGCACATTTGCTGATCTTCAGCAATAATGGCTAAGGCTTCCTGCAACAGATGTTGTTTCAGCACACATATCTCGACATCCCGATATTCGTCGGCTGTGTGTTTCATCCGATCCAAAGCCCAAAAAAGGTTAACCGCGGTCGGTCGAGATGTAGCCAAATAATCGACCACCTGATTAAGTTCGACTTCGAATTCCTGAAAAGATTCGGCTGTTGAATCCCAGATACCGAGGACAGTACCGAGTGCGGCAGCCACACCGATAGCTGGCGCCCCTCGAACACGNAACATTTTAATGGCTTCCCAAACAGCACCAACGTCATCACAATAGATTTGTTTAAATTCATTCGGCAAGAGCGTTTGATCTATCAAACGGACTCTTCCATCCACCCACTCGATTGTTGGTGTCGGCATGTTNCCCTCTCAAATAATATTATTTCANATATACCTATTTAAGCACATTGTTATCTGCACGTTCCAGACATAATTTTACAGTAGATCCTTTCCTTAACCAAGGTGAAAAAGCGAACAACACGCAGCATGTGGACATTTAGATTGAAAAAGTGTTTAGAAATTTAGGAATCCCACAAAAAAAGTCCTTACCGAGAATAAAAGGTAAGGACTTTTGTGAAATACTTTAATTAAAAGTCTTATTTGACGGACTTAATACGGCTCCAAGTCGTNCTCAGTTTCGTCTTTGGAGAAACTGCTGTATTGAGACCGGCTTCCACCAAAACAAGATAGTTACTACCGAATCCTTTTGCCGGTGCTTCGGCATTACCAGGAATTTCTACTTTCCCGGCAGGAACAGNTCTCTTCCACAGGTTAAAGGTATCCATGTTACCGTCAGTAACCTTGATAGTTCCTGCAGCCATCTTATAATCCTTCGTTAACCAAGCGGGTGGTACTCCTTTTTTTGCCTCGTTCCCGCGGCTATCGTAACCAATCCATATAATGGACGGACGATCAACGGTGAACGTAACAAAGACAGCACCTTTTGAACCCTTTTGGCTGTTGCCAGTCATAATCCACTGGATACCAACCATATCCGCAGGCATTTCAACAACTGTATAATCACGATCGATATAGTACTTNNCACCCTTTTTTAGANCTTTCCCAATTTNGTATGGTGACTTATCCGCTACTTTCAAGCCAGTGATTTCTACCGGTTTAGGTGCGGCATCAACGCCAATCGCCATAAAAACAAATAAACCCAAAAAACATACTAAAACTAAATTAGAAACCTTTCGGTCATACATTTTACTATCTCCATTTATAAGGTTTATGCTAGGCGTAAAATACCCAGCAATTAAAAACTATATCTAACTAATAACGCTAGATATTACTGATTAATACGCCCCTTAATATCTCCCCAAACGGAGCTTAATTTNCCTTTGGAGTCAACAGGNGCTTTATCATCAAATTCGACCAAAACAANATAGTTACTACCGTGCCCAGCAGCNGGNNNTTCNGCNTTACCNGNAACTGCCACNTTNCCTTTGACTGATTCCTTGATTTTCCACAGGTTAAAGGTCGCCATGTTNCCGTCAGTAACCGNAAGGGNTAGNGGATCCTTGCCGTCTTTCTGCATNTCATAGTCTTCGACCAACCAATCAGGAGGNNTTCCTCCTTTATCTTCTTCCCCCCGNCTATCATGGGCTACCCAAATAATGGAAGGAACATCAACCTTGAANGTCAGGAAGTCTTTNCCCNTNGANTNNTTATCGNNGTTGNCAGTCATAATCCANTGGATACCTTCCATCTCTTCCGGCATTTCTNNAACNACATAGTCGCGGTCGANATANTACTTGGTACCAANCTCCAAACCACCTTNACCTTCCNCATACNNNAGACTNACTANCCGCNTTAATGTNGGTNATCTTGACCTTCTTTCTGCCNGCATCTGTCANCAANGGGGAAAANGCNACAGCCAAGATTAAACATATCGACAATANCCAAAATGACTTTTTCATTGCACGTTACCTCTCCTTAATTTCTTCTAGAATTCAANTCNCNGNTATATTAGCACAACTATTTCATCATTTGCAACAAATCCATATCTTGCACANCCTGACAATGTCAAAATATGTCAACAAAACCCGTCTCNTGTGAAACGAANTTGCACTGCTTCTNCCATGAACATTGCCGATTGGGATTTCTCTTGCAGATATTCAGGGAATTGTTTATACTAANCGACGTGTTTTCTCGACCACNTCTACNCTACTCCAGTCGCTTTACGGTGCACCACTCCAAAGTGAAACGGAACCCTGATGAACCAGTTATTTGAGTCCCTCAATCCAGTGCAGCTGGAAGCCGTAAAACATAACGAGGGCCCCTTGCTTCTGCTTGCCGGAGCAGGAAGCGGGAAAACACGTGTCATTACCTACAGAATTGCTCACTTGATTCAAGATCATGGTATCTCCCCCTTTAATATCCTAGCGGTCACCTTTACGAATAAAGCAGCCGACGAGATGAAGAAGCGGATCGACCACCTAGTCGGTGATATTGGTCAGCAGGTATGGGCGTCGACCTTCCACTCCAGTTGTGCTCGAATTCTACGTCGAAATATCAATCAAATCGGCTATGATCGATCCTTTACTATCTATGATTCAAAAGATCAGATGATGTTGATTAAGGATGTATTAAAGACTCTCCAAGTGGATGAAAAACTGAACCAGCCAAAAGCGATCCAAAACCGGATCAGTATGGCTAAAAACAGGTTTATTCGTCCTGACGAATATGCGGAAAAAATCAGCGGGCAGTTTCCAAACAACCCCTTTGAAGAAACGATGCCGATTTANTATNANCAATANCAAAAGCAATTGCGTGACAATAACGCNCTNGATTTTGANGATTTGATNNTTCTAACNGTGGANCTNTTTAATCAATCTACTGAAGTACTGGAATATTANCANGACAAGTTTCGCTACATTATGGTCGANGAATANCAGGATACCAANCATTGNCANTACCTGTTAGTACGNGCATTNGCNGCAAAACANCACAATATCTGNGTTGTTGGNGANGANGANCAATCAATTTATTCATTCCGNGGNGCAGATATCAACAATATCCTNGATTTTGAGAAGGATTATCCTGAAGTNACAACAATGCGGTTAGAACAAAACTACCGATCCACCAAAAACATCCTTGATGCTGCTAACGAGGTGATNGGTAACAACGATATTCGGAAACCCAAACGGCTCTGGACNGGAAACCAAACAGGNACCTCAATCGGCCTNTACCGNGGNTTCGACGANAANGACGAAGCNAATTACATCATNAAAAAGATCACNGAACGNANGNNGTTACGAAGTACAAAGTATANNGACTGCGCAATNTTNTACCGGACCAACGCNCAATCTCGNNNNCTCGAAGANGNNNTNCNNNNCGAAAANATNCCTTACCAAATTATAGGTGGNCATCGNTTCTANGAAAGAATGGAGGTCAAGGANNTTCTAGCTTACCTGAAATTGATTGTTAATCCNGNNGATACAGTCAGCTTGAGACGTATTATCAACGTCCCACGCCGTGGAATTGGAGCAACCAGNNTGGGACGGCTTGANGGCTATGCACGCCAAAGNNGGATTTCCACCTTTGAAGCCATTGAACAAGTTGAGGCTATATCAGAAATCAGGGCCGGAACTCAGAAGAGAATACGGGAGTTTGNCCAATTGATCAAATTGTTTCAGCCNTCCTCCTCCCCATTATCGGTNATCATTGATCTTCTTGAAGCAAGCGATTATCTGGATCAATTCGAAAAAGACGGTTCAGTTGAAGCCCGAAGCCGTATCGAAAATATTAAGGAACTGGTCAGCGCGATTGCCAGNTACGAAGAGATTGACCCNGATGCGACGTTAGCTGGTTTCTTGGAATCAGTCACACTGGCGTCTGATATCGATGGTATGANAGANGAGAGTGATGTAGTCACCCTGATGACATTGCACAGCGCCAAAGGATTAGAATTTCCAGTTGTCTTCATGGTCGGTGTCGAAGAAGGNNTCCTACCCCATATCAACTCGATNGGATCAAAGGAGGAATTGGAAGAGGAGCGCCGTCTCTGTTACGTCGGCATAACCCGTGCGCAAAAACAACTCTACATTGCCAATGCACTGCGACGCCGGACAGGAAGAGACTTTGAATCACGNGTTCCATCTCGGTTTATTGACGAAATCCCACCNGATCTATTCGATCAAACATCTGAATACCAACCACCCGAACGGAAGCTGGTGTCCTCTTTTGATCCGGACGAAGAGGTAATGGACGGCGGCTACTTTGTGGGTCAGATNGTGTTTCATGTTAAGTTTGGTCGNGGTCGAATCGCCCGAATTATCGGCNTGGGTGGNAGCGCNCGNATCACCGTTCGCTTTGATCGATCCGGAGAAAGAACATTAATGGCACAATACGCCAATTTACAAATAGCCTAATTTAAGGAAACAGTATGTCAGAAATTACTCCTGATGATGTCGAGCATATTGCTAACCTNGCACGCCTCGAATTCAGTCGACAAGAACTCGACCAGTTTCAAGGAAATCTGAAACGGATTCTGGACTATATCAGCAANCTGAACCAGTTNGANACCGATGATGTGCCTCCTACCTCACATGTTCTCCCAATTCGGAACGTAACCAAAACAGATGAGGTTATCCAACGATATNATCGTCANCAGATTTTNGCNAACGCTCCAAGCCAAGAAAAAGGGTACTTTGAAGTCCCAAAAATAATTGAATAGGAAAGGAAAAAACTTGCCTCCACTGAACCAACTCACCGCTCATGAATTACATAAAAGGTTAAAATCGCGAGAGATTACTTCCGTTGAGTTGACAGAATCAGTGTTTGACCGGATCAATAACGTNGATGATTCAATCAAAGGTTATATCACACTTACNCAAGATATCGCTCTTGAACAAGCAGCCACTGCCGATGAGGCTTTTGATCGGGGTGACCAGACCTCNCTCCTAACAGGAATTCCGATTGCCCTAAAAGACGTCATCTGCACCCAGAACGTTTTAACTACCTGTGGATCCCGAATTCTGGGAAATTTTGTATCCCCATATGACGCAACCGTCATGCATAAGCTCAACGCACATAAAACTGTTATGATCGGTAAAACCAATATGGATGAATTTGCCATGGGATCCTCCACCGAAAACTCAGCCTTTTTTACCACCCGAAACCCATGGAACCTTGANACCATCCCTGGAGGATCAAGCGGAGGATCCGCGGCCGTNGTGGCTGCAGACGANGCCATNATATCACTCGGATCAGATACCGGTGGATCAATACGACAACCTGCATCGNTNTGTGGCGTAGTGGGNATGAAACCGACCTACGGCCGTGTATCCCGGTTTGGGCTCATAGCCTTTGCTTCTTCGCTTGATCAGATNGGACCACTAACTAAAGATGTAACTGATTGCGCCATCACCCACAACGTTATCTGCGGNCACGATCAGATGGATTCTACCTCGGCAAATTTGCCGGTACCCGATTTTACTAANAGTCTGATCAACGATGTTAANGGCATTAAAATTGGCATCCCAACTCAATACTTCAGTCAAGGCATTGATCCNNAAGTTGAAACAAGTGTGAGATCCGCAATTGAGTTGCTTGAAAAACTAGGTGCCAGCACNGAGGAAGTTTCCCTCCCACATACAGACTACGCCATTGCCACCTACTACATCATCGCACCAGCCGAAGCCAGTGCTAATCTTGCCCGATACGACGGCGTACGCTATGGACTCCGTACCGAGCATATCGATAACATAATCGATATGTATAGAAAAACACGAAGCCAAGGATTCGGNGATGAAGTTAAGCGCCGNATTATGTTGGGGACTTACTCACTAAGTTCTGGTTACTACGATGCTTACTATCTGAAAGCACAAAAAGTCCGGACACTGATTAAGCAAGATTTTGACCAAGCGTTTGAGAAGGTTGATGTTTTGATTACACCGACTTCCCCAACTCCTGCCTTTAAAATCGGAGAACGCACAGACGATCCACTGCAAATGTACCTGTCGGACATTTTCACCACCCCTTCCAGTTTAGCTGGACTACCTGGTATTTCCGTGCCGTGTGGACTGACGGGAAGTGGACTACCAATCGGACTACAAATCCTGGCTGCACCTTTTGAAGAGGAAAAAATATTCCAAGTTGCTTACACTTTCGAGCAAAACACTGATCANCATCANAAGAAGCCAAAACTTTNAAAGCCCNAGAATCCTTATCAATGGAAATTGATCGATGAATTACAATCGAGTTGGTTCTGTCCTNATAGCAGCATTTNTNNGTTCAATCATCAGTGGTGCNTTATGGGCGAAAATGCTATCGATTTCGACAGCTCTAGCCGGAATATCCTCTATCGCTGTCGGAATTTTCATCGGACTCAGCANTCTCTTGATAGGAAGNNCCAGGAAAATCAGTTATGGTCTGATTGCTTCTGCATATGCCATCATTGGTCTGACNTTCGGAAAGTTTCTGGATGTGCGATGGAATACGTTTCAACGAACCCAACGCTACCTGATGAACCAATACCANATCTCTGCNGAACAAGCGGAACCAATGGCACAGGCGCAGNTNGGAGGTTACTCAANTTGGGAATTGATGGCCGATCAAACGACATNTTGGGACATATTGCTTTATGCTGCGGCCGCCTATTTCGCCTTTCGCATTGTATTCGTTCGTTTCTTGCATAATGTCATTCAAACAGTCGAAGAGGAAGATTAAATGTTATCGGCAAAACCATCAAAGCCTAATTTTTTACGATTATTATCATTGATTATGGTCTGGCACAGTTTTTTCTTTGTTTTCACCGCAACTGGTGCAGAAGTCAGTCCCGATGACGAGATTCTGGAAAGCATCTCATTGCTGGCTGAAGTATTGGCTCGGATTGAGCAAGAACACCTTGAAAACCCAAAACCAAAAGATTTAATGGAGGGTGCGATCCGCGGCATGCTTAGAACACTTGATCCCTACAGCCAATTCTTTGATCGAAAAAGTTTCACTGCCTTTCGAACTGAAACTGGTGGCACCTACGGTGGGCTGGGTATGGAGATCGGTATTCGACGGAATCAGTTAACCGTAATATCTCCATTCAAAGGCACACCTGCCGATGAAGCTGGACTCAAAACCGGAGATATAATCAGCCAGATTGACAATGAGTCTACAATCAACATAACAGTCCACAACGCAGCCGAAAAAATGCGAGGTGAACCAGGAACACCAGTCACCTTGACGGTTTTTCATGAAGGAGAGACAGAGCCGATTGAAGTTAAGATTGTCCGGGACGTGATTCGCATTCGTTCAGTTGAATCGAAAATCTTAAAATCTGATATTGCCTATATCAGGATTAACCAATTTAGAAAAACCACCGCGGCTGATGTTAATCAGGTTTTTGACGAATTTGATCAGAAAAACCTTCGCGGCCTGATTCTGGATTTGCGTTCAAATCCGGGTGGGCTGCTCAGTTCTGCCGTAGAAATCGCCAGCAATTTCCTTGAACCAGATCAACTGGTAGTCTACACAAAAGGCAAGAGACCACGTAGAGATCACCTCGCTTTGAAAGAAGCAAAAAAGAAAAACTATCCGTTAATTGTTCTGGTAAACGAAGGGAGTGCCAGCGCATCGGAGATTGTAGCCGCTGCTATCAAGGATCACGGTAGAGGCCTGCTCATGGGGCAAAGAACCTTTGGAAAAGCTTCGGTACAACAACTCTTCCCACTCAGTGGAGGTGCTGCCGTCAAGTTGACCATCGCCCATTACTACAGTCCCAATGGAATTGACATCCACAAAGCTGGAATCACGCCAGATCTGGAAGAAACATGGTTTAGTCGGTCGGAAAGGCGAACGCTACTTAAATTACGCGATCACCAAAAAATTGACGACTTCATTGCAGAAAACGGTGACGATATCCTAAACCAAATCAGATCAGCCAGACAAGCGATAAAGGATGATCAAAATTCGGAGGCAACTCTACGTAAATATCGCCGGATGAGCGATCAACTTCTGAAAGATCAAATTACTATCAGTGATGCCGGATTAAAATTCGCGATTGCCCGTCAAACGAAAAACGAGATCGATGATTTAGAATACGATCCGCAAATAGCAGCTGCCATCCAACAATTTAATGTTATGGGTATGGGATTAAAATCCAACAAACACGATACCAAGTAACTTCAATCAAACATAGAAAACGGTAATGACTACTCACA
This sequence comes from Candidatus Poribacteria bacterium, assembly GCA_002697225.1. The sequence continues at coordinate 24,624 of NZUQ01000113.1, forward strand.
TAACCCGGTTAATTCCCGTAATTAATGTGTTAATTTGCACTTTGTTAATTCCTTTCTATGTGCAGTCTGCGAGCCCAAAAATCCTCTTCGTGTCCGATCGAAATAACAGTAAGGACATTTGGATTATGGAATCCGACGGCCTAGAGCCCAAGAACCTGACCAAAACTCGCAAGACAAATGAAGAAACACCAACTGCCTCACTAGGAGGTGTCCATATGACATTCTCTTCAGACGGAGGTGCAAACAAAGCACGGTGGACATATATCATGTCACTCGATGGCAAAGGGAAACGAAGAAACATAACGGAAGGTGCGGGCGAAAACAATCCAGTGTGGTCACCTACTGGTACTGAAATCGCCTACACAGCCTTAGC